>NZ_FRCS01000004.1:0-345093 GCF_900143005.1 Cryptosporangium aurantiacum
GCCGGCACGATCGGCCCCTGGGTCATCGCCATCGGCGCCTACCGCTACGCGTTCGTCGCCGCCGGCTGGGCCCTCCCCTGGCTCCGCGGCGACCTACCCCGCCGCCAATCCCGCAGCGCCGTCGCCGCCCTCCAAGGCATCGTGCTCATCGTCGCCGCCACCGGCGTCGTACCCACACCGGTCATCGCGCTCTCCCTCGCAGTGCTCACCTGGTCCTTCGCCCGCGACGTGCGCTACCTCCACCGGATGGGCGCCCGGCAACGCGCCGCGGTTCGCACCGCCCCGGCCGCCGAGCCGCTCGTCGGGGCGGGTCGTTCCTGACTGAACGGCCGACCGTTGCGGTACGCAATTCCACGGCTCTAGCGGCTCTTGCGAGAATTGACTCCGGACGCTGCTCAAGCCCCTGGAAGGACCACTCGTGGCCGGTGGACTCGTTGCACTCCTGGATGACGTGGCGGTGCTGGCTCGAACCGCCGCCGCCTCCATCGACGACATCGGGGCGGCCGCGGCAAAAGCGGGCACCAAGGCGGCGGGCGTCGTCATCGACGATGCCGCCGTCACGCCGCAGTACGTCCGGAGCATCGCCGCCGAGCGCGAACTGCCGATCATCAAGCGCATCGCCCTGGGGTCGCTGCGCAACAAGTTCCTGATCATCCTCCCGGCAGTGCTGCTGCTCAGCCAGTTCCTGCCGGGGCTGCTCACCCCGATCCTCATGCTGGGCGGCGCCTACCTGTGCTACGAGGGCGCGGAGAAGGTGTGGGCCAAGATCGCCCACCACGACGCCCACGGTCACGGCGACGAGGGCGCCCCGGACGAGAAGTCGCTGGTCTCCGGCGCGGTGCGCACCGACCTGATCTTGTCGGCGGAGATCATGGTCATCACGCTGAACGAGGTCGTCGACGAGCCGTTCTGGTCGCGTCTGGCGATCCTGGCCGTCGTCGCGCTCGTCATGACCGTCGTGGTGTATGGGGTCGTGGCGCTGATCGTGAAGATGGACGACGCCGGGCTGCGCCTCTCCGCGTCCTCCGGCGCCATCGCCGCCTTCGGTCGTGGCCTGGTGAAGGCGATGCCGCTGGTGCTCACCGCGCTGACCGTGATCGGCACCGCCGCGATGCTGTGGGTGGGCGGGCACATCCTGCTGGTCGGCACGGACGATCTCGGCCTGCACTTCCTGTACGAGACGGTCCACCACGTCGAGGAGGCCGCCCATGACGCCACGGGTGCTCTCGGCGGGTTCGTCGGCTGGGTCGTCAACACCGTTGCCAGCGCGATCCTCGGGCTGATCGTCGGCGCGCTGGTCGTCCTCGTCATCACACTGACGGTTCACCGTCGCAAGGCCAAGAAGGCCGCCGCCGCCGCCGCAACCGAGACCGACTCGCACTGACCGCCGCCGGCCGTCGGTCGTTCCGCGACCGGCGGCCCCGAGCAGCACTCAGGGCGGGGGCAGGTGCGAGCAGCACCGCTTGCAGCTGCCACGCCCCTTGCTGAACACCTCACCGATCGGAACCCAGGTCAGATCCGCGGGGACCCCACCGCGTCGCCGGACGGATCCCTGACCGTCACGGAGCCCGTCACAGTTCGCGTCGAGGTGGAAGACGCTGCCGCCTGCGGTGATCGCCACTCGCCTGGGGTAGCCGAGCGCCTGCGCGCGACAGTCCGCACACTGGCTGATCGGCAGGTCATGGATGCATCGTTCGTCGTCCGGCACGCGAACCAGGGTCCACGATGGAGCGCCCGTCCGGCAACCGAGCCGCTTGACGCCCCCCCTGGCCGGGGGGTCAAAATTTCCGGGGTCGAGGTGTCGAGATCGTGGGTCGCCGTTCGTCTTAGCGCGTGACCATCCGGCAACGACGAGGAGGCGGCGATGAAGTACGTGGTCCTGATCTACCAGGGTGACGCACAGGAGCGACAGGCCGCGCTGTCCGAGGACGAGCAGAAGCAGGTCTACGCCGACTACCAAGCGATCAACGAGACTCCCGGCGTCACGTCGGTGCCGCCGATGGGGCCGGCCGCGAACGCGACGACGGTCCGAGTCGAAGGCGGCAAGACGCTGACGACCGACGGCCCGTTCATCGGCATGAAGGAAGCCGTGGGCGGCGCGTTCATCCTGGAAGCCGACGACCTGGACGCGGCGATCGAGATCGCCGCCCGGGTCCCCGCGGCACGCTACGGCGGCGCCGTCGAGATCCGACCCTCGGAAGTGTATTGGTAACGACACTCGAGCAGATCTTCCGCGACGAATGGGGCCGCGTCGTAGCGATCCTGATCGGCCTCCTCGGCGACTTCGACCTCGCCGAGGAGGCCGCCCAGGAGGCCTTCGCGATCGCGGCCGAGCGGTGGCCACGTCAGGGCATTCCCACCAACCCGCGCGCCTGGCTGATGACGACCGCCCGCAACCGAGCGACCGACCGCATCCGCCGCGATCAGGTCGGCGCGGCCAAGCTCGGTCTGCTCGCCGCTACCGATCGTGTGGAGGCGCCGATGAACGCCACGACGTTTCCCGACGAGCGGCTGGAACTCATCTTTACCTGCTGCCACCCGGCGCTCGCCGTCGAGGCGCAGGTCGCGCTCACCTTGCGGACGCTCGGCGGGCTGACCACCGGCCAGATCGCCCGCGCGTTCCTCGTCCCGGAGCCCACGATGGCGCAGCGGCTCACGCGCGCCAAGCGCAAGATCAGGGCAGCCGGCATCCCGTTCCGGGTGCCGCCCGCGCACCTGCTCCGCGAACGCCTCGACGTGGTTCTCGCCGTCGTCTACCTCATCTTCAACGAGGGCTACGGCGGCCGTGACGAACTCGGGGCCGAGGCACTCTGGCTGGGACGCGCGCTGGCCGAACTGCTCCCCGACGCCGCCGAGGTCCACGGGCTGCTGGCGATGATGCTCCTGCACGACTCCCGCCGCGACGCCCGCTTCCGCGGTGGCGAGCTGGTGCTGCTCGCCGACCAGGACCGATCCCGGTGGAACACCACGCAGATCACCGCCGGACGCGCTGAGCTCGACCGCGCGCTCGCCCTGAGCGGCCGTGGGCCCTACGTCCTGCAGGCCGCCATCGCCTCGCTGCACGCCGAGACGCCCTGCGACTGGCCGCAGATCGCCGCACTGTACGGCGCGTTGGCCCGCCTGACCGGCTCCCCCGTCGTCGAGCTGAACCGCGCGATCGCGATCGCCGAGACCGACGGCGCCGCGGCGGGCTTGCGGATCGTCGACAACCTCGGTCTCGACGACTTCCGCTACGCCCACGCGACCAGGGCCGACCTCCTGCGGCGCCTCGGGCGCGCCGACGAGGCGTGTGACGCCTATCGACGTGCGTGGCTACTCACCGACGTCGGCGCCGAACGTCGCTTCCTCGAACGCCGGCTCAGCGAACTGGGAGCTGACGCGACTTCATAGCGTCAGGGCTGAGGACGAACGTGCCGCGGCCCTGGCGGGTCACGACGAGGCCTTCATCGCGCAGCACCTCCATCGCCAGACGTACGGTGTTGCGGCCGATGCCGTGGCTGGCGATCAGCTTGGCCTCCGAGGGAATCGGCGTACCCGGGCCGTAGACACCACTGCGGATGTCGGCGCGCAGAAGGTCAGCCAGTTGCCGGTACAACGCTCGGTCAAGATCCGGGTCCAACATGGTCCCAGAATACACGCCTCATTCCAACGAGTGGTTGAGTTCAGCGAGGATCGGCGGTACTCCGGGGCGCCACCAACGCTTTGCTGCCGGGATACGTCGGACGCGGCAGGCCGAGCACGTGCTGCGCGACGATTCCGCGGAACACCTCCACCGTGCCGCCGTAGGTAGCGGTGCCCTGCGCGAATCGGTGGTTGAACTCCAGCAGCCCGTCGTCCAGCGCACCGTCGGCGCCGCGCGGCAACAGAGCCTGCGGGCCTACCAGGTCCAGGAGCAACGGTGCCTGCTGCACCAGGACGTCGGAACCTTTGATCCGGCCCATCGGCCCCGGCGTCACCCGCGCGACCTCGGCTTCCATCGCGGCCCTGCCGAGCGCTTCGAGAAAGGCGGAGTCCTCGGCGGCCGACGGGTTCGCCGTCTTCGCCCAGCGCGCCACCGCATCGACCCCGTGCTCGAGAAGGCGCGAGAACGTGATCCCGCCGGAGATGTCGCTGACGACGTCCGACGTCCCGAGCGCGTGCTCGGCGTCCAGCGGTTCGTGCAGCACCGACCAGCCCGCGTTGACCCCGCCGAGCCGGTACCGGTCGTCGATGAGGACGTCGCCGAAGTACACGATGTTGGTGCGCTCGCCACCGTAGGTGCGGATCGCGTGGATCTCGACCCCGGGAGCGTCCAACGGCACCAGGAACATCGTCAGGCCGGCGTGTTTCGGCAGCGACGGATCGGTGCGAGTGAGCAGGAACGTGTACTGACAGTTGTGCGCGCCGGTCGTGAACATCTTGGCGCCGTTGATCATCCAGCTATCGCCGTCGCGGACGGCACGCGTCTTGGCCGCAGCGATGTCGGAGCCGCCGTCGGGCTCGGTATACCCGAGCGCGAACCGGATCCGCCCCTCCGTCACACCGCTGCCGAGCTCGGCCAGCAACGCGGGCTGACCGAACTTCTTGACGCTCGGCCACACCAACCCGGTGGTGCCGCGAGTGATCCCGGGGACCTCGTGCCGAACCAGCTCGAGCTCGAGGATCCGGGCACGCACCGGGTCGAGCCCCGCCCCACCCTCCACGACCGGGCTAGTGGGAAACAGCCACCCGCGGCGTCCCAGCGCCAGGTGCACCGGCTCCCAGAACCCGTCGCCGGTACGCCGCTCGTGCTCGCGGCCCTCGTCGGTCATGTGCTCGCCGAGGTAGCTGCGGACGTCGTCGGCAAATGCTTGTTCTTCAGCAGTGAGCTGCAGCAGGCTGAGGTCCACGGAAGCTCCCTAGGCGCGAGCGATGAGCAGTGCGGCCGCCTCGCGGAGCCCGTCCGCCGGATTCCCGGCCAGAACACCCCAGCCTTTGGCACGGAGGAAGTACAGGCTCGCGTCGGCCTCGGTGGTGAATCCGAGCCCGCCCTGCACGTGTGCGGCGACGGTGGTTCCCCGCGTGGCGACCTCGTTCGCTGCCGCGAACGCCAGCGGCACGAGCTCGGGCTGGGTGTCCGGCTCGTTCTCCGTCATCCAGGCGGCCTTGCGCACGAGGTTCTGCACACCCGAAATGCCAATTTGGACGTCGACCAGGGGGAACGCCACACCCTGGAGCGTGCCGATGGGCACTCCGAGCGTCTCGCGGGTCTTCGAGAACTCGACGCCGAGCGTGAGCGCCGCCTCCGTCATACCGACCAGCGCAGCGGCGGTCAGCAGCTTCCACTCGGACACGGCTCGCCGGTGCAGCGTGGCGGCACGTTCGCCGGTGGCGAGGCCCGTGACGGCCGCGCCGGGATCGGCCTGCCACCAGCCCAGCGGCGTTGATCCCTGGTTGGGCACGTGTTCGGACGGCTGCGCCGCGCTGTGGAGCGCCAGGGTTTCGCCGTCGTAGACCACGACGTCCGCCGCGATCGCGGCGTCCGGGACCAGCCGGCGCGCGCCCGGCGGGACCGGTTCGAGAGCGAGCGTCACGATGCGCTCCCCGGTGGCCCCTTCACGCAGCCCCGACGCGGCGAGGAGCCGGGTGGCCACCGCGTGGCTGATGAACGGCGCCGGCGCCACGGCGTGGCCGTGACGCTCGGCGACCAATACGAGGTCGAGCAGGGTCGCGCCGTCGCCGCCTGCGGACTCCGGCAGGCCCATCGACGCGGCGCCCATCGACACCAGCTGCGCCCACAGCGCTTTGTCGTGGCCCAACGGCTCGGCGGCACGGACCACGCTGGTCGGCGACTCGTTGGCGTAGAAGTCGGCGAACGCGTTGTGGACCGCTAGCTGATTGTCGTCCAGCGAGAAGTCCTGCCGCCGAAGCGCGTCTCGATCCAATGAACCCATCTAGTGCGCGGCCTCGTACATTTTTTTCCACTCGGCACGGGGCCGGATCGTGACGTCCACATCGGTGGCCGTCGCGCGCAGGGCGCCGACCGTCGCGTCGGACTTCGAGATGTGCTTGAACGGGTCCCAGCCGAAGAACCGGGCGCTGTTCTGCCAGGTGATCATGTTGATCTCGTCGTCGGAGACGCCCGCGTTGTTCATCTCGTTGAGGACGAACTCGGGTGCGTTCGGGAAGATCGAGTCGGAGTGCGGGTAGTCGCACTCCCAGGCGATCGTCTCGATGCCGATCTCGTGGCGGTTCTTGAGCGCCGCCGGGTCGGTGACGTAGCAGGCCAGCGAGTGCGCCTTGAAGACCTCGCTGGGCAGCGACCCACCGAAGTCACGCCGCAGCCAGCGCTGGTTGGTGTAGTGCCGGTCGCTGCGGTCGAGGTAGAACGGGATCCATCCGATGCCCGCCTCGGACCAGGCGATCTTGAGGTCGGGGAAGGTCCGCATCGCCGGACCCCAGAGCAGGTCCTGCGCCGCGAGCACCGACACCTGAGTGGCCAGGATGATCATGTTGTCGATCGGCGCGCCGGGGGTGAGCCGGAGCGCACCGAGCCCCGCGCCGATGTGCAGGCACATGACCGTGCCGGTGTCGCTGCAGGCCTGGAAGACCGGGCCCCAGTAGTCCATGTCGTGGTAACTCGGTACGCCCTGGAGGTGCGGCAGCTCCGGCATCGTCACCGCGCGGACGCCCTTGGCCGACAGGCGGTGGATCTCCGAGACCATCTGCTCCTGGTTCCACACGGGCGCGATGCCGATCGGGATCATCCGGCCCGGATAGGCGGCGCACCACTCGTCCACATGCCAGTCGTTGTAGGCCTGCAGCATCCGGAACGCGAGGTCCTTGTCCGGGGCCTTCTGGAAGAAACCGGCGGAGAAGCCGGCGAACGTCGGGAAGCACATCGACGCGAGGATGCCGTTGCGGTCCATGTCGCGGACGCGCGAGTGGATGTCGTAAGCGCCGGGACGCATCTCGGCGTAGCCGGCGGGGTCCATGCCCCATTCCTCGGCCGGCCAGCTGACCACGGCGTTCAGACCCATCGGGCCCATCGACGCGCCCTGGAAGACCCAGTTGTCGATGCCCTTTTCATCCTTGATGCACTTGGGCGCGGCGTCCTTGAGCTCCTCCGGAAGGTGCCCCTCGAACATGTCGGGGGGTTCGACGACGTGGTCGTCGATGCTGATCAGGGTCATGTCCTCGATGCGCATGATTCCGTCCCTTCCTTGCCAGGCCCGCCCGTGCCGACACGTTTCCCGTAACCCTTTCGGGACCGTAGCAGTCGTGTGGCAGACTCTGCCAGTACTCGACAGGATCTGCCTGAGGAGCGGCGTGGATCTACAGCAGTCCTTCCGTACGCAGACCGCGAACGCACGCCGCGAGGCGGGGCGCGACGTGATCACCGCGCGTGCGGTGGAACTGTTCGAGCGGCAGGACTACGACGACATCACCGTGTCGGACCTGGCCGCTGCCGCGGAGATCTCCGAGCGGACGTTCTACCGCTACTTCGCCTCCCGCGACGACGTGCTGATCGAGTTCGGGGTTCGCGGCGGGTCGCGGATTCCCGATCAGCTCGCCGCCCGTCCGTTCAGCGAACCACCGCTGGAGGCACTGATCCGGGCGATCGCCCATCGCAACGAAGCGGCGCAGGAGCACTCTCGCGCCTGGAACGCGATCGCGAGGCGGCTGCCCGCGAAGTACGCGTTCATCGGCGAGGCGGTCGGACGCAAGATCCGGAAGATGATCCTGCCCGTACTGCGGCAGCGGCTCACTGCCGAGCAGATCGCGCGGGGCGACGACGTCCTGCTGGTCGGCCTCGCCTGGACGATCGTCGCGAGCGTCGCCGCAGCGAACCACAGCACCACGTACACCGAACCGCTCGTCCTGGAGGCGGCCGCCCGTGCGCGGGCGGCCTTCGTGGCGATGAGCGAGCACATCCTGGAGGCAAAATGAGCGTCGAGGCCGCTGACCGGTCCTACAGCCCCGCCGACGTCGACGAGCAGGTCCGCGCCGTCGGCCGGTACGTGCTGAGTTATTCGCTGGTGGTCGAGGCGCTGCGGTGGCGCGTTCAGGTCATGCAGAACGCCCTGGACGAAGCCCCGACCGCCGCCCAGTTGCCGCCCCGGGAGCTGCTCGAAGCCTTCTCCGTTCTCACCCGCCGGTACAAGGACGATCTCCGGATCGACGCATTGCTGGCCTCATTGGAGGCCGAGCTGACGGCCGTCTTCGAAACCCGGGACGCCCAGGACCACGGCGACTGGCTCGTCGGGTACGCCTGGATCGACCCGGACATCGGCGTGGAGGCGCGCCGGGTCCCCACGCTCAAGCACCTGAACGTCGCCGAGCTGAACGCGGCGTCCGATCGTTTCGAGGCGTTGGAGCGCGTCTTCCGGATGTGGATGCACGCGATCAGCCCGCTGACCGGCGACCTCGGGGCGTCGCCCTACTTCAAGATCGTCGACGACAAGGTGCGCTGCTAGGCGGCTCCGCCGGGCCCTACCGGGCCGGCGGAGCGGCCGGTCGCGACGAGTGCGCCGCAGACGTGGCAGGTGAAGGCGTCGAGTCGGTCGTGTCCGCGGATCCCTGCCAATGAGGGGTTGCATGTTCGACGTCATCATTGCCGGATGCGGGCCGACCGGCGCGATGCTGGCCGCCGAATTGCGGCTGCACGATGTGCGGGTCCTCGTTCTGGAGAAGGACACCGAGCCCGTATCGTTCGTCCGCATCGTCGGCCTGCATATTCGCAGTCTCGAGCTGATGGCCATGCGCGGACTGCTGGAACGTGTTCTCGAACACGGGAGAAAGCGTCCGGCCGCCGGGTTTTTCGCCGCCATTCCGAAGCCAGTGCCCGACGGCCTGAATTCCGCGCACGCCTATCTGCTGGGCATCCCGCAGCCGGTCATCGTTCGCCTGCTCGAGGAACACGCGATCGACCTGGGTGCGCAGGTCCGGCGTGGTTGTACGGTGGCCGGCTTCGAGCAGGACGAGGAGGGTGTCACCGTCGAGCTCGCAGTCGGGGAACAGCTGCGTGCGCGCTATTTCGTCGGCTGTGACGGAGCACGCAGTACGGTCCGCAAACACCTCGGCGTGGGTTTCCCCGGCGAGCCGTCGCGTACCGAGACGCTGATGGGCGAGCTGGAAGTGGGTGTGTCCGCGGAGGACATCGCCGCTGCGGTGGCCGGAGTCAGCGAGACCCCATTCTGGATCCGGCCCGCCGTCGGCGGCGCGTACAGCGTCGTCGTGCCCGCCGCGGAAGTCAGCGACCGCGCGGAACCGCCCACCCTCGAGGATTTCCAACAGCAGTTGCGCACGATCGCCGGAACCGATTTCGGCGTGCACTCCCCGCGCTGGTTGTCCCGCTTCGGAGACGCCACCCGGCTGGCCGAACGCTATCGGGTCGGGCGGGTGCTGCTGGCCGGCGATGCGGCACACATCCATCCGCCCGCCGGCGGGCAGGGCCTCAACCTGGGTGTTCAGGACGCCTTCAACCTCGGCTGGAAATTGGCCGCGCAGGTGCGCGGCTGGGCGCCGGAAACTCTGCTGGACACCTACGAGGCCGAACGTCATCCGGTCGCCGAGGACGTGTTGGACAACACCCGCGCCCAGATGGAGCTGTCGGTGGACGAGCCGGGCCCGCGGGCCGTGCGCAGGCTGCTCACCGGGCTGATGGACTTCAACGAGGTGAACCGGTATCTGATCGAGAAGATCACCGCGATCGACATCCGCTACGACTTCGGCGAAGGACCCGACCTGCTCGGGCGCCGCCTGCCGGACATCGACGTCAAGCAGGGCCACCTCTACGGGCTGCTGCATCGCGGCCGCGGCCTGCTGCTCGACCGCACCGAACGCCTGACCGTCGGCGGCTGGTCAGACCGGGTCGACTACCTCGCGGATCCCACTGCGGCGCTGAACGTTCCGTGCGCCCTGTTGCGCCCCGACGGCCACGTCGCCTGGATCGGTGACGATCAACAGGACCTGGACGCCCACCTCTCCCGCTGGTTCGGCTAGCGGCAGACGTCGCCCAGGCTCGACCGGTGGCGCGCGTCACGCGACCGAGCCGTCACAAACGAGTGACCCACCGCCGTCTCCTGTTCACGGGCGTCGCGCTGCGCGGCGCGACTCCACGAGCAGGAGTTCGGGCATGAACGAACATTCCCACGGCCCCGGCCGGTCCGCGGCGACCCGGGCCGTTCCACCGTTGCGCGCCGTGCTCAACAGGGTCTTCCCCGACCACTGGTCGTTCCTGCTGGGTCAGATCGCGCTGTACTCGTTCGTCGTGTTACTCGTCAGCGGCACGTTCCTCGCGTTGTTCTTCGAGCCGTCGATGGAGGAGGCCGTGTACGACGGGTCGTACACGCGGCTGCAGGGAACGACGATGTCCGAGGCCTACGCCTCGACGGTGGACCTCTCGTTCGAGGTTCGCGGTGGTCTGTTCATGCGTCAGCTGCACCACTGGGCGGCGATGCTGTTCATGGCGTCGATCGTGGTGTACCTGCTGCGGGTCTTCTTCACCGGCGCGTTCCGCAAGCCACGGAAGGCGCAGTGGGTGATCAGCCTGCTGTTGTTCTGGACCGGCCTGGTCGCCAGCTACACCGGCTACATGGTGCTGGACGACGGCATGTCCGCTTCCGGTATGCGGATCCTGTCGGCGATCCTCATGTCGGTGCCCGTGGTCGGCTCGTGGCTGGCGATGTCGGTCTTCGGCGGCGAGTACCCGGGCGAGGTGATCATCGGTCGCCTGTACCTCCTGCACCTACTGACGCCGGTGCTGATGATCGGTCTGGCAGCCGTCGGCGCGGTACTGCGGCTCCGGCAGAAGCCCGCCCAGTGGCCGGGTGCGCACCGCAGCAGCACGAACGTCGTGGGTCAGCGCGCCTTTCCGCAGTACGCGGCGAAGCAGACCGGTCTGTTCCTGGGCGTCTCCGCCGTGCTCGCGTTGCTGGGTGGCCTGTTCCAGATCAACCCGATCTGGCTCTACGGACCGTCGCACGCGGCGGTCGCGGCCGCGTTGTCGCAGCCGGCCTGGTACGTCATGTTCCTCGACGGTGCGGTCCGGCTGATGCCGCCCTGGGAGGTCACGATCCCGATCGGTGACGGGTACGCCGTCCCGCCGCTGTTCTGGGCGGCGGTGGTGCTGCCCACGATCCTGGTCGTCCTGCCGATCGCCTACCCGTTCATCGAGGCGCGTGTGCGGCGGGATCGCCGTGAGCATCACCTGCTCGAGCGTCCCCGGGACGCGCCGGCCCGCACGGCGTCGGGGGCCATGGCCGTCACGTTCTACCTCGTGCTGACGCTCGCCGGTGCCGGTGACGTCCTCGCCCTGACGTTCCACATCAGCGCGAACGCGGTCACCTGGGCCGGTCGGATCGGGCTGGTCCTCCTGCCTGCGGTGGCGTACTGGATCACCTACCGCATCTGTCTGGGGCTGCAGCAGCACGACCGGGAGGTCCTGGCACGCGGCGTGGAGACGGGCATCATCCGGCGCCTGCCGGACGGTGGTTTCACGGAGATCCACCAGCCGCTCGCGCAGCCCGACGACCAGGGTCGTAGTGCGTTGCCGTACGCCGGCTCGGCGGTGCCGAAAAAGCTGAACCACCTCCGTGTGCTCGAGGCCGTGGAACCAGCGAGCCCCTCCACACCCCTCGATCGAGGGGTACGACGGCCGGTGTAATCCGCGCACCATCGGCCCTGCGCCTCAACTGCCCGAAGACAAAGGAGCACCACCATGCACAGCAGGAGTTGGACCAGACGCGACGTCCTCACGGCCGCAACGGCGGGCGTGGGACTGGCCGCGACGCTGAACTCGGCCGGCCCCGCGACCGCGGCCGAAGACGGCCGGTCGAAGGTGGCGTTGACCAACGTCCGGGTCTTCGACGGCCGCAGGCTCACCGCGCCGACGACCGTGGTGGTCACCAACGGCGTGATCGGCGGCAGGACGGCCGGCGCCCGGATCATCAACGGCAACGGCGGCACGTTACTGCCCGGCCTGATCGACGCCCACGTCCACGTGCGGAGCCTCGACATGCTGGGGCAGCTGACCGGCTACGGCGTGACTACCGCACTGGACATGGGCTGCTGGCCGTCCACACTGGTCGACTCGCTCCGCCACCGGACCGGTCTGACCGACTTCCGCAGCGCCGGGGTTCCCGCGACCCCACCGGGAAGTCGTCAGAGTCAATCGCCGGGCTACCCGGCGAACGGCGTCGTCACCGGGCCGCAGCAAGCGTCGGCGTTCGTGGCCGCACGGGTCCGCGAGGGCTCGGACTACATCAAGCTCATCGTCGACGTCCCCGGCCTGTCGCAGGCGACCGGCAACGCCCTCACGGTCGCGTCGCACGCGGCGGGCAAGCTCGTCATGGCCCACGCGGCGTCGAACGCCACCGCCAGTGCGGTGCTGGCCGCCGGGGCGGACGTCATCCACCACGTTCCGCTCGACGCCGCCCTCACCGCCGCGCAGGTGTCGCGATTCGTGACGGGGGGCCGCGTGGCGGTGCCGACCCTCACGATGATGGAGGGCTTCGGGGCGCTCGGCGACCCCGCCTACGACTACGCGCAGGCGCGCAACAGCGTCGCCGCGCTGCACCGGGCCGGTGCGCGGATCCTGGCAGGCTCGGATGCCAACACCACCCCCGGTGTCCCCGTCCACCCGGAGTTCGGGTCGGGCCTGCACCACGAACTGGAGCTCCTGGTCCAGGCCGGGCTCTCCCCGGTCGATGCGCTGCGCTCGGCGACCGTGCTGCCGGCCTCGGCGTTCCGGCTGCGTGACCGCGGGCTCATCCGGCCGGGCTACCGAGCCGACCTCGTCCTGATCGACGGCGATCCCACCGCCGACATCCGGGCGACGCGGAACATCCGGCACATCTGGGCGGGCGGCATCGAGTATCCGCCGGCCGGCTGAGCGTCGTCGGTTCGAAATTTTCTGAGGGTCGATGTCCGGATCGGCCCGGTGGCCGCGACGCATGGGTGACAGGCATCCGAGAAGCCGCACCCCAGGAGCGAATCATGTCCTTCCAGGCCTACCTCGACGCGATCGAAACCAAGACCGGCAAGACGCCCGCCGAGCTCGTCGCCGCCGCACACGAACGCGGCTACGGCTCCGACACCCGCGCGAACGAAATCCTGCAGTGGCTCAAGGACGACTACGAGCTCGGCCGCGGCCACGGCATGGCCCTCGTCCACGTGGTCAAGAACGGGCCGACGATCAGCGACAAACATGTCGGCAGCACCGGGACCCACCGCGATCCCAGCACCGTTCTGCACTTGGACGGCAAGGCCAACCGCGGCCGGGAATGACCCCGCGTCAGTCCTCGATGAGCGCGAGTTGCTTGGTGATCTCCGCCGGATTCGAGTCGCCCGCGACCTTCTGCAGGAACGGGGTGTGGTCGAACACGAAGTCGCGCACCGGCCGCAGGAGCGCCGGGGTGTGATGGAAGACCTTGCCGAGCATCCAGGCCTGGTTCACCTGCCGGGCGGTGTGCGGCTTGCGCGGAGTCTCGTACGAGTGCAGCGCCGCGCAGACGGCGTCGAAGTCGGCGAGGTCGACACCACGGAGGGCACGGCCGACGAAGTAGCCGTCTTCGATGGACATGCCGGCACCGTAGGCGGCGTACGGGGACGTCGCGTGGGCGGCGTCTCCGGCCAGGGTCACCCGCCCCTGCGACCACTGCTGGAGCGGCTTCCGGTCGCGGAGCACCCAGCGCTGGACGTTGCCCGAGTCGGTCGCGGCGACGAGGCCGGGGAGCGGCGCCGGGAACCCGGTGGCTAGCGCCGCGGCCGCGGCATGCAGGTCTGCCGGCGGGGGCGCGGCGGGGTCGGTGGCGGTGAGCACCCACCACTGGTGACCGTCACGGCCCTGGTGCCGGATCGACGTCCAGCTGCCCTGGACGGTGGGGCCATGAGTGAGGACGCACGTGTTCGGCGTGGTGCCCGGGACGTCGGCGAAGGTGAAGCCGCCGAAGATGTGCAACCGATGCTCGCGCTTCGGCGAGTCACCCCAGAGCGTCCGCCGCACGAGGGAGTCGATGCCGTCGGCGCCGATCAGAACGTCGTGCTCGGCAGTGCTGCCGTCAGCGAAGTGCAGCGTGACCGCCCGCTCATCCTGTTCGATGCGCGTCACCTGCTGGTTGAACCGGATCACATCGTCCGGGAGCGCGGCGAGCATCCGCTCGTACAGCTCCGGCCGCAGCAGCCCGATGAATCCGCCGCCGTAGGCGGCCTTCACGGCCGGGTCCAGTTTCACGGTGACCCGAACCTTGCCGCGCAGGTTGCGGAACTGGGTGTCGGTGGGGGCGCCGAGGTCGTCGGTGTCCACGCCCAACCGGCGCAGCGCCTTCAGCGGCGGCGGCCACAGGTTGAGGATGTTGCCGGCCGGACGCGCTTCCCGATAGCGCTCGTACACCACGACCTCGTGACCGGCCTTCAACGCACCGAGCGCGGCGGCCATACCGGCCGGTCCGGCACCGAGCACAGCAACAGAACCCATCGGACACCCCAGCGTGTCGCAGAAAACAGTAGCGTTCGCTACTGTTAGGCGAGAACTTTAGCGTCCGCTACTGTTCTGTCAAGACGTCATCCGGACGACGGGAGAGCGCGCGCCGTGGCCGACGCCGAGCTGGAGGTCCGGCCGCCGAAGCAACGCCGCAGCCGGGAGGCGTGGAACCGAGTCCTGGACGCCGGCGTGACGATCCTCGAGGAGGACGGCTACGAGGCGTTCACGATCGCGGCGGTGTGTGAGCGCGCCAACGTCGCACCACCCGCGATCTACGCCCGGACGACCAGCAAGGAAGCGCTGTTCCTGGCCGTGTACGAGCACGGGATCGCCCGTCTGGTCGCCGATCAGCAGGCGCTCGAGCCCGCGGACCGCTGGACCGGCTACGCCCCGGCCGAGCTCGTGCGGGCGGTGGTGGCCGAGACCGTGCGGATTCCCCTGCGGCACCAGCGCTTTCTCCGCCCGGTGGTGCTGCTCTCGGCGTCCCACCCGGAGATCCGGCGCCGGGGGTCCGGCTACAGCCGGGCCCTCGGCGAGCAGTTCACCCAGCTGCTGGCACCGCTCGCCGATCGGATCACCCACGATCACGTCGGCGCCGCGATGTCGACCTGCTTCGACACCGTGTTCGCCACCACCGTCATCCGCGTGGCCTACGGCCCGGGCTTCGCCACGGCGGCGGTCGAGGACGACGACGCGTTCGCCGCCCGGCTGGGCGAGACCGCGGTGCGCTACCTCCTGAGCACCGATCCCTCCTGAGGCCCGCGGCGACTCGCTATCTCCGGCCTCACGCCTGGTCGTAGTGGATGTACGGATTCAGGATCTGCCGTTGCCACAGACCTTGAATGATGTTTCATCGACACCAAGCCTCCAGGGAGGCGTGGTGCGCGGCGCGGTAGCCGAACGTCAGCGCGGCGCCGACCTGGCAGCCCGCACCCGGATATTCCGACCCCATCGGCGACTGCGCGTCGTTGCCGCAGGCGTAGAGCCCCGGAATGGGCTCGGCGGCGGAGTCGAGCACGCGGGCCGAGGCGTCGATACGCAGCCCGAGGGTGGTGGCGAGTGGTGTCGGCACCACGGAGATCGCGTAGAACGGAGCCGTCTCGATCGGCCCGACGTTGGGGTTGGGCCGGTGCGACGGATCGCCGTACTGGCGCCCGTAAGGGCTCTCGCCCTTGCCGAACTCCTCGTCGATCCCGCTGATCGCCGAGCGGTTCGTCCGGCGCACGGTCTCCTCCAATCCGGCCGGGTCGACGCCGATCTCCACCGCGAGATCTCGCACCGTCGCGCCGGCGCGCAGGTAGCCGTTCGCGACGTAGCGCTGGAGGACGCGGCGGGGAACCCTGGGCCGGACGAGGCCGAGCCCGTAACGCGCCAGGGACCGGGAGTCGATCACGAGCCAGGCCGGTGCGGCACCCGTCGCGTACATCGCGCGGACGAAGCGGTGGTAGGACACCGACTCGTCGACGAAGCGGCCTCCGGTGGTGTCGACGGCGACGATCCCCGGCTTCGCCCGGTCCCAGATGTGCGGAAACACCACCTCCGACCCGTCCTTGCGCCGGCCGATCGAGCTGGGGAACCAGACGGCGTTGTCGTCCTGCGGCTCGCTCAGCGCGGCACCGCCGCGCTGGGCGAGGACGAGCGTGCTGCCGGTCGCGCCGTCGGCTGCGGGAGTGAAGGCCGGTGTCGGCGCCGGTAGGTGGACCGCGCGCCACTCAGGACTCGCCGCGAACCCCCCACCGGCCAGGACGATGCCACGCTTCGCCCGCACCCGGACGGTGGCACCGGCCTGATCGACGATCGCGCCGACGACTCGGCCGTCCTCGCGCACCAGCTCCGTGGCGCCCGCGCCGGTCCGGACCACTCCTCCGCGGCGCACCAGTTGCCAGTACAGGTTCGCGACCAACGCGTTGCCCATCGTCAACCGGGTGCCACGGGGGAAACGCAGCCGGTCGGCCGCCCACCGCACTCCGAGCCGTGCCGCCAGTGCCGTCCCGGCGATCGAGCCGTCGAAGATCGCCATCAGCCGGTCCACCTCTGGCCTGCGCAGCATCATCGTGCCGCCGAACAGCGCGAATTCCGGTATCGGCCACCGCACCGTTCGGAATCGTTCCCGACCGAGCCGGCGTCCGTCGAACGTGGCGGGCTCCAAGGCCCGGCCGGTGCCCCACCCCGCGATCTCGGGGTGGTAGTCGACGACGGTCGCCGAGTGCCAGAACTCGACGCCGAGGCCGGCGAGGTGCGCGATCGCCGCCGGGCCGTGCGTCAGATACGCCTCCCGGAGTTCCCGCGGCGCGCGGTCCCCGACGAGCGCGTCCAGGTACCGGCGTGCCGCCGCGGTGTCCCCGGGCCCGTCGGCCCGGAAGTGGTGGCCGGGTATCCACGCCGTGCCCGCGGAGTAGGCGGTGGTGCCGCCCACCCACGCGGTTTTCTCCAGGACCAGCGCCGACAGCCCGGCGTCGGCGCCGACGAGCGCGGCGGTGAGACCACCGGCTCCTGCTCCGAGGACCAGCAGGTCGACGGTCTGATCCCAGTCGGCCACCGTCAGGCGATCCGGACGATGTGCTCGGCGACGGAGGGAAAACGGTTCCGCACCTCGGGGTCGTGTCCGGGCACGATGACGCCACCGTCGGCGAGCCAGCGGGCCCGGTCGAACGCGGTATACACACCGGCCATCGTGTGCAGGATCGTGCCCGGCCGGTCGGTGTCGAGGTTCTCGTAGAAGTGGCTGGAGTCCGACGCCAGGACGACCGGCCCGGCGTCGGTGTTCACCCGGACGATCTGCATGCCGGCGGTGTGGCCGCCGACCGGGTGCACGGAGAGCCCCGGCGCGATCTCGCGATCTCCCTCGACGAGCTCCGCCCGGGCGGCCACGTCGTCGAGGTCGGCCTTGTCGACCAGCCACGCCTCGCGGGTGATTCGCGCCGCCGCCGGGCCGGTCCAGTACTCCAGCTCGGCCGCCGTCACCACGACCCGGGCGTCGGGGAACGACCGCACCCCGCCCGCGTGGTCGTAGTGCAGATGGGTCAGCACGAGCGTGTCGACGCCGTCGATCCCGACCGACGACAGCAGCGCCGGGACCGACGTGCGGAACTCCCAGCCGGACAGCGGCAGGTCGGCGTCCGGGTCGATGCCGGAATCGACGAGGATCGTCCGGTCCGCGGACAACGCCAGCCAGGCGTAGTACGCCGTGGGGTGCGGCTCGGCGGCGGTGGCGTCCCAGCCGAGGAAGTGCTCACCGCGGACGCCCGCCCGACGTCCGTACTGCAGCGCGTACACCGCGTACCGATCGCCGGACGGTCCACGAACCAGCGCGCTCACCGTGCCTCCTCCGCCGGCACTCGCGGGGTGCGTGCGCCGAGGTCGTCGGTCGGCACCCGGTAGGTCTCCTTGCCGGTCAACACCGCGACGATGTTCACGCCGCACAGCAGTGCGGTGATCAGGGCGGCGCCGACCCAGGCGTCCTTTCCGTCACCGGCCACGGCGGTGATCACCGAGGGCACGAATCCAGAGATCGCGAAGCCGATCTGAGTGCCGAACGCGGTGCCGGAGAGCCGCACCCGGGCGGAGAACATCTCGCCGTAGAACGCCGGCCACACCGCGCTGGTGGCCGTGTAGACGACGCCGAAGAACAGGATGCCCGCGAGGAAGATCAGCACGTAGTTGCCGGTGGTGATCGTCCATAGGTACACGAACGTCATCACCGCGGAGCCGATCGAGCCGCCGATGAACTGCGGCTTGCGGCCGATCCGGTCGGACAGCTTGCCCCACTGCGGGATCGTGAACAGCGCGACGACGTTGGCCAGCACCCCGACCAGCAGCATCGGGGTCCGTTCCAGCTCCACCGTGTTGACCGCGTACGACAGCGCCCAGACCGTGAAGATCGTGCTCGGCGTCGCGATCACCGCGGCGAAGATGACGCGCAGCACGGCCCGCCAGTGGTACCGGAACAGCTCCGCGAGCGGGACCCGCGGAACCTCGCCCCTGGCCGCTTCCCGCTCGAACACCGGCGTCTCGTCCAGCGACCGGCGGATCAGCACCGCGATGATCGCGACGATCGCGCTGAGCCAGAACGGCACCCGCCAGCCCCAGCTCTCCAGCGCGGAGTCCGGCAGCGTGGCGATCGGGATGAAGATCGCGGTGGCGATCGCCTGCCCGGCCTGGGTGCCGCCGAGCGTGAAGCTGCTGTAGTAGGCGCGGCGGTCCTCCGGCGCGTGCTCGAGCGTCATGGAGTTCGCGCTGGCCTGCTCACCGCCGGCGAAGAAGCCCTGTAAGAGCCGGAGGAACACCAGGAGGATCGGCGCCGCGACGCCGATCGCGTCGTAGGACGGGAGGCAGCCGATCAGGAAGGTCGCGATACCCATCGCGATGACGGTCGTCATCAGCACCCGGCGTCGGCCGTACCGGTCGCCCACATGACCGAGGACGAGCGCGCCGAGCGGACGGGCGGCGTACCCGACACCGAAGGTGGCCAGCGAGGCCAGGGTGCCGGCCGCGGGGTCCTCGTTCGGGAAGAACACCGCCCCGAAGACGAGCGCTGCGGCGGTGCCGTACAGGAAGAAGTCGTAGTACTCCAGCGCGCTGCCGATCCAGGCCGCGCGCGCCGCTCTGGTCGAAGCGCTCGGAGGGGTGATTGCCGCAGGTGCCATGTTCGTCCTCCTCGACGACGTACGCCACGCGCGTATGTACTACCTCGTGAGTACGCTACTAAGCGCGGGGTCGAGCCGTCACGTGGTCGACGACCAGATCTCCCAGCACCCGGCGCAGGTGCCCCCGACGCCCGGGGTCGAGCAGATCCCGCCCGAAGATCGCTCGGAACGTGTACCGGTTCGCGCCACGGAAGATGCAAAACGAACTGATGATCATGTGGACGTCGAGCGCGTCGAGATCGTCGCGGAACGTACCTTCGGATCGACCTCGTTCAAGGATCCGCGCCAGGACCTGCAGTGCGGGGGCAGCCAGCCCGTCGCGCGCCTCGGAGCTGAGCAGATGTTCGGCATGGTGAATGTTCTCGATGCTGACGAGCCGCACGAAGTCCTGGTGTTTCTCGTGGTGGTCGAACGTCAACTCGGCCAGTTGCCGCAAGGCGTCGGGCGGGGAGAGGTGGTCGACGTCCAGGCTCTGCTCCAGCGCGCGGATCCGGCGGTACGCGTGCTCCAGAACCGCGACGTACAGACCCTGCTTGCTGCCGAAGTAGTAGTAGATCATCCGCTTGGTCGTGCGCGTCTTGCCGGCGATCTCGTCGACGCGCGCGCTGGCGTAGCCATGTTCCGCGAACGCGTGGGTCGCGACCTCGAGGATGTCCGCGCGAGTCCGCTCGGCGTCCCGGATGCGCTGGGACGGCGCCACCTTCGAATTACCCACCATCGCCTCCCGTACGAACTGGTGAGTACAGTACTGCGCCCGCACTCCCGAGCCCGGCGGACCGGCGCCGCACCGGCTCACAACCCGAGGTAGATCCGGCGCACGTTGGGGTCGTGCCGCAGCTCCTCGGAGGTCCCGACCATCGCCACCTCGCCGTTCTCCACGACCAGGCAGGTGCTCGTCGCCTCGAACGTGAGCTTGGCGTTCTGCTCGACCAGCAGCAGGCTGAGCCCCTCGGACGACAGGCGCTGCAGCACGGCGAGGATCTCGGCCACGAGCTTCGGCGAGAGTCCCATCGACGGCTCGTCGAGCAGCAGCAGCCGGGGACGGCACATCAGCGCCCGTCCGATCGAGAGCATCTGCTGCTGCCCGCCGGAGAGCGCGCCGGCCAACCGTCCCTTCATCTCGCCGAGCACCGGGAACAGCTCGTAGACCTCCCCCAGCGCCTGCTTGGTCTCCGCCTTCCACGGCCGGGAGTAGGCCCCGAGGAGCAGGTTCTTCTCCACGGTGAGGCCCGGGAACACGTGCCGGCCCTCCGGGACGTAGCCGACTCCGTGCCGGACCATGTCGCGGGCGGGGACCTTCGTGAGGTCGAGGTCGCCCCAGCGCATCGTGGTCGCGGACCGCGGGACCAGACCCATGATCGCCCGGAGCGTGGAGGTTTTCCCCGCGCCGTTGGCGCCGATGATGCCGACGGCCGACCCCGCGGGAACGGTCAGGCCGACCGACCGCACCGCGGAGACACCGCCATAGTTGACGGTCAAGCCTTCGACCACCAGTTCTTCGGTGGTCGTCACGGTCTGAGTCATTGCCGGCCCTCCGGTTCCTCTGCGGATGCCGCCGCCGAGGTCACGGCCGGAGGCAGGACGTCGTCCATCGAGTCACCGAGGTAGGCCTCGATGACCTGCGGCGCGGTCGCCACCTCGTCCGGGGTGCCGTCGGCGATGATGCGTCCGCTGGCCAGCACCGTGACGTGCTCGCAGAGCGACATGACCAGGCCCATGTTGTGTTCGATCAGCACGACCGTCACGCCGCTGTCCCGGATCGAGCGAACGATCTCGCCGAGTTGCCGCACCTCGTCGCCGTTGAGACCGGCGGCCGGTTCGTCCAGCAGCAGGAGCCGGGGCGCGCGGGCCATGGCCCGCGCGATCTCCACCCGGCGCTGGATCCCGTAGGGCAGCGCGCCGGGGAGGGAGTCGGCGAAGTCGGCGAGCCCGTACCGCTCGAGGATCCCGTCGGCCAGAGCGCGCAGCCGCCGGTCGTGGCGCCAGACGCCGGGCTGCCACACCGCGTACTGCCAGATGCTGCGGGTTCGGGTCTGGTCGAGCGCGACCAGCACGTTCTCCCGCACGGTCATCGCCGGGAAGAGCCGGAGGTTCTGGAACGTGCGGGCCACGCCGGCCTGCGCCAGCCGGTACGAGGCCGCGTTGGTCAGCGGGCGTCCGGAGATGCGCACCGCGCCCCGGGTCGGCTTGTAGAAGCCGCTGATGACGTTGAACAGCGTGGTCTTGCCCGAGCCGTTCGGCCCGACGATGCCGCGAATCTGCCCCGCCGGAACGGTCAGCGACACGTCGTCGAGCGCCTTGAGCCCGCGGAAGTGTTTGCTGATCCCGTCGATCTCCAAGGCCGGCGGGGCGCCGACGGCGCGCGACGAAGCGTCCGCATAAGGCTGGAAGGGACGCAAAACCGCGCGGGAAGCCGAGGCCGGCCGTCGGCGCCGATAGGCGCCGCGGATCCGCTCCGGCAGACCGGCAAGGCCGGTCGGCGCGAACAGCACGGTGAGCACGACGACGCTGCCGTAGGCGATCTGGGCGTAGGTCGGGTAGTCGACCAGCCACTCCCGGACCAGCGAGAGCCCGACCGCGCCGACGACGCAGCCGACCAGCGACTGCCGTCCGCCGATGATGACCATCGCGAGCAGCAGGAACATGTTCGCGATGCTGAACGTCTCCGGCGCGACGTAGCGGATCAGGCCCGCGTAGAGCACACCGGCCAACCCGCCGTAGACGCTGGAGAGCGCGAACGCGGTCATCCGCAGCATCGGTACCTCGGCACCCATCGCGCCGGCGGCGAGCGGGTCGTCGCGCATCGCGCGGAGCCGCCGCCCGAGCGGGGTGCGGACGACGAACTGCCCGAACGTAAGCAGCACCGCGAACGCGATGATCTCCAGGTAGTAGTAGAGGTACTCGCTGGAGAGGTCGACCCCGGGCAGCGTCGGCACCGGGATGCCGGAGATGCCCTCCGCTCCCCCGGTCAGCTCGGTGTTCGTGAGCCAGTTCGTGAACGCCAGCGCCAGGCCGAGCGTGACGATGCCCAGGTAGTGCGACTGGACCCGCAGCGCGGGCGTGCCGACGAGCAGACCGACGGCCACCGTCGCGATGACAGCGAGTACGGCGGCCGTCCAGAATCCCCAGCCCTCTTTGACCGTGAGGATCGCGGTCACGTAGCTGCCGAGGCCGAAGAACGCGATCTGCGCCAGGTTGATCTGGCCACCGATGCCCATCGCCAGGCCCATACCGATGGCCAGGATCGCGAAGATGATCGTCACGTCGATGACGTGGATGGTGTAGCGGCCGACGGTGTAGGGCAGCACCACGGCCACGAGCGCGAGCAGGGCGAGCACGCCGCCTTTCGACAACGACTTCATGCGCGGTTCACCGTCGTCTCCCCGAAGATGCCGGTCGGCCGGAACATGATGAGCACTGCGAAGACGACGAACGTCACCAGCTCGGAGTAGCCCTGGAAGTGACCGGCCGCGAACGAGTCCAGGACGCCGATCGCGAGGCCACCGATGATCGCGCCGGGGATGCTGCCGAAGCCGCCGAGGATCGCCCCGGCGAACCCCTTGATGCCCAGCGCACCACCCATCGACGGGCTCACGTACAGCAGCGGCCCGACCAGACCGCCGGCGAGCGCGGCCAGCCCGGCACCGATGACGAACGCGATCGCGTTGCTCCGTCCGACGTGGATGCCGACCGCGGTGGCGGCCTCGTGGTCCATCGCGACCGCCTGCATCGCCGCGCCGCGTTTGGTGCGCTGGAGGAACAGCACGAGCAGCACCATCGCCGCGGCGGCGACTGCCAGTACGACCAGGTCGTAGGTGCGGATCCGGATCCCGAACACGTCAAGCGGCGCGGACGGCACCGGCGACGGGACCGCGCGGCCGGTGGCGCCCCAGATCACGATCGCCAGCGCGTCCAGGACGATGCCGAAGCCGATCGTGCCGATCAGCATCAGGTCGAAATCCTTGTTCTCCAGCGGCCGGAGAACTCGCTCGATGATCACGCCGATCAGCCCGGTGACCGCGATCGCGACGACCATCGCGAGCGCGAACGGCAGCTTGACCGAGAGGTAGAACGTGGACGCCAGGTAGGCGCCGATCATGACGACGTTGCCGTGGGCGAAGTTGACCAGGCCCATCGTGCGGTAGACCAGGGAGAATCCCATGGCGACCAGCGCGTAGATCGCTCCGAGGCTGATGCCGCCGACAAGCGTCTGAACGAAGACTTGCATGACTCTCCCTGTGCGGGCCGAGAACACGGGACGGAACGGGGCCGACCGCGGTGCGAGTCCGCCACCGGGAGGCGGACCCGCACCGGGCCGGGGTCAGGTCAGCTCGCCGCGACGAGCTTTCCGCCGGTGATCGTGCCGATCGACGTCTCGAAGATGCCGACGCCGGTGTCGTCGAACGCGAAGTTCCCGAGCAGGCCCTCGTGCTTGACCGCGCGGATCGCGTCGGCCAGCTCCTTGCCGGTGGCGACCTTGCTGTTCTTCAGCGCGGTCAGCAGGATCTGCGCGCCGTCGTAGGCCTTGGCGCCGTGCAGCTCGGCCTCCTCGTTGAACGCCTTCTGGTAGTCCGCGGCGAACTTCTTGGACGCCTCGCTGATGTCGTTGCTCAGGTACGGCGAGGACACGATCGTCCCCTCGGCGTTCGCCGCGCCCGCGGTGTCGAGGAACACCGGCGTGCCCTGCGGAGCCGCACCGGCGAACGGCACCTTGATCCCCAGGTCACGGGCCTGCTTGACGATCAGGCCGGACTCGACCTCCTCCGCGCCGAGGAAGATCAGCTGCGGAGCCTTCTGCCGGATGTTGGTGAGCGCGGCGCTGAAGTCCTTCTGGTCGGTGGTGACGATCTGGTCGGCGACCGGCTTGATGCCCCGGTCGGCCAGCGCCTTGGTGAACGCGTCGTGCTCGCCCTTGCCGTATCCGCCGTTGTTGGTGATCATCGCGATCTTGGTGATCTTCTTCTGATCGACGATGTACTTGGCGAGCGTCTCGTCGTAGGTGGTGCTGGTCGGTCCGTTGAGGAACAGGAACGGGCTCTTCACCGCGACCAGGCCCGGCGACTGCCCGGACGTGATGTTCGGGATCTCGGCCTGCTGGAGGATCGGGGCCATCGCGATCGTCACCGCGCTCTCCGCGGTACCGAGCATCGCGATGTATCCCTCGCTGTCGATCTTCCGCGCGAGGTTGGTGCCGATCGTCGGGTCGCCCTGGTCGTCGAAGAGGCCGAGTTCGATCTTCCGGCCCTCGATGCCGCCCTTCGCGTTCCACTCGTCGACCGCGAGCTTCACGCCCTTGTACTCCCACTTGCCCAGCGAGGACAGCTGCCCGCTCTGGGCGTCGACGACGGCGATCTTGATCGGGCCGGAGCCGCTGCCGCCGTCGTCTTCGTCTTCGCCGGGAGCGCTGCACGCGGCGCTGAGCGTCAGCGCGAGGACGGCCGCCGCGGCTGCCATGGCGCGGAGTCTGAACACGGATCATCACCTCAAGGGGGGTTGGGGGTGGTGGATCACTCGAAAATTCCGGCGTAAATGTCCTTGATGTTCCAGTGGCCCGGGGTGGGCACCGGCTCGTTGACCATCGGCACGTCGATCACCGCGGGACGCCGGTTGGCCAGGGCTTTCCGCAGCGCATCGCGGAGGTCTCCCGGCTGCGAGATCCGGTAGCCGTCGGCGCCGCAGGCCTCGGCGAGCGCAGCGAAGTCGGGGCTGTAGGGGTTGCCGTCGGCGTCGGTGAATTCGCAGCCGTAGCTCGCGCCGAAGTTCGCGGCCTGGAGGTCGGCGATCGTGCCGTGCGCCCGGTTGTTCATCACGACGAACAGCACCGGCAGGCCCTGCTCCACCGCCATCGGCAGCGCCGGCAGTTGGGCACTCATCCCGCCGTCGCCGATCAGCGCGACGACCGGCCGGTCCGGCCACGCGATCTGCACGCCGAGCGCCGCAGCCGGGCCGAAGCCCATCGTCGAGGCGCCGCCGGGTGTGATGAACCGGCCCTGCTCGGGCAGCGGATACGCCTGGGCGACCCCGTTCTTGTTCCAGCCGACGTCGGTGACCAGCACGGTGTCGGCGGGCAGCGTCTCCCGGACGTCGAGCAGGATGCGCTCCGGCCGGAGCGGGAAGTCCTCGCTGCGGCCGCGCTCCTCGCTCCCGGCGAACAGCGCGCCGCGGGCGGTGTGGATCTCCGCGCGGAGGGCCGCCCTGGTTCGTGGGTCGTGCTTTCCCGCCGCCTCGGCGATCCGCGCGACGGCGAGCGCCGCATCGGCGACCACGCCGATCTCGACCGGGTAGTTGCGCCCGATCTCGGCCGGGTCGATGTCGATCTGGATCAGCCGGGTGGGCGGGAAGCTCCAGGTGTACCGGTCGTCCCAGGAGCTGGCGTCGGTCTCGGCGAAGCGGGTCGCGATCGCCAGCACGACGTCGGCTTCGCGGGCGTAGCGGTTCGTCTGCTCCAGGCCCCAGAACCCGGGCATGCCCATCACCAGCGGGTGGTCGTCGGGCAGCGTCCCCTTGGCCATCAGCGAGTGCGCGACCGGGATGTCGAGGTGTTCGACGAGCGCGCGCAGCGCCTCCCGCCCCGGCCCGGCGGACAGCCCGCCACCCACGTAGACCAGCGGCCGCTCCGCTCCCGCCAGCGCGTCGGCGATCCGCTCGGCGACGTCGATCGGCAGGCCGGGCTTGCTCACCTCGCCCGGCTGCGGGTAGGCCTTCGCGGCCTGCGGCCGATTGAACAAATCCATGGGGACGTTGAGCAGCACGGCCCCGGGGCGCCCCGTCGTCGCCGTCGTGAACGCCCGCTCGGTGAAGCGCGGCAGGTCCTCCACCCGGTGCACGTGCCAGGCGCGCTTGACGAACGGGCGGTAGATCGCCGTCTGGTCGGCATCGTTGTGGAGGTTGACCTCCTGATGCGGATGCCGCCCGTGGAAGTACGACGGGATGTCGCCGGCGATCGCGACCAGCGGCACCGAGTCGAGCGCCGCGGTCGCGACCCCGGTGACCGCGTTCATCATCCCCGGCCCGACGTGCAGCAGGACGACGCCGGGCTTGCCGCTGGCCCGGGCGTAACCGTCGGCGGCGTGCGCGGCGGCCTGCTCGTGGCGGGCGATCACGAACTTGATGCCGCTGCGCCCGATCGCGTCCAGCAGCGCGATGTTCGTGTGCCCGCAGGTGCCGAAGACGTACTCGACGCCGTAGGACTCCAGCTGCGCGGTGAGTGCGGCTGCGGCGGTAGTCATCGGGCGCCCTCCGCGATCGAGATCCAGGACTTGCCGGGCGACACGGCCGCGGTACGGAAGGCGGCGGCCGAGTCCCCGAGGGGGAACCGGCGGCGCAGTAGCCGGCCGGGGCGGACGTCACCGGCCCGGAGCAGCTCCAACGTCGCCGCGAAGCCGTGGGGGTGGTCGTAGATGAGGCAGCCGTGCAGGGTCAGCCGACGCTGGACGACATCGAAGGTCCTCACCGAGCTGGGGGTTTCGCTCTGGCCGATCAGCGCGATGCTGCCGCCGTGCGCGGTGCGGCTGACTGCTTCGGCGAGCGTGGACGGCGCCCCCGAGGTCTCGACGACGACGGCGAACCGTTCGTCGTTCCGGGCGAACTGCTCCGCGCCGAGTTCGACGGCGAGCTTCGCGCGCTCGGTGTTGATGTCGGTGACGACCGGAATTCCGCCACGGGCCCGCACCGCGAGGCTGACCAACTGCCCCTGGGCACCGGCACCGATCACCAGACACCGCTGGCCGGGTTCCACGCCGACCCGGTCGACGGCGCTCAGCGCCACCGCGAGCGGTTCGACGCAGAGCGCGTCGCACGGGTCCAGATCGGCATCGACCGGCCAGGTGAACCGAGCCGGTACGACGATGCGCTCGGCCAGGACGCCGGGCTCGTTGATGCCGAGGCTCCGGCGGTGGGCGCACCCGGCGGTGAGGCCCGCACGGCACGACTCGCACCGCAGGCAGGGGAAATTCGGCTCGACGACGATCCGCTGGCCGACGTACCGATCGGTGACCGCGGCGCCCACGGCCACGACGTCCCCGACGGCTTCATGGCCGATCACCCAGGGCAGCGCCGGGACCGCGCGCCGGCCGGACACCACGGCGAGGTCCGACCCGCACACCCCCACGCCCCAGACGGCGACGAGCACGTCGTCCGGGCCGCACTCCGGCTCCGGGTGGTCGTCGCGAACCTCGAGCCGGTCGGGCGCGGCGAGCGTCACCGCGCGCATCAGCTCTCGCCCCAGATCGAGAGGTCGCGGAGCGTCAGCGTCTTCACGACCGTGTAGTCCTCGATCATCGACCGGGGCGTCTCACGGCCGAAACCCGAATCCTTGACGCCGCCGAACGGGACGTGGTCGAGGCGGTAGTTGGACGATCCGTTGACGATCAGGCCACCGACCTCGAGCTCGCGCCAAGCGGTCATGATCGTCCGGATGTCGGTGGTGAACAGCCCGGCCTGCAGCCCGTAGCGGCTGCGGTTGCACTCCTCGATGACCTCGTCCACGGCGTCGAACGGCAGCACGGCGACCAAGGCCCCGAAGATCTCCTCGGTGACGACGCTCGCCGAGCGCGGCGGGTCGGCGACGATCGTCGGGGCTGCGGTGGCGCCGTCGCGGGTGCCGCCGCAGACGATCGTGGCCCCATCCTCGGCGGCCTCCCGGCTCCACCGGACCACTCGCTCGGCCGCGTCGTCGTCCACCATGGAGCCCACGTCGGTGGCCGGGTCGAGCGGATCGCCGACGCGTAACGCCGCGACGCCGGTGCGGAACGCGTCCAGGAATTCGTCGAACCGGGAGCGGTGGACGTAAACCCGCTGCACCGAGATGCAGCTCTGCCCGGAGTTGGAATAACCGGTCTTCGCGCAGACGCTCGCGGCACGCGCGACGTCGGCATCCGCGCAGACGATCGTGGCGGCGTTGCCTCCGAGCTCCAGGACCAGGCGCTTCGCACCGGCCGCCCGGGCGACCGCGGCGCCGGTCGCGGCGCCACCGGTGAAGCTGACGACGCTCACCTCGGGAACGGCGCACAGGGCGGCACCGACCTCGCCTCCGCCGTGCAGCAGCTGGACCGCCTCGGGCGGCGCACCCGCCTCCAGCAGGATCGCGACGATCGCCGCGGAAACGGCCGGCGCCTGCGGCGGGGCTTTGACGATCGTCGTGTTGCCGGCCGCGAACGAGGCGCCGAGCTTGTGGGCGAGCAGATTGGCCGGTGCGTTGAACGGGGTGATCGCCAGGGTGACGCCTGTGGGGGCCCGGTAGGTCAGCGCGGTGTTGCCGACACCGCGGGCGAACCCCGCGACCGGAAGGACCTCGCCGCCGATCTGCCGTGCCTCCGACGCGCAGACGCGGAACGTGTCGGCCACGCGGTCCATCTCGCCGCGACCGTCCTTCACCGGTTTGCCGAGTTCGAGAGCGATCAGCCGGGCGACGTCGTCCCGGTGAGCGGCTGCTACCGAGGCGGCGCGATCGAGGATGTCCGCGCGCGTCGCCGGCGCCAGTCCGGCAATCGTGCGCGCCGCCCGGCGGGCATACCGTCCGGCGGCGGGGACGTCGCCGGACGCCGCGATACGCGCGCGGCTCACCACCGTCCGCAGATAGGGACCGACGCGCTCGATGGTCGGACCGTCGGTTACCCACTTCCCTCCGAGGAAGGACCCGACCAGAACCGGCTCGGAATTCTCCCCGCGGACCAGAAGAGAACTCATTGAACTGTCCTGATCAGAGGGGTATGTGCTGTTCGGAGTCAATTGCACGCTCCTCGGCGAAGCCGGGCCAGCCCAATGTTCGAACTAGTACGTACACGGTAGGGACGGCGAAGCATTGGCGAAAGGACTTGATCGATACCTATCTGCCATAACGATTCGGTGATGGCGTGCCACAGCGTGGACCGTATGGACCGCTGGGCGGACTGCGTGTAACCTACGGGCGGCTGCTCGCCGCTGGCAATAGGCGAGCTCGGAAAGTTACCGATGGATGACACGACCGTCCCCGGACGACAATCACGCCGAGTCCCATGACGTCCTTCGGGGAAGGTGTATTCGTGAGTGCAGCAACCGCAGACGACCGGTCTACCGGCAAGGACACCGCCGGCGAGGCCGCAGGAGTCCGAAGCGTCCAGCGCGCGATGGACATCCTGTCGCTGCTGACCGAGGACCGGCCCGTGGTCACCATCCGCGACATCACGGATGGGACCGGATTGGCCAAGACCACGGTCATCCGGCTGGTCCAGACGCTGGAGCAGACCGGCCTGCTCTGGGCCACTTCCGGCGGCTACCTCGCCGGGCCGGCGCTCTGGCGGTGGGCCCACCTCGCGCGGACCAGCTGGGAGATGCCGCCCGAGATGACGCGCGCGATGCGGGACCTCTCGGCCAGGCACCGGGAGACCGTGAACCTCTACGGCACCCGAGACCTGACCCGGATCTGCCTGGCGCAGCAGGAGAGCCCACAGGCGCTGCGGCATGTCGTGCGCGTCGGCGACGAGCTACCCCTCTGGGGAGGCGCGTCGGCGAAGGTGCTGCTCCGCGATGCCGACGAGAGCCGGCTGCGGCGGATCGTGCGCAGCTCGCCCGAAGGTGCCGAGCGGCTGGCTCGCTTGCGATCCGAGATCGCCGAGGCGTCCGCGCGGGGTTTCGCGGTAAGCCACGGCGAACGCGAAGCCGGGCTCTCCGCCGTCGCGGTCGCGATCGAGGGCCGTTCCGGAGGCGTCGTCGCGGCGCTCACGCTGAGCGGCCCGACCGTCCGCTTCTCCGAACCGCAGGTCGACGCATTCGCGCAGGACCTGATCGGGGTCGCGCGGCGCCTCTCGGAGCGAGGCTTCGACCACCCATTGGGCGCCTAGCCCACAGATCACCGCGCGGTCGAGCCGATCGGCCGCGGAAGGAGCACGCCGATGCAGGGACGACCGCTCGACGGGATCCGTGTCCTCGACCTGACCAACGTTCTCGCCGGGCCGTACTGCAGCTACCACCTCATGCTGTTGGGCGCGGACGTGGTCAAGATCGAGACGCCGGGACGCGGTGACCTCGCGCGTCACCTCGGACCGGACCCCGAGCTCAACCGAGCGGGTATCGGCGCGTCGTTCCTCGCCCAGAACGCGGGCAAGAAGTCGGTCGAGCTGAACCTGAAGGATCTCGCGGGACAGCGCGCCTTCGAAAAACTCGTCGGTGTCGCAGATGTACTGCTGGAGAACTTCCGGGCCGGGGTGCTGGCCCGGATGGGCTACCCGTGGGAGCGGCTGCACGAGCTCAATCCGGGCCTCGTCTACTGCGCGATCAGCGGATTCGGCCAGACCGGGCCGATGAGTCAGGCACCCGCCTACGACCAGATCATCCAGGGCCTGTCCGGAATGATGAGCGTCACCGGCACGGCCGAGACCGCTCCCCTCCGCGTCGGCTTCCCGATCGCTGACACCGTCGGCGGCCTCACCGCGGCACTCTCGATCAGCGCGGCGCTCGCCGCGCGGGCCCGCACCGGCGAAGGGGTCCACCTCGACGTCTCCATGCTCGAAGCGTCGCTGTCGTCGATGGGCTGGGCGGTCTCGAACTACCTGGTCAGCGGGGTGGCCCCGGAACCGATGGGTGATCAGAACTCGACTGCCGCGCCGTCCGGCACGTTCGAGGCCGCCGACGGCCCGCTCAACATCGCCGCCAACCGGCAGGAACAGTTCGAGACGTTGTGCCGTCTGGTCGGCCGGGAGGATCTGGTGCTCGACGACCGGTTCGCCGAGCGCGAGGCGCGGAAAGCGCACCGCGTCGAGCTGAACACGGAGCTCAACCGTGCGCTGCGTTCCCGCTCGGCGCAGGAGTGGGAGCAGATCCTGTCGGCCGCCGGGGTACCGGCGGCACGGATCCTCACCGTCCCCCAGGCGGTCGAGCTCGAACAGGTAGCGTCCCGGGGGTTCTTCACCGACGTGCCTCTCCCGGGCGGGGCCGCGCTCCCGGGCGGGAACGTAAGTACCGCGCGGGTCAGTGGGAACGGCGTCCTGTTCGATGGCGTCCCACTCCGGCCCACCGGACCGGCGCCGGCGCTCGGTGCCGACAACGCCCGCCTTCCCGAGCTGTTCACCCGTTGGGGAGCCCCGGCCGAGGTCACGTCATGACAACGGACCGGGCCGCCTCCGCGGTCGAGAACCCGTTCCGGAAAGAGGCCGCCGACTGGTGGGCGACCGCGGTGTCCCGGATCGAACCGGGCGTGATCGAACTGCGCGGTCGCCCGGTGCAGGAGCTGATCGGAACGATCAGCTTCCCCGCGATGATCTGGCTGCTCGTACGGGGCTCACTGCCCACCGACCGGCAAGCGGCGCTGCTGGAGGCCGCGCTGGTCGCCGCGGTCGACCACGGCCCGCAAGCACCGTCGATCGCGGCCGCGCGGATGGCGGCGACGTGCGGCGTCGGCCTCAACAACGCGGTGGCGACCGGCGTGAACATGCTGGGCGACGTCCACGGCGGCGCCGGTGAACAATGCGTCGAGCTGCTCACCGACGTCCTGGCAGCCGGCCTTCCGTTACCGGACGCGGCCGCCGCAACGGTCGCGGCCTGGCGGGCGCGGACCACCTACCTGCCCGGCTTCGGGCACCGGTTCCACCCGATCGACCCGCGCCGCGATCCGCTGCTGGCACTGGTCGACGCCGCCGTGAGCGACGGCGTCGTCGCCGGTCGCCACCTCGCGGCCGCGCGGGCCGTCGAGGAGGAGCTCAACCGCGGGCGGAGCCGCCCGATCCCGATGAACATCGACGGCGCCACCGCCGTGATCTACGCCGAACTCGGCTTCCCCGCGCCGCTGGCCCGCGGCCTGTTCGTTCTCAGCCGCAGCGTCGGCATCCTCGCGCACGCCTGGGAGGAGACGGGGAGCGGCCTCCGGAACAAGGGTCCGCTCCCCCGCTCGGTGCTGCCGACCTATCTCGAGCCCGCGAAGTCGCTCAGGCAGCCACCGGCGTGACCTTGCCCTGGGTGATGACGCCGATGGAGGTGGTGAACATGCCCACGCCGGTTTCGTCGAAGGCGAAGCTCCCCAGCAGCCCGTTGTACGTCGTGTCTCGAATGGCCTCCGCGAGCTCCGCTCCGGTCGCGACGTCACTGTTCTTCAGCGCTGTGAGCAGGATCTGTGCGCCGTCGTAGGCCTTCGCGCCGTGCAGCTCGGGCTCCTCCTTGTAGGCCGCCCGGTACGCGTCGGCGAACTTCCGGGTCGCGTCGTTGAGGTCGTTGCTCAGGTATGCCGAGCTGACGATCGAGTTCTCCGCATTCTTCGCGCCGGCCGTTGCGAGGAACACCGGTGTCACCAGCGCGGCGCCGCCGATGAACGTCGCGTGGATTCCGAGTTCGCGGGCCTGCTTGGCGATCAGACCGGACTGGATCTCCTCCGCACCGATGAACAGCGCGTCCGGGTTCGTTTGCCGGATCGAGGTCAGGGCGGCGCTGAAGTCCTTCTGGTCGGCGGTCACCACCTGGCTGGCCAGCGGCATGACGTTGTGGCCGACTACTGCCTCGGTGAACGCGTCCTTCTCCCCCTTGCCGTAGGAACCGTCGTTGGTGATCAGGGCGATCCGGGTGATCCGCTTCCGCTCCAGGACGAACTGCGCGAGCGTCTCGTCGTACGCCGTGCTGGTCGGTCCGTTGAGGAACAGGAACGGGCTGGCGACTGCGACCAGGCCCGGTGACTGCCCGGAGGTGATGTTCGGGATCTTCGCCTGGCGCAGAATCGGTGCCATCGCGATCGTCACCGCGCTCTCCGCGGTACCGAGCATCGCGATGTACTTTTCGCTGACGATCGTGCGCGCCACCTTCGTGGCCACCGCCGGGTCGCCCTGCTCGTCGAAGACGTCGAGCTGGATCTTGCGCCCGTTGATGCCACCGTTCTCGTTCCACTCGTCGATCGCCAGCTTGGCGCCCTTGAGCTCCCAAGCACCCAGGGCGCTGAGCCGGCCGCTCTGGGCGTCGGCGAGCGCGATTCTGATCGGTTCTTTGCTGGGACGACTGCAGGCCGCGGTGGTCGATGCCAGGGCCAGAACCAGCGCACCTATCAGGGCGCGCCGGGCTGCGCGAGATCTGAACATGAGGCAGACACCTGTTCGGTGAGGCGCGCCCGCTGGGGCATTGGACCGCTAGGCGGTTCTGTGTGACCGCTGTGCGGTGACCCCAGAACATACGCCGAGGCCTCGCGCGCCGCCGACAAAAACAGGAACCTGCTGATTCGCTCCGTCAGGACAGGGCGGCGGAGACGCCCTCGTACGCGGCGACCGGCACCGCGCCGATGTACTCGTACTCGAGGATGAGGACGCCCTTCGCCGTCACCTCGTGGCGGACGAGCCGCAAGCCGGCCGTGAGGCCGTGGTGGTCGAACAGTCGCCGCCCGGAGCCGATGACCGTCGGCGCAACGGCGAGACGCACGGTGTCGACGAGTCCCTCGGCGAGCAACGCGCGACCGAGTGTGGTGCTGCCGTGGATCTGCAGCTCCCGTCCGGGTTGCTCCTTCAACGCACCGACGTCGCGAAAGGAGACCACCGCCGTCGGGTTCCAGGGTGCGTCGACGGGCCCGCTCGTCACCACGTACTTCGGCAACGAGTTCATGCGTTGGGTGTACGGGTCGTCCGGGTCGGTGATCTGCGGCCAGTCGCGGGCAAACGCGTCGTAGGTCCGCCGGCCCAGCAGCAAGCCGTCGGCGAGGCCGAGCCACCCGGCGGTGCGCTCGACGAACACCTCGTCGAAGTGCGGCACGAGCCAGCCGCCGCCGCTGAATCCGTCGCTGGTGTCTTCGGTGGGTGAGCCGGGGCCCTGGCTCACCCCGTCGAGGGTCACGAACTGCAGCAGGGCCAGCTTCATTCGACGACCCCCGCGAGCTGCGCGGTGACCGTACCCCAGCCGTCGGCGAAGCCGAGTTTCTCGTGCAGGGCGCGCGCCTCGGGATCGCCGTGCCGGACGAGGATCCGGTAGTCGGTGCCGTCCGGGTGGTCGGCGAACGTGATCTCGGCCGTCATGGGTACCGGCTCGGGGATGGCGGGCCGCCAGGTGCTGTCGATCGCATTGGTGAACACGATCCGTTCGAGGTCGTCGACCACGATGAACGCCGCGTCCAGGTGCGGTCCGAACGACGACCCGTCGTCGCTGATCCGGGTCAAGAGGCCGCCGCCCGGACGCGCCTCCAGCCGTTCGACCCGGCACAGGGCGGGCGCCGGAACCCACCACTTCTCGAACCTGGACGAGTCGGTCCACGCCCGCCAGACGGATCGGCGTGGCGCGCGGATCACGCGCGACAGGGTCAGGTCAAGGTCAGGGTTCATTGCTCCTCTTCCAGCATGGTGGTGAGGCGGTCGGTGCGGTCCTCCCAGACGCGGCGCTGCTCGGCGAGCCAGTCGTCGATCACCGCGAGGCGCTCCCGGTTGAGCGCGCAGGTCCGCACTCGCCCCGACTTGACGGTGCTGATCAGGCCCGCCGACTCGAGCACGCGGATGTGCTTCATGAAGGAGGGCAGGGTCATCCGGTACTCGCTCGCGAGTTCGCCGACGCTGGTCGGGCTGGCGCCGAGACGCCGGATCACGCCGCGCCTGGTCGGGTCACCGAGAGCGACGAAGACTTCGTCGAGCACCGCAGAATACTGTGCCACGCGGCTAAGTATCACAGATACTTAGCCGCCAAGCAAAGTGTTTGTCGCGAAGCCTTACTGGGTCCTAGCCTCCTGACCTTCAGACCAGCGACGCGTTCGTCCAGGACAGCCGCCCGGCATTGGTGAGGGCCTTGTTGAGCACGATGAAGGCCGCGCTGCACGCGTGCCAGCCTTCCCGTCCGGGATACGAGTCCTCGGTGTTGTTCAGCACGATCTGCCCGCCGGGCATGACGCGCGCCCGGTCCTGCATCGCCTTGGCCGCCCTGCCGTGGATCGAGTCCCAGTGTTTCGGGCTGACCGGGACCAGCGCCGAGGTGCCGTTGCTTCCGAGAACGTGGGTTTCCATCAGGGAGTCCCACAGCCAGTAGCCGGTGTGCCGGGCGGTTCCCCAGTCCACTCCGTCCGGGAAGTACAGCGCCGGGCTGGTGGTGTCCCGGTACATCGGCTTGGTCGGGCTGGCCGTGCCCGGATAGACGACCGTCCGCATCGCACCGTAGATCTTCTCGCTGTTCCAACGCACCCATTCCGGGGTGGGTTCGCCGGCGAGCGAGTGGTGCAGCGACATGGCGAGCCGCATGGCGTCGGCCTGCATGTAGTCGGGGCTGCGCTTCCCATGATTGGTGACGACGTACTGGTCGGACCAGTTGTAGCCGGACTTACCGATCTGTGACGGGCCGAGGGGCGGCGAGGACATCGTGATGCCGACCGTCCAGTGGTTCGGGCTCTCACCGTTGATGTCCGTCGTCGTGTTCCAGAGGTCGTTCCGCGACATCGCACCGACTATCCCGAACTGCGCGGCCTTCTTCCGCCAGGCGGCGGCGCGCGGGTGACCCGGCATCATCGTGGCGGCGAGGTCCAGGACGGTCGCCTGCCACATGTCCTCCTCGGCGGCGCTGTCGCCGGTGCGCGTCCCGGTGCGATACACGCCGTTGAAAGGCTGGTCGGCGCCCGTCGAGTCGCGCCAGATCTCCGGCCGGTTCCGGTACAGCTGCTGATCCGCCTCGTACTCGAGCACGTCGCAGACGGCTTCGCGGTCCCAGGCGTTGGTCAGCTGCGTGTCCCAGAGCAGCCAGGCCGCCAGTCCGAGCGAATACGCCCAGTAGGCGGACTGCCAGTTGCCACCCCACCTGGCTCCGCCCGCTCCGTAGGTGACGTGCTTACGGGCCACCCCGACCACCAGCCGCGCCGCGCGGTTGCGCAGGTCCGCGAGGTTGAGAGGCACCGCCGACGGCAGGAAGCCGCCCCAGTCGGCGCACACCGCCATCGTGATCGCGGCGTTGCACGCCTCGCGAACCTTCACCTCCATTCCGGTGGCGTACGCGGACGTCCAGGTGATGTTCGGGATCCCGGTGGCGGCGTAGCGGTTCTTCGTGTTCCACCAGTAGGTCGAGAAGTAGTACGACGACTTGGTCACCATGCTCAGGCAGCGGGCGTCCGAGACCGCCGGTGCGAACGCCACCGGCGGCACGACGTACGTGTAGGCGGATCCCGCGGCGATCGTCGGCACCGTACGGGTGGTCCCCGTCGCCCTCTGTCGTGGGATCGCCACCGTCGGCGTCTGCGGATTCAAGAGCGTCATGACAGGCCTTCCGTAGCCGACACCGATCCAACGCCCGTGAGTGTGAGACGGGGAGAGGTCTAAGTTCCACGTTCCGTCGCGAGCACGACTACACAGTGGATCGAAATCGGGCATCGTCGGCGCCTGGCCGCCCGTTGGGATGCAGCGGCGGTCAGCGGGCGATGCCGCGCAGGACCGTGTCCCGGCCGAGTTGCAGGGCCGCTCGGGTGCCCCGATCCAGGAGGATGTTCTCCGGGATCCACTGCACGCTGATCACGCACTGGGCGAGTTGATCGACGGGGGCGATGTCGGGCCGGATCTCTCCGTCGTCGATACCTTCGGACACGACCGCGGCGAGATGCTCCAGCTGCTGGGTGAAGTGCCAGCCAGGTTCGGCGGTGTTCGGCGAGGCCTGCCGCAGCCAGGCGAGCTGGATTTTGAACTCGTCCGGATAGTGGTGCAGCGTGTTGATGTTGATCCACATCATCGCGTCGAGCTTCTCCACCGGACTCGAGTCCGAACGGAAGACGCTGGCCCAGCCTTCAATGACATGCTCACCGAACGACCGCATGATGGTGGCCAGGACCTCGTCCTTGGAGCCGATCACGCGGTGCACGGTGCCGACCCCGACTTCGGCCGCCGCCGCGATGTCCCGCAAGGTGGTCGTCTCGAACCCGCGTCGGGCGAACTCGGTTCGGGCGGCCGCTCGGACCCGGCCGGCGGTGTCCGCGTGAGCGGGGCCGGGCTGCTCGATCCAGGTCCTGACGACGTTGTCCGCCGCGGTGAACGCGTTCGACGCGTCGAGCCGGTCATCACTGGTCTCCGTCGTGGCCAGGCCGTTCAGCAGGATGCCGGCCAGAACCTCGACGGTCCGCTCGGCCGGTGCCTGGTGGCGGATCGCGTCCAGCCCGACATGCAGCATGGTCTGGGCTGTCCGGTCGGCGGTCACCGGCAGATCGAGGTTCCGCCGGAGCACGCCCGTCCAGCGCAGTGCCCGAAGCGTGTCGAGCATCGCCCGGTTGATCGCCACCGGTCGGCGCCGGACGAGCTCTTTGAGTTCCGGGTTGCCGCTGGGCGCCTCGTAGAACGTGAGTTGGAGGGCGGCTCGGTGCCGGATCGCGCAGGCGGCGATCGTCGCGCCGAGCTCGGTCAGCCGCTCCGGCGCCGGCCGGTACTGCGGCGCGTCGAGGGCCTGCTGGGTCACCTCGCCGATCCGGTCGAGGTCGGCGTGGTAGCGCCTGAGCAGTTCGACGAGGATCTCGTCCTTGGAACGGAAGTGGTGATAGAGGCTGCCGAGCTGGAGGTCCGTGGCGTCAGCGATCTGCTGGAGTGAGGTCTGTGGGCCAGACGACGCAATCAGGATCGCGGCGTGCTGGAGGATCTCCTCGCGTCTGCTCGACTCCGCCCGCGGCGCGTTCCGTATTCTCACCCGCCCGCGCCTCGACCTTTCCCACGGTGACCGGCACCGCCCATCGGCCCCGTTCAGGACCATTCTCGCGCATGGATCCCCCGCGACGGCGACCTACCCTCGCGGGCGAACGGCACTTAGTTGATGGTGGGCAGCTTGGCCGCGAGGTCGAGGACGGTGACGGTGTCGGTGCCGGTCTTCTTGAGCCGCTCCGACGACCGGAACCCGAGGTCGACGTCGCCGGCCTGGGCGCGCAGGGCCCCGACCGTGAGCTGCTCGCGGGGGATCTTTCCGAACATGTCGAACTGGTAGAGCCGCAGCGCGTTCTCGTGCGTGATCTTGTTGATCTCGGCATCGGGCATGCCGTCGAGGTGGGGTGCGAGGCTCTCCGGGGCGAGCGGCCAGGTGGAGTCGGAATGGGGGTAGTCGCACTCCCAGGTCACCATGTCGAGGTTGAGCGCGTCCCTGGACCGGAGCCCGAAGCTGTCGACGATGAAGCAGGTGACGATGCGCTCGAGGAAGACCTCGGAGGGCAGCTTGTCGCCGAAGTCCTGCTTGGTCCAGGCCCGGTGCATCGTGTAGACGCGGTCGATGCGCTCCAGGAAGTACGGTATCCAGCCGATCCCGCCTTCGCTGAGAGCCAGGAGCAGGTCCGGGAACTTGCGCAGAACCGGTGACCAGACCAGGTCAGCTGCCGCCTGCACGATGTTTATCGGCTGCAGCGTGATCATCGTGTCCACGGGTGCGTCCAGCGATGTGATCACGACCGACGACGACGAGCCGATGTGCAGGTTCACGATCGTGCCGGTGTCACTGCAGGCTCGCCAGAACGGGTCCCAGTGCTCGTTGTGCAGCGACGGGTAGCCGACCTTCTCGGGGTTCTCGGAGAACGTGACGGCGGAACAGCCCTTCCCGGCCATCCGGTGGACCTCCGCCGCCATGAGCTGGGGATCCCAGATGGGCGGCAGCGCCTGCGGGATGAACCGGCCGGGGTACGCGCCGCACCACTCGTCGACGTGCCAGTCGTTGTAGGCGCGCAGCACCGCCAGCCCGAGGTCCTTGTCCTGCGCGCGGGCGAAGTACTGCCCGCAGAACTGCGGGTAGGAGGGGAAGTTCAGCGACGCGGCCACACCGTTGGCGTTCATGTCGCGGACCCGCTCGTGGACGTCGTAGCAGCCCTCTCGGATCTCCGCGAACTTGGTCGGTTCCGCGCCGTACTCGTCCGGCGGGCGGCCGGCGACCGCGTTCAGGCCGACGTTGGTGGCCTCTTGCCCCTCGAAGACCCACGCGTCGGTGCCGTCCGCACGTTGGATCACCTTCGGCGCGAGATCCCGGTACTTGGCCGGGATGTGGTGCTTGAACATGTCCGGTGGTTCCACGAGATGGTCGTCCACCGACACCAGGACGAAGTCTTCCATCTTCATTGGCCACTCCTCCTCCTCATGATGGCGTCGACCGTAGGGTGGAACAGAAATCCGGTCAATATGTTGACGCGAAACGCGGGAATTCCCTAGCTTGGAACAGATGTTAGGCAGGCTCCACTGGAGGTGGCATGTCCTACGAGGGCTCCGCGGCGCCGATCAAAATCGGGTATCTGATGGATTTCACGCTCCCCGACGCCTTCCCGGAGACCATGCGCGACGACCTCTTCCGGCCGTTCCACCTCGTCTTCGGCGACGCGCTCCGCGACGGCACGCTCGACCGCCCGATCGAATTCCGGTACCGCGAGGTCGAGGGGTTGCCCAAGGGCTCGGTCAAGGCGGTGATCGACGCCTACGGCGAGCTGGTCGACGAAGGTTGTCTGGTCGTGATCGGGCCGAACATCACCGACAACGCGGTGCCCACCCGGGAGGCCATCGAGGAACGGTTCCGGGTGCCCGCGGTCAGCGTCACCGGCACCGACGACTGGCTCGGCGAATGGACGTTTTCCTTCCCGATGGGATCGCTGACCGACGAGCCGATCTTCTGGGCCGACCAGCTCGTCAAGGCCGGGCACACCACGGTGGGCGTGCTGATGGAGCGGTCCCTGGTCGGCGAGACCTATGTGCGGCACTTCCAAACCGCCTGCCGACGACGAGGGCTGCGGATCGTCGCGCAGGAAGCCGTGCCGCAGACCGCGCAGGACGTCGCGGAAGCCGTGGCGAGGCTGCACGAGGCCAGGCCCGACGCCCTCGTGCACGCCGGCTTCGGGTTCGGCATCGTCTTCGCCAATCCGGCACTCGAGGCGCTGGGCTGGGACCCGCCCCGCTACACCTGCACGGCCTTTCAGAACGCGTGGCTCAACGAGGCACTGTGGAAGGCGTTTCTCGGCTGGACCGGCAACGACCAGTACGACGAGCACAACCAGCTCGGGCAGCGCTTCCTCGACCGCTACCAGAAGGAGGTCGGGCGGCGCCCGGAGTACTGCGTCCCGGTCGTCAACCACGACATCGCCAACGCCCTACTCCACGCGTTCACCGAGGCCCATCCGCTCAGTCCGCGCGGGGTCAAAGAGGCACTGGAACGGGTCAAGATGTTGCCGGCCGCCTCGGGCGCGCCCGGCACCCGAATCTCGTTCGGTAAGTGGACCCGCCGGGCCTGGATGGGCGCCGGGTACCTGGTCGCCCGCCGGCTCGACCCGGACGGCGTGAGCTCGCACCTCGTCGGCCGCTTCGGCGAGGAGTAGCGCGATGGTGGGCACCGTCGTCATCACCGGCGCGTCCCGAGGGCTCGGGCTGGCCTCGGCGACCCACCTGTACCAGCAGGGCTGGCGGGTGGTGGCAGCTGTGCGGACGGTCGAGGCCGGGCTCGAGCGGCTGCGCACGGCGACCGGCGCACCGGACGGCGACCCTCGCCTCGTCGGAGTGCGACTCGATCTGCGGGATCGGGCGTCGGTCGCCGCGGCGGCCGACGCGATCCTCGACGCCGTGGGCGCGCCGGAGGTCCTGGTGCACAACGCCGGCATCGCCGTCGCCGGCTGCGCCGAGGAGCTGCCGGCGGAGGTCTGGCAGGACATGTTCGCCACCCACCTGTTCGGGCCGGTGGCGCTGACCAACGCGCTCCTGCCCTCGATGCGGGAGGCCCGCCGGGGCCGCATCGTCGTCGTCTCCAGCCTCATCAGCATCCGCGGATTCCCTGGTGCCTCCCCGTACTCCGCCGCCAAGAGCGCCCTCGAGCGTTGGGCGGAGGCGCTCGCCAGCGAAATATCGCCTCTTGGGCTGGGCGTCACGGTGCTGGTGACCGGCACGTTCGACACCGAGATCATCACCGACGCGATCGATGACTATCGCGATTTCGACGGTCCGTACGCCGTTCAGAATCAGTGCATCGATCGGCGCGGACGATCGGCGATCCGGTTCGCGTCGCCGCCCGAGCGATTCGCGCGCGGGTTGTCGAGGGCTCTCCGAGCCACCGGCCCGTATGTCCGCCGACCGGTCGGGGCCGACGCCCGGCTGACGCTGATCGCCCGTCGGCTGCTTCCCGACGGCGTTCTGCATCAGGTCGTCCGCCTGGCCATGGGCCTCCCGCGAGCTGGCTCCATCCCGGAACCCAGCACAACGATCCGATGAAGGAGCGCACCGTCCATGGTTGACACCGCGGACGCCTTCGAGCGGCGGATGCTGATCGACGGCGTCCTCGTCGAGGGTGGGGCCGGCGTGTTCGTGAACGTCAACCCGGCGACCGAGGAGGTGCTCGGCGCCGTCTCCGACGCCTCGCGGTCAGACATGCTCCGAGCGATCGACGCCGCCCGCCGGGCGTTCGACGAGACCTCGTGGTCGGCCGACCGTCCGTTCCGGAAGCGTTGCCTGGAGCAGTTGCACGCGGCGATCGACGCTGACCGGGAGGCGCTCCGCGAGGAACTCATCCGGGAGGTCGGCTGCCCGCGGATGACCACCCACGGGCCACAGCTGGACGCCCCGCTGGCCGACGGACTGACCTACCCGGCCGAGCTGATCGAGCAATACGCCTGGGAGACCGACCTCGGCGAGACGTTCGTCGAGTTGACCGGCGTGCAGACCAGACGCGTGGTCTGGCGTGAGCCGGTCGGCGTGGTGGGCGCGATCGTGCCCTGGAACTTCCCGTTCGAGGTCACGATCAACAAGCTGGCGCAGGCGCTGGCCACCGGGAACACGCTCGTGCTCAAGCCGGCCCCCGACACGCCGTTCAACGCCACCCGGCTCGGCCGGTTGATCGCCGAACACACCGACATCCCCGCCGGCGTCGTCAACGTCGTCACCGCCTCCGACCACCTGATCGGCGAGGAGCTGACGCTCTCCCCCAAGGTCGACCTGATCTCGTTCACCGGCTCCACCGCGGTCGGCAAGCGAATCATGGAGAAGGGCGCCGCGACCATGAAACGGCTGTTCCTGGAGCTGGGAGGCAAGTCCGCGACGATCGTGCTGGACGACGCCGACCTGGGGGCCGCCTGCCTGCTGGGGATCGCGCCGTGTGTGCACGCCGGCCAGGGCTGCGCCATCCCGACCCGGATGCTGCTGCCCGGCTCCCGCTACGACGAGGGCGTCGCGATGCTGCAGGCGATGTATGAGGGCATCGCGCCGGGCGACCCACGGGACCCGGCGACGCTGTGCGGCCCGGTGATCTCCGCCGAGCAGCGCGATCGGATCCGCGGCTACATCCACCGGGGAATCGACGAGGGAGCCCGCCTGCTGGTCGGCGGCGCGGAGTCGCCGGACGGCTTCGATCGCGGGTACTGGGTGCGGCCGACCCTCTTCGTCGACGTCGACAACACCTCGACGATCGCCCGGGAGGAGATCTTCGGGCCCGTGCTCACGGTCATCCCGTACACCGACGAGGACGACGCCGTGCGGATCGCCAACGACAGCCCGTACGGCCTGGCCGGGAACGTGATGTCCGGCACGAGGGACCACGCGCTAGCCGTCGCGAAGCGGTTGCGGGCCGGGTTCATCGGCGTCAACGGCACCGTCGGGTACGGCGCCGACGTCCCGTTCGGTGGCTACAAGGCCAGCGGCGTCGGCCGACAGAACGGCATCGCCGGCTTCGACCAATACACCGAGGTCAAATCCGTCGCCTACCCGGTGGAGTGAAGAACGTGGCTGCGCTCATCATGCTGGGAACGCTCGTCGGGCTGATCGCCCTCGTCTTCGGTCTGGTGCTTCGCTACGACGCCGAAGCACGTCGTCCCTCGGCGGACGCGGACGCCGAATGAACACCGAACTGACGCCGCTGCTGGCGGCGGCCGTCGGATTCGCCTACGTCGGCGGATCGGCTTTCGTCGTGGCCGGTGTCGTCCTGAGCGTTCGACACGGCCGGCTGCACCCGCTGTTGCTCCTGTGCATCTCGGCGATCTCGTTCTCGTGGATCGAGGCTCCCTACGACTGGGCGATGTACGCGCAGTTCCCGCCCGCCCTCCCACGCATGCCGTCCTGGTGGCCGCTGAACATGACCTGGGGCGGCGGCCTGCCGTCCTCGGTGCCGGTCGGCTACATCGCCTACTTCGTGCTGCCCTCGGTGATCGGGGCCGCGCTGGGTCTGCGGTTGAGCGCCAGGTTCCGATGGCGCAGGCCGCTCGCGCTGCTGACGACCGGCCTCGTCGTCGGCTTCCTGTGGGCGTTCCTCTTCAACGCGGTCATCGGCGCCCAGCTCGGCGTCTTCTACTACGGCCGCGTGATCCCCGGCCTCGCGCTGTTCGAAGGCACCAAACACCAGTACCCGCTCTACGACTCGCTGGCCATGGGCGTGCAGATCATGGTGTTCGCCTACCTCTTCGGGCGAACCGACCCCAAGGGACGCACGGTCATCGACGTGTGGGCCGACACGAAGGCCACGACCCGCTTTCGATCCGCGCTCCTCGCGGCCCTGGCGGTCATAGCCCTCGGGCACGTCGTCTACGGCGCCGTCTTCGCGCCCCACCTGGCCACCAAACTGGCCGGCCAGGTGACCTCGGGGCCGACCGAGGAGCTGTTCGAGGGTGTGCCGAACCAACCGCTGCACGGCCGTTGACCCGTGCGGTCCGACCGATAGATCGGAGAGACCACCATGGCCACTGCGACCCCGGCGGCAGAGGTTCGCTACGACCCCTACGACGTGGACATCGACGACAACCCCTATCCCACCTGGAAACGGCTCCGCGACCAGGCGCCGCTGTACCGGAACGAGGAGCACGACTTCTTCGCGCTGAGCCGGTGGGACGACGTCAAACCGGCCTTGGCCGACTGGAAGACCTACCGATCCGGCCGCGGAACCGTACTGGAGATCATTCGCGCCGACGTCGAGATACCACCCGGCATCCTCCTCTTCGAGGATCCCCCACTCCACGACGCGCACCGCGCGCTGCTCTCCCGCGTCTTCACCCCGAGGCGCATGCTCGACCTCGAACCACTCGTCCGGGAGTACTGCACCAGTGCCCTCGACGCGCTCGTCGAACGGGACGAGTTCGACATCGTCGGCGAGTTCGGCATCGAGATCCCCCTACGAACCATGGGCTTTCTCTTCGGCATCCCCCACGCCGACCAGCTCGCTTACCGTCGGCGAACCGACGACGCGCTCGCCACCGACGGCACACCGATCAGCTTCGACCAGTCCTCGTTCGACGAGGTCCTGGGCGCTCTCGCCGACTACGTCGACTGGCGATCAGATAACCCGGGCGACGATCTCATGACCGAGCTGCTGAACGCTCAGGTCGACCAACCGGACGGCACCCGGCGTCCCCTCACCCGCGAGGAGGTGATCACCTACGCCAGCATGGTCGCCGGTGCGGGCAACGAGACGGCGACCCGTCTCATCGGGTTCACGATGCAGCTGCTCGCTCAGCATCCCGGTCAGCGTCGGCTGCTCGTCGACAACCCGTCGCTGATCCCCAACGCCATCGAGGAGATCCTGCGGCTCGAGGCCCCCTCGCCGGTCCAGGCCCGATACGTGCAGCGCGACGTCGAGGTACACGGCACCACCGTGCCGGAGGGCTCGACCATGCTGCTCCTCAACGGCGCCGCGAACCGCGACGAACGCCACTTCTCACGACCCGACACGTTCGACGTCCACCGCGCCGAGGGACCGCATATCTCGTTCGGCTACGGACTGCACTTCTGCCTCGGCGCCGCCCTCGCCCGACTGGAGGGCAGGGTGGCCCTCGAGGAGATCCTGCGACGCTGGAGAGGATGGGATGTCGACACCGACCGAGGGGCGATGGCCCACACCGCGAGCGTGCGAGGGTGGGGCTACCTCCCCGTTCGACCCCACCGAACGACAGAAGGTGCTCGCTGACCTGCCCTGCGGCTTCACCGATGAGAAATCCTCCGCCATGTCGTCAGTTCTGGTGGCCCTCTCGCACCGGTGGAAGGATTGACGACCATGACCGACGCCAGACGGCTGGGCACCGACGAGGCCGCGTTCATCGCGGCGGTCCGCTCGGACGATACGGCGCGGTTCACGCTCATCACCGAGCGCCACCGGCGTGAGCTGCAGGTGCACTGCTACCGGATGCTCGCGAACTACGACGACGCCCAGGACGTGACGCAGGAGACGTTCCTGCGGGCGTGGAACAAGCGGGAGTCGTTCGAGGGCCGCGCTGCGCTACGGACTTGGCTGTACCGGATCGCGACGAATGCCTGCCTCGACTTCCTGGAGAAACGCAACGACCGCACACCCGTGCCTGCCGGGCTGCCGGGTGCGGACTCGGAACTGCCCTACCTGCAGCCCTACCCGGACCGGATGCTCCCGGAGGACCCGCAGGAGTCGGTGGTGGCGCGGGAGACGATCGAGCTGGCGTTCATCGTCGCCGTCCAGCACCTGCCGCCGCGGCAGCGGGCGGTGTTCATCCTGCGCGACGTCCTCGGCTGGCCGGCGTCGAAGGCCGCCGACGACCTGGAGCTGACCGTCGCGTCGGTGACCAGCGCACTGCAGCGTGCGCGCGTGACGATGCGCGAGCAGCTGCCCGGCCGCCGCCTCGACTGGCGGAGTCCTGCCACCCACGAGCTGTCGGAGGGCGAACGCGGCGTGGTGAAGTCGTATATCGACGCCCATGAGCGCAACGACCTCGACGGGTTGATGTCCCTGTTGCGCGACGACCTGCGCTTCGCGATGCTGCCCGATCCGGGCACCGTGGTCGTGGGGGCCAAGGACGCGGTGGACGGCTGGATCTCCGGTGGGCTCTTCCAGGCCGGCTACGACGACTGGCGCTGCATCACCACGACCGTCAACCGCATGCCTGCCGCCGCGCTGTACCGGCGCACCTCCGACGACCCGGAGTACCGGCTGTTGAACATCGCCGTCCTGCACATCGTCGACGGGAAGATCGCCGAGCTCACCGGATTCGACGCCACCGACAAACCGTGGCTGGGCCTGCCCCCGACGCTGTAATCGCCAAGTCCTGCTCGTCGACGAATCCAGCGCGGGGTGCCGTTCGTGGCCCTACAAGCCCAGCATGTGGCCCGTGCTCATCGCCTCGTCTCGTATCGGGTCAGCATCACGCCGCCGGGAAACATCCGCGTCTCCACCAGGTTCAGGTTCACCCAGCTGTCCACCGCGGTGAAGAATGGTGCGCCGCCGCCCAGCAACACCGGATGGGTCACGATCTCGTACTCGTCGACCAGCCCGGCCCGCATGGCCGCGCCGGCGAGCGCAGCGCCACCAACCCTCATCGGCTCGCCGTCCTCGGCCTTCAGCCGGGTGATCTCCTCGACCGCGTCGCCGGTGACTATCCGGGTGTTCCAGTCGACCTTGTCGACCGTCGAAGAGAACACGACCTTCGGCGTGTCCCGCCAGTTCTGCGCGAACTCGACCTCCGCCGGGGTGGCGCCCGGCTGCTGATCGCCGGTCGGCCAGTAGGAACTCATTGTCTCCCACAGCCTGCGCCCGTACAGGAACAGGCCGATCGCCCGCTCCTGGTCGAGCCACCACTGGAACAGCTCGTCGCTCGGCTCGCTCCAGCCCAGGTCGTCGCCCGGCGCGGCGATGTAGCCGTCCAGGCTCACGTTCATGCCGAAGATCAATTTCCGCATCGTGCCAGCCTCTCGTGAGTCGATCTCACAGGTACAGACGGGCGCGGCGCGGAAACCTCATCGGTGCGCGATCTCGAATCGCCGCGCGGAGGGCGGTCAGTCCGGCGCGCCGAGCACCGCGGCGACGCTGTCCACGAACCATCGCTCGAACCGCTCGACCGGCCACCCACGCTCGCGGACCAGCCAGTCGTAGTTGCGGATGTCCTGCGCGAGCCACAGCACGTCGGCCGCCCGGTCCTGACTCACCAGGACCTCGCCGGTGGCCGCGAGATCGGCGGCGAACATTTCCATGCCGCGGCGCCGGTCCTCGAGGTTCTTGCGCCAGATCATCGCCGCGTCGGCGTCGGCGGTCGCCGCACCGGCCAGCGCCAGCATCACGTGCACCTGCCGCGCATGCGTCTCGGCGAGGTGCCTGGCGTACCGCGTGAGCTTCGCCCGCAGGCCGGTCAGCGCGCGGATGTCGGCGACGAACGACCGCTCCGCCATCGCCACCCGCTCGTCGTCGCCGACCAGGGTGACATCGACGAGATCGGAGAGCAGTTGGCGCTTGTTGCCGAACACCGCGTACACGGTCTGCACGGCAACGCCGGCCTGGGCGGCGACGGCGGTCAGCGGCGTCGCGGCGTAGCCCGGGTCCACGAACAGCTTGGCCGCCGCGTCGAGGATCGCTCGCCGGGTTTGGCGAGCCTGTTCCTGACGGCGGGGCGAGACGTAACGCCGATTGACAGTCACGGTCGTAGCGTAGTCTTCTATTCGATAGAGCTTAACTCTATCGATCGAACCTGCAGGAGCCAGCTATGCCGTACGGCGTCGTTCAAGACATGCCCGGAGTCAGCGAGCAGGAATACCGGCAGGTGGAAAAGCACCTCGGCCCGGATCGGCCGCCGGGCCTGCTGGCCCACGTGGCCGGTCCGTCCGACGAGGGTTGGCGGATCATCAACATCTGGGCCGATCAGGCCGCGTTCCGCAGGTTCCAGTCGGAGCGCCTGGTCCGGGCCGCCGGGCTGGCCGCCCAGGAGGAGGGCTTTGATGCGGCGAAGGCCGCCGCCTTCCGGTCGGTGAGCGTCGATGGCGCCGAGATGCCGTTCTGATGGCCGACGCTGCCACCCAGCGCGCCCGCAACGCCGACTTCTGGGCCCGGACGGCGCCGGGTTGGGTCAATCAGGCTGACCGGCACGACGAGATCGGCCGGCCGCTGGGCGCCGTGGCATTCGATTGGCTGCGGCCCCAACCGGGGGAACGGGTGCTGGACGTCGGCTGCGGGTGTGGCGGCACGACCGCCGAGCTCGCGCGGGCCGTCGCTCCGCTGGGCAGCGCGATCGGTCTGGACCTCGCCGCGGCGATGGTCGCGACGGCGCGCGAGCGGTTCACCACGCCGGACGGCGCGGAACCGCGGTTCGTCGCAGGTGACATCGAGACGCTCGATGCCGTACCCGGGGCGCCGTTCGACGCCGTCTACTCCCGGATGACGTTGATGCTCCTCGCCGATCCGGTCGCGGGCCTGACCACAGTCCGGCGGTCGATGCGTGCCGGCGCCCGACTGGCCGCGACGGTGTTCCGCGACGGCCGGGTGAACCCATGGCTCTCGGCGGCGATGCTGGGCGCGGCGGCCTACTTGGGACCCCTGCCGCCACTGCCGATCGGCGACGAGCCGGGGCCCTTCGCATTCGCCGACGCGGCGCGAGTGACCCGCCTGCTCACCGCCGCCGGCTACACCGACATCGGCCTTCACCCGTACGACGTCACGCTCGATGCCCCGGACGACCCGGAAGCGGTCACCGAATGGCTCATCGAGATCAGCCCCGCCAGCGCGGCCTACCGAGACGCCGAACCTACCGCCCAGGGGCATGCCCGGCGCGGGGCGGCACGCCTGCTCGAACGGTTCCGCACCGCCGGCGTCGGCTACCAGCTGCCGACCGGCCTTTGGTTGATCACCGCTCGCTCAGACAGGACCAGCACACAATGACCTCTCCCAGGTGCCTGGCCGCAGTCCTCACACTGCTCATCGGCAGCGCCGTGCTGTCCGGCTGCACTTCAGCCGACACCAACCCGCCGTCCACCGACGCGCCTACGTCGGTCGGCGACGGAGCAACCCGAGCCAGCGGCAAGCCGCCCGCAGCGGTGAGCGGCTCCTACTCGGCGAAGGACGTCTGCACCTACCTAGAGGGCGAAATCCCTGCACTGAAGGAGATCAGCAGCCCGGTCGGGCGGCACGCCAATCTGGCCGGCAAGCTGGCCACCTTCTTCGAATCCCACGGCAAGCCGGAGAACGGCACCGTACTGGACGCAGCGACCAAGGCGGAATGCCCGGCCGTGCGTGCCGAGGTGCTCACCCTGATCGACGTGGACAGCTTCAGCTCGTTCTAGGACCGCGACGGCGATAGTCGGCCAAGCGATCACCTGCAGTTCTAGTTCAAGGCGCCACCGGGGCGTTGCCCACTTCACCCACGTCCACCCGCACCGTCAGCGGCCGGGTGGCCCGCCGTGTCGCAAGTATCCTGCCGGTCCGACCGACATTACGCGCCAACGGAGGTTGAGCATGACGCACCGGCCGGACCCGGAGACGGTGGGTGGAAGCACGTGGGTCGAGGACCCCGCACACCCACCGCACCGGATCTTCGGACCCGGCGACGGCCAACGCTTCGTGGTCGGGCGGGTGGACGGGAAGCTAGCGCTGGCGCACCGAGGCCGAGACGGTGGGCCGCAGGTCGTGGATCTTGCGACCGGCGCCCGGTGGCACCACCGCGCCGGATGGCACCCCGGGTGGGTGTCGGCCCTGACGTACGGTCGGCTCGGTGATCTCGAGGTGGTGGTGTCCGGCGGCGCCGACGGCCGGGTCCTGGTCCGCGACGCGGTCTCGGGGGAACCGCTGCACGTACTGAAGGGGCAGGGGCAGGGGCGGGACTGGGAGATCGAGGCCCTGCGGGTCGGACAGGTAGACGGCCGGTCCGCCGTCTTCATCCTCGACGCGCAGCGCTCGGTCCGGGTCTGGGATCCGCTGGCGGACGTGGAGCTGATCCGGTGGGACAACCCGAGGGCGATCGCGGAAGCCGGCTTCGCCGACCGGGACGGCCGCGTGGTGATGTTGACCCGCACCGACGGTGACTTCCAGGTCCGGGACGTGGCGTCGGGAGTACCGGTCGGCGCGTCGTTCACCGTCGACTCTGACTACCTCGGTGGCGTAGGAGCGGCGTTCGGCAGTGTCGACGGCCGCCTGGTGGTTGCCCTCACCGTCCACGAGCATCCCGTCCACGTGTGGGACGCCGTCACGGCTGCACCGCTCGGCCCGCCCATTCCCGAGAACCTGTCCGGCAAACGGTGCCTGGCTTTCGGCCGACACGCCGGGCGGACCGTTCTGTTCATCGGGCACGGACACTCCGTGCAGGTCGGAAACCTCGGTGTCCAGACGTGGGACCCCCACACCGGCGCACGGGTACCCGGACCCTTCGACGGCCACGACGACGACGTCCAGTCCCTCACGGTCGGCGAGTTCGACGGACGGTCCTACGCCGTCGTCGGCAATCCCTACGGGTTCGGCAGCGCGCTGTTCCTCCGGGGCCCCAGCACGTCCTGCGAAGCCATCCGGCTCGACGACGACAGCCGGTCGTTCGCCTTCGCGCGGATCGGGAACCGGCCGACGGTGCTGATCGGCGGCTTCGACGGCACCGAACGCCTGGTGAACCTGGACACCGGTACGGAGTCGCCGCATCGGTACTTCGGGCCGCCGACCGACACCGTCCTCGCCTTCGGCGAGGTGGACGGACGGGCGACGCTGCTGCTCGAGGGCCGCGGCTGGCTGCGGTTGTGGGACGTCGTCGCGGGACTGCCCTCCGGGCCGCCTCAACGCATTCCCGACGGCTTCCGGCTGTTCAGCGCGCCGGACGGGCAGGTGGGCGCCTCGGCAATAGCGGTGACGGTCAACCGCAACGCCGAGGAGAGAGCCGGCGTCTGGGACCGGGCGACCCGGCAACTCGTGGACGACCTAGCGATGGACGACGACTGGATCGTCGTCGCAGCGACCCGCACCCGGATCGCCGGACGAGCGGTGGCGCTGTTCGCGGTGAACGAGCGACGAGAGTCGTTCGTGCTGTGGTCGGACGCGGCGACCGGCGAGCAACTCGGCTCGTACGAGGGGCACGGCACCGATCTCGCCGAGGTGGCGGTCGGCGACGTCGGCGGGAGGCCGGTCGTGGCGTCCGGGGACCACGACGGAGTCGTGCGCCTGTGGTATCCGGGCACCGGCGAGGACGTCGCCCCGCCGTGCACGGGCCACACCGACAGGATCACCACGCTCGCGTTCGGCACGATGGACGGCCGCACCGTCGTCGCGTCGGGCAGCGACGACACGACCGTACGGGTCTGGGACGCCTCGTCCGGAGACCTGGTCGCCGGTCCGTTCGCCGGCCACGGCGACGAGATCATGTCGGTCCTGGTGACCGAATTCGGCGGCGAGCCGGTCGTGGTGTCGGGCGCACAGAGCGGCCCGTACCGCATGTGGTCATTGCGGGCCCCGGCAGTGGAGACCGGGCACCTGTCGGCGGTGACCTGCCTGGCGTCAGGGACGTTACGCGGGCGGGCAGTATTCGCCTCCGGGAGCACCGACCGCACGATCCGCCTGTGGGACGCGGGCTCCGGCGAACCGGTCGGCGCGCCGCTGACCGGGCACACCGCCGCAGTCAACGGCGTTGCCGTGGTCGAAACCGACGGCGTGACGGTCGTGTTGGGCATCGACGCACACGGCACCCTCCTTCGGTGGGACGCCGCGGCCGGCACGTTGCTGGGCGATCCGCAGACGGGGCTCGAAGAGAAGGTCGGATGGGTGACGACCGTCGCGTACGACGGGCGCACTCTCGTCGCGTGCCCGGTGCCGGCCGATGGAGCGACGCTCTCCGGGATCCGGCTCTGGGACGCCGTGACGGGCGCACCGTACTGCCTCCTGGAGTGCGGGCCCGCCTGGCGGGCGGCGCTGGCGGAGATCGACGGACGGCTCATCGCCGCGGTCGTCGGCCGCGCGGAGGACGGCGACGTCCTCCGCGTGAGCGTGTGGGACGTACGCAGTGGCCAGCAGTTGCACGAGCCTTACTGGGGCATCTGGGAGGAGCAGAGCTTCGTCGCGTTGACCACCGTCGACGGACGGTGGGTGGTCGTCCTCGGCGAGGACTACACCGATTGGGACGAGCGCGACGACCCGTCCGACGAAGACATCCTGCAGCTCCGGGACCTGGTCACGTTGGAGAGGCTGGACCAGACGTTCGACGCTCCCCGTGCGCGTGCCGTCCTCGGCTCGTACGACGGGCGGCCGGTGCTCGCGGAGGTCAGCGAAGACCGGGTCCACCTGTCGGCGCTGACCGGCGAGCACCTCGGCAGCGCGTCCGCCGGAATTCCCGTGTCCGAGGTGGCGATGGCCGAGGTCGACGGTCGCACGGCGGTCGCCATCAGCGCGGATGCGACGGTACACATCGTCCCGTTCGTCCCGTGCCCCTCGGATTGACGCTGATGACGTCGGCGAGCTCCTTCCCGCCGCGTCGGCCGCGCGCGTGACGTCGCCGTCAGTCGGCACGCGCCTGTCGGCTCAGGCCAGCCAGCGCTTCCGGGCGAGAGAGGCGCACTATGCCGACCCAGACGAGGCCGATGAGGAGCCCGCCGGCGATGCTTGCCGGGATCAGCCAACCGTAGGTGTGGCCTGCGGGTAGCAGGGCGGGCAGCCGAACGGTTCCCACGACCACGACGAATCCTGTGGTCAGGAACGCGAACATCGCCGCGACGAGCCTGCCCTCCCAGCCGAAGAAGCCGGCCTCTCCTTCATCGGTGCGCAAGAGCCATACGATTGTGGCCAACGAACTGATGGTGAGCACCGCGGTGATGGCCAACCCACTTCCCACCAGCAGATAGAGGACGATCTCCGAGGGCTGGCCGGCGGCGGCCAGCAAGGCGACGGCACCCGCGGTCAGCGGCGCGATCAGCCCAGCGGACAGCGGAGCGCCCCCGTTGAGCCGTGGCTGTAGCCGCGCTGTCATCACTCGGTCTCGCGACAGGCCGCTGAGCTGGCGGGCGACGACTTGGCACAGAACCACGGCGCTGGCCAGGCCGCCGAGGATCAGCGTCCTGGTCAGAGCGTTCACGACGGTGTCAAGGTGGTCTCCGCCGACTGCTTGCCGCGCCACGGTGACCGTGAACGGCTCCCCAGATCCCCCGGTGCTGCCTTCGAGCTGACCCGTCGCTGCGGCGACGATGTTGGCCGGTCCGACGACGACGCTGGTCGCCCACGCACTGATCAGCAGAGTCGCCGTGGTGATGGCGTAGCCCGCGAGTGTCGCTCGGGGAACGGTTCGACTCGGTGTGACCACCTCCTCGGAGAAGCTGGAGCCGATCTCTGATCCGATGAAGTTCGTGACCGCCACGCAGAGTGCCAGCGAGAACGATCCGGTGAGAAGGCCCGCGGGATCCAGCGCTGCGGCGGCGGCGGTGTCGTCCGCCGGGTGGAGGACGGCCAGGACACCGAATGCGAGTACCACCGCGACTTGGAGGATGACGACTATGGCGACACACCTTGTGAAAACGCGCAGGGGGACACGTTCCACGGCGATCAGGACGCCGACGAGAAGCACTATGAGCAGCGAAATCGGAGCGTCGACGCCGATCGCGTCGAAGAGCTGCCCGGTCAGACCGCCCGCCAGCACAATAAGAAAAGCAGCCAGCAGGCCGATGTACCCCGCAATGGACAGAGTTGCCACTCCGAGTCCGGGAATCGGGCCTAACGCCCGGGAAACGAGGGCGTAGAGTCCACCACGGTGTCGGATTCGACCGGCGACGCTCATATTTCCGATCGCGAAAGCGCAGAGACACAATCCGGCGATGGCCATGGTCAACGGCACGCCCTGGGAGCCGGAGAATTGGTAGCCGGTGGGAACCGCACCCAGCATGAGCACGACTGGCCCGTGCGATGCGACGATTATGCAGAGTAGCTGCCTCCCGTTCAGCGCAGAGCCCGGCGCCGCCGCCCCGGGTCTTCTTGCCGAATTCCTGTGCGTGGGAAAAGGTCTTTGCGTCGCGGACACGAAGTGAGGACCGGATCTGCCGGACACGGAAGCCTCCTGCTCAATTCGGCATCGTCGCCAGGGCAAGGCTCGACCAATACGTCGACGCGCGATTCCGCAATAGCGGACGTGGCATTGAAGAGGGCCTAGGATAGCCCTGACCACACCTAGTGCCACACGAATAGCTATTCGTCTTCCCAATAGCTGTCATCCGCATCGGAAATGCATCGTCGATGCGTGGGCAGCGAGGAAGCGCGGGAGCCGCGCTCACCTGCGCTGTAACGCTGTCGATCGCGGCCCAAGTTGTCGAACAACACTTCCCGCTCCGAACGCCCTTGCCGACGGGCCGGCGCAGCCACCTCGTCGAACTCAGACATCACTTGCACGAGCACACCATCGGCGCGCCCGACCTTGACCGCGACGGTCTCGCCCAGCACTTCTACGTGGACGACCACGCGCACCAGTGCCGTCTTGCAGCGCGGCGACTCCCGGACGCCGGGTGCTGGTGTAGGCATAGGACGCACCGGCCTCCAGCAGCGCGCTCAGCACACCCGGCCAGAACCGCGGATATGCGGCAGGCCGAGGCTCACCGACCTGCACCTTCAAACGACTTCGAGCTCCTGCCGAGCCACGAACACCCCACGCCGGCGAAACGCCGCGGGCGCGTGGACCACCGCGTCGACGCTGGCCGCCCGAGTGTTGAACGGGAACCAGAACGTTCGCAAGGAGCGGTCGTCAGCCCAAGACGGCGCCGCGTGCTGGTCCTTCGCAGCCAAGTGCTCAGCGAGCGCCGCCAAGAAGACGTCCCAGCGCTCGTCGCCAGTCTCTGGAGGCTCAACCTCAAGCAGGGCAAGCCGAGCTGAAGGCGGTTCCCACCCGTACTCGGTCAGAAACTCTGCAACCAGCCGCCAACAGCCACCCCAACCGAGCGATCGTCAGCGGCCGATAGGGCTCGACCATGCCCCTCCCCTGTAGTTGCATCGTTCGCTCGACACCCAGCGCCCAGTATGCATGTGTACTAGCGTCCACGTGCCCTCGGAGGGTGAGCTACGACTGGAGATCGTCGCCGAGGCTAACTCCACTCGCGGAAGAGCGATACGCGAGTTACCTGAAAGAGAAGGAGGGGCCATGAGCCCTCATGGCTACGACCGGGACGCTTTCCTCAACGAATTCTTCCCCGACCCCGCCGACCGCGCCGAGGTCGAGGCGGGCGCCGAAACACTCATCAACGTCTCCCGCGCTCACCGACTCGCAGAAATGCGCAAGCGCCTCGGCCTGACGCAAGCCGAGGTCGCCAAGCGTATGAACGTGCGCCAGGAACGCGTCTCGGCCATCGAACGTGCGAACGTCGACGCCAGCGAACTCAGGACACTCGCGGCCTACATCAAGGCTCTCGGCGGCAGGCTCGAAATCGTCGCGGACTTCGGCGGCGAGCGCCTCGTCGTCGGCTAAGCGGGAACCAGCAGCAGACGCCGGATCCCATCTCGTTCCACGACCAGGATTATGAGGACTCACGGGCGTAGCACTGCGCGGATCAGCGAGACGCAGGTCGACGCGCACCGTCGAGCGCCGAATACTTTGCTGTAACCGAAGCCTTTCGTGCGTGCCGTCATCCCGATCTATGAGACACCGATCCCACAACCCGCTCGGCGCGCCGATAGGCATGCATCGACGTCGATCGTGCCGGTCTACATGGCGCGCGGGACCGCCGACCACGGTGACCGGACTCGGTACCTTGAAGGCCCAAACCGCAGGGTGCGGTCCAAGACGGCGGTTGGGGAGGCGCGGGTGCACGAGAACGTGGCGACGAAACGCGCGGAGATCGAGGCGCTCTGCCGCGACTACGGCGTGCGCCGCCTCGACGTCTTCGGCTCGGCCGCCGCTGGCCCGTTCGATCCCGCCGCGAGCGACGTCGATGTGCTCGTCGAGTTCGACTCGACGCGAGACACTGACTACGTCGAGTCCTTCTTCGGCCTCAAAGAAGGCCTGGAGGCCGTACTGGGTCGGCCGGTCGATCTCGTCAGCGTGACCAGCATTCGCAACCCATATTTTCGCGAAGAAATCCTGCGCACCAGGGAAAACGTTTATGCCGCGTGACTCGCGTACTTACCTTGGGACGCTCTGCACGCCGCTGAACTAATCAAGCAATTCAGCACGGGGCGCACGTTCGCCGAGTACCAGGCTGACGCGATGCTACGGTCTGCCGTGGAGCGACAGTTCGAGATCATTGGTGAGGCGCTGAACCAGCTCTCAAAATTTGATCCGGAAACCGCTGCCCGGATCCCGGATCTACCGCGTGTAGTGGCCTTCCGCAAAATTCTAATTCACGGTTACGCCACCGTAGATGACATCCTGGTATGGCAGCTCGCCACCGACAGACTCTCCGAACTCGAACGAGTCGTGCGGATGCTGCTTCCCGAGAACGGGGACTGATCCGTCCAGGAGCCAAGCCTCTGCTGTACCAACTCATCGTCAAGGCACGACGAGTGCGTGTTTTGTGGTGGGGCGGGTGGGGCTCGAACCCACGACCAAGGGATTATGAGGACTAAGGGGTCTAGCGCTGCGCGGACCAGCGAGGACGCAGCTCAGCGCGCACCGTAGAGCGTCGAATACTGTGCTGTAACTTCAGGGCGGAATCCATAGAGGACCGGAGCGCTAACGAGTCGATCCGCCGGTCACTCGTAGCCGAAGACGTCCTCAAGGGTGCGGTGCGCCCTCGGTGGCACCTCCTCGTCAGGGAAGACCTCAGCGCATACTGCCAACAACTGCTCGACGTCGGCCAAGTCGAGGTGCTTGACCAAGAAGCGGATGTCATCGACATCCCGGCGCATCGCCGCGACCACCTTCATAGCCAAGAGATGCTCTGGCGAAGCCGCAACCCCTCGCAGCCCAGGATGATCGAAGACCCTCGCCGCATCGGGATCGCCGCGTGGTGCGACATAGCTGCTCGCCTGCTCGTTCAACCACCATCGGGCAAACCGAGTTCGTCCGCTACCGCCCGCGCCTCGACCAGGACAACGCCCTGTGGCCGTAAGACCCGCGTCAACGTCGCGGGTCGACCGACGCGCGTCATAGGCAAGCACCATCGCCGTCCCGCCGGAGATGTACAGGTCCGCGATTTACACTGCGGCGCGCCAGCGGTCGCCAAGGCGCCGGAACGCGTCCTCGATCGCCGGCCGGTCGAGAAACGAGTCACTGCCGCTCACGCGACATCAAGCTCCTGAGCCGCTGGCTCCTCCGCCAGCAGGTGAGGTCGGACGTCGGCCGACTCCTAGCGGTACTCCTCCAAAGCTCCGCCACCCAACGCCCCCGCTCCGAGTCGGCGCTCGACCGAAGTCCTTGGCCAGGCCGGGCAAGCGTCAGCGGCTCGTAAGGACGGATCGACGCGTTGCCTTGCACGGACTCAGGATAGCCGAGTCAACCTTTCCGGCACTCTACGGGAGCCTAGGCCAAACGCAGCGTGGTCACGTTCGACTGACCATCACCCCGTCCATCGGACCAGGTAACAGTGCACTTGACCTGACTTGCCATTCCCAGAGCAGCAAAGAGTATAAGCCGAATTGACGCACCAGGTGCGATGATTTCCACGTCGGCACCCGTACTGGAATTTGACCTGTGGATGTCCCATGGCGGGCTATCGGGTTCAGATGACTCGAACTTGACGCTGACGTTTTCAGCCGGCACCTCACCAGTGTTCTCAAGAACCAGGTACCAGTTCCGGCTAGTCCGAACCCGTCCCTTACTGTCCGTCCTGACGCGATCTTCTGATACAACCCTGGGAATGATGAGGGCAGCCGACGTTGGCTCCGGCAACTCCATCCTCGTTCGGGTGATCTCGCTCTGCACTGCGGCCACCAGAATGGTCTCCACCTGGTTTCCGAGAGTTAGGTCATCTTCATACTCAAGGATCAGGGCTTTGGAAGTAAGTCGCTTTAGATACTCGTCGAGCTTCACCGCCTGCTGCAGATCTATATTCGATCGCGACACCTCGCGATTCGATCGGAGCACAGCAACGTACTTACCCGCTTCCCCGAGTCGTTCGATCTCCTCCGCCGTTCCAGATTCTGCGTTGCTCGTCGGAGTTCCCAGCCGATTAGCGAAAATCGCGATACAAAAGTCGCATCGATCTACCAGTTGCCGATTCAAGAGATCCTGCGGCGTTCCGCCGAACTGCGCCGCGGCATGCGTCCCCCAAGAAATTGGCAATACGACAGACGCAAAGCGCTCTCCGTACACGCCGTTCCAGCGATTAATAGCATGGTGAATCACGGTGAGGTCACTTCGTGGCACGTCGCCAGGGCAAGAGATCAGGACACGACGTACGGATGCGCTGAAGGCCACGGGGATTCTCCTGCTGGACGGTGTCGTCAGCCGGACAACATAGTCGAGGTGTGGGCACCGGTCGACCGCCAAACGGTGGCCCAATGAGCCCTCGCTGGGCGCTCGGTAGGACTGCGGCTCGCGTGCGCACGAGGCCAGCACACGAACCAGCGGGACGGGAGTGCACGTTGCCTGGTGGGGCGGGTGGGCTCGAACCCAGATCCAAGGCATTATGAGGACTAACGGACGTGGCGCTGCGCGGACCAGCAAAGACGCAGGTCGGCACGCACCGTAGTGCGTTGAATACTTTGCTGCTGAAGACGCTGGCGGATCCGCTTTAGATCGAATCGCTCCTGAGTCGATTCGACTCCGTTGCCGTGCGAGTGCAGCGATCTCGCCCTGACCCTCTTGGTCTGAGACATGGAGTGGGGGAGGGAGCGAACGGACTGGCTGTCCGCCGGGGATCCGGGACAGCACCCCTGGCGCGTCCTGAAGGTCGAATGCTCAGTAAGCAAGGGCAGGGCGCGTCATGGCAAGCGGGCTGCTCAAAGAGCAGTACGCTATGCGCTCCTGGTCTGATCGTTTATGACAACCAGTATGGACTCTGCCAAGGATCCTATCCACTCGATTATCTGCATTACCTCCGAGACGGATATTGCCGCGCGCCGGCCAGGGTGGCGAGGATCGGCATCGTATTCATGGGCAATCTTATTGCGACGATTCACAATATCTTTTAGTCGACGCTGTACCTCAGTTCCTGAAATATCTTCTGCCGCACCTCCGCGCTGGGATAATACCCTTGCAACAGAGTCCCATAGCCTTCCCGTATCAGCGACTAGACCGAAGGCTTCTTTTATCTTCTCGGGCTGCTGATAGGTGAGGTGACCACGAGTGTCCTTCAAGCGTTGGTCGATCGCATCCGCAATGGAAATCTCGCCAAGCGATATCCGCTCATGCTGATCAAGGGTGACGGAGAACGAGAGGTAGCCCTTCGGTTTAGGTGAGTCAGATTCTCCGGCTAGCGCGATCATCCCGGCACGAACCTCTTGGCGACCCCAGTAATCAAGCGCTGCCACTGCTTGCACCCATGCGGCCCTGTAGACGTCCGATACCTCGAAGGATCCCACTTGCAATTGACCCAGATGACGTCCTGCGGAGGCCAATCTTCGAGCGTACGCCAAGTCTCGGTTAAGCCCAGCTATCGCTTCGCCTCGCTCAGGTACGGAGGACGGTATCTCGACCGTCGGCTCCAATGCGTCGTCCTGGTACGCCGCTGCGGACATGTCGCCGGCCAGCGAGGAATCGCCCAGAACCTTCTCAGTTATTTGCCTGACTAGGTCTGTACCACCTAGATGAGTAACCATAGGAAGGGAAGGCAGCCCCACCAGCTCTGGCTCAAGCAGACTCCTGGGGACATCCTTCCGCAGCCACCGAACCGCTCGGACATGACGGACCCCAGACACTACGTCGGTTCGGAAGTCGTAATCACCGACGACTTCGGCAACGGCAACATCGAGGCTGGAGCGACGGAACTGCACGACTAAGTCACCAATCGACATGCCCGACCTGAACTCGTACAGTTGATCAACATAGCCGGCGAGCGTCTTTCGGTCCGCAGACGGATACGCTGCTCGGACAACCTCCCGGACATCAGCCAGTGTGTAGAGTTCAGCAAGGTCATCAACTGCTGGCCATCCCACGGCTATTAGATCCTTTGCCAGCAGATATTCATCGCTTTCGCTGATTCGCACAGCGCGGACTACCCATGCCTCCGGCATATCACACCCTCATGGCTACCTGCCCGACTTGCGATGAATCGCGGCTGAGTCCAAGACTGCGCCAGCAGTGGCCTCTACAATCTTTTCTCGGATGGTCTCCATGTTGTCTCGGCTCCGCACACCGACACGTAATTGCTTCGCAAGCGAAATGAGTTGCGCGCGACCGAGATTAAGCTGCGCGAGATACTCGTTAGCCTCAGAACGGCTGCCAACCGCGCCTAGCTCCTGCTCGACCTTCGCTGCGTCCGGCCCCTGTACCACCACTTCGGCGCCAGGTGGAATGAAAGAAACCTTCCCTGTACCTTCTAACGCCTGCTCAACTTGATCAGGCGTCATCTTCCGGATGGTTTCGAGGACGAGTCGAATAGTTGCGACAGCCATTGACTGTACGTCAGTCATTAGAATCCTTCCACCCGATTTTTGCAAGGAATTCAGTAGCGAGATTTCTTATCTCGCGCGCGACATCTGAATGTAACTCAGGCGTTAGTGCCACTGGTACGCCCTTGTGTGATGACTGAGCAAATACTCCTTGATGTGAACGAATTTTGACGTCGAAGGTGGGGACCATTAGGCGGTTCTGCATCCGCGAGATGAAATCCTGGCTTGCGATCGTCGGCCTGCCACCGTACAGCTGCACCATCGTGAACAGGACACCGAGAACTCGCGGCTCAATTCGCGTCCACGTTTTCGCTCTTTTGCCACCGACCTGTCCCGTGTATTCGTTATATTCTCCGACCAAGTCGTTGACGTTTCCAAGTAGGTAGCTAATTCCCAGCGTCGAGAGGTAGTCCGCCCTCGACGGAATCAAGATGTCGTCGCTAGCCACGATTGCCGTCTTAGTTACCACATTGAAGTTCGGCGGGCAATCGATAAGAACAACGTCGTACGCCGGAAGGCCAGGGGAAGCCAGACCTGCCGCCAGCCAACTATGCACTTCTAAATACTTCGGACGAGACTTCGCTGGAGCCACGACGAGCTCTGCTGCCAGGACTAAGTCCACGTTGATTAAGCCGAGATGCGAGGCCACTAAGTCTATGCTGCCCGCTCCCTTAATCCGAGCATTCGCAGCAGGCGGCCGGACTATCAAATCTACGAGACTCGTATCGCCCTGCGCCACAACGAGTTCGTCGAACCATCTCTTGATAGTGTGCGAGTCCGCAAGACTCGCCTCCCATTCATTCGGATCGTAGAACGAAAACGTGAGGCTCGCCTGCGGATCGAGGTCTATAAGCAGCACCCGAAAACCTCTGCGGGCTAGCTCTGCGCCGAGGTTTGCCGTAACCGTCGTCTTACCAACGCCACCCTTGTAGTTAATGACGGATACGACCCTCACGTTTCCCCCATCGTCCGTGGAAGGTTCGAACGACGGTCACTGTAGTGCCTATTCGCCGACACGGAACGGGTCTTCAGTCTTTTGCGTCTACAGAGGATTAAGTAGCTCCTGCCACGGTCGTGACAGACGATTCAGTCTTATTGTCGTGTTTCGTTTGTACCCATTACGTGTCTCAAACGCTTCGCGGGCACGATGATTGATATGTGGAGTCGCGCACTTGCCCGAGTACTGTGATTCGGGCGCCTCCGCCAACGACTGACGTCTGCTCCCCGAGACCTGGTCGGCTCCACCGTGCTTCCGCGACGGGAAGCTACCCACTGCGTGTGCGCTTACGCGCTGCGCGTAGCGCGAGCGCCGAGAAGTAGGCGCTTCGAGCCGCGGCGGCGCGCTTCGCGCGTTCCTCCGGCGGCAGCTTGCCATCGGGATCAACCTCGCGCTCAAAGCGGCTCATGAACGTGCGTCGCGCGGCTTCGGTTCGTGCGGTCCGATCTTCGACCCGCGCCCAGAGGCTGTACGCGCCGATGCGGGCGATGAGGGCCCGCTGTCGAGCGAGCGCTTCGCGCTGATGATCCGACTGTTCCGTCGTCAGTTCCTCCTCTCGTCGTGACTTCTCGTGATCGTCTCCGTCTCGCTCGTCTCGTCTCCGCCGGATGTATCTCGTACGCGCAGGCGCGCGAGACGGCGGAGACGAGACGTTGGAGGAGACGGGAGACGATTACTCGCCGTTAGCGGGTGGTGCGCCACCGGCCGCGTTGGGCTTGGGTGGCTTGGCGCTGCCGAGCGAGAGCGGAGAGCTGTCGGTAGACCCAGGCTCGGGACATCCCGGTGACCTGGATTAGCTCGCCGATCTCGGTTCCCTCCTGGGGTGCGCCGGCGAGGGCATCGCGGAGCTTCTGTTCGGCGGTCGTCGTGTTCTCGGCGCTCTCGCGCTGAGGCGGGATGGTCGGAGACGGCGCGGCGGACGGCTCAGGCCAGGGCTGCTTAACCTCGGGTCGGTCGGCCAGATCCCGCGGGCGGATGGGTGCGTGAGCAGCGGCCAGCGCGCTCACAGCGTCGTCGGGTAGCCAGTAGGCGCGGCCGGGTCGGGGCTGGTTGTGTTCAGGGTCGGAGATCAGCAGCTTCCCCGGAGCGTCCAGGGCCTGGGCGTTCCAGCCGGCCGCGTTCATGCCCTGCCCCAGGATCAGGTCGACGTCCCGGGCTTCCCGGACTCGCAGGCAGATCCGGACGTCCATCTGGGACCGGATGGCGCCGCCCTGCATGGCCTTCTGGGTCGGCCGTTGGGTCGCGGCGAGCAGGGTCACGCAGACCGCTCGTCCCCGGCGAGCGAGCGAGTCGGCTAGCGGTGCGGCTGCCGCGGGGAGTTCGGCCCACTCGTCGACGACCAGAACGAGCGCGGGATGGGCCGGACTCGGTTGCCAGAGCCGTTGACCGGCTGCAGCTTGCTCGCCCGCACGCCGGTCGAGTTCAGCGACGGCGTCCCGCAGCATCCGAACCGCCTGGGCCGGCTCAACGGCGAGCCGGGCAAGGCTGGGCATCCACGGCAGGAGTTCCATGCCGCCCTTGAGGTCGATGCCCCACACGAGGACATCCGGGCAAGCGATCAGTCCGGCGAGCAGCACGTTCAGCACGCCCGACTTGCCGGAGCCGACCACTCCCCCAATGAGTGCGTTGCGGTACGCGAGCTTCACCGCCAGGGCCGTCGCGTCCTCGAACACGCCCAGCGGGAACGGGCGCAGGATCGAACTGGGTCCGATCGGTTCCGGGTACGGGATCGGCCGGGCGAGCGGGTCGACCTGCATCACGCGGACGATCGCGCGGTCGGCTCGTACCGGGTCGGCTTCGATCCGGACGGACCCGGGTCGCGCGCCGAGTCCGGATTCGATCCCGCCGGCCGCCCGGACTGCCTGCTGGACGGTCTGGCCCCGGCGCAACGCCAGGCGCACGACGTACCCGAACCTGCCGACCGTCGCGGACGCTACCCGTGAGCCGGTCAAGCCGATCTGATCGGCTATGCCGGGCCAGGCCGACAGCCTCCGTTCGACCTGGATCCGGGCACGACGCCGTCGGTGTACCCACCACGGGATCGCACCGGCGAGGGTGAACAGCATTCCGAGTCCGGGGAGCGGACCAGTACCGGGTCCGGCCGTGACCGCCGCGGAGAGCCAGGTTCCGGCGAGTGCGACGCACAGCGCCGCGTAGGCCCGTTCGATCCGGCGCGGCAACCAGCACCTACGGACGACCGCCCAGCGTGACGGCAGCAGCAAGAGAACGAGAACGACGGTCCAGGCGCCGGCTGCGATCGGCAGCGCCCAGCGGGGATGGGTGTAATGCCAGTACCAGCCGGCCACGGTGAGCGCTCCGGCGATCACCAGCGGCGCCAGTTCCGACCGGTACCGCCAGGCGGTCCGCGAGAGCGCGCGGACCGTCTTGACGATGAGGAAGAAGCCGAAGCCGAGAAGGATGCCGACCAAGGACGGTGGGATGAAGCCAATCCCGAGGCCGTATCCGTATCGGTCGCGGTGGCGTCCGGTCATCGCTGCTCACCGCCGTCCGGGGCAGCCTCATCAGACAGCGGGTGGCCGATCGGCGCGGGTGGGAGTTCGTCGCGGAGGTACCAGAGCGGATCTGCTTCGCCTTCGGCATCGGCCAGGAGCGCGGCGCGGGCGGCAGCGACGAGGTTGGCGTGGTGCCGCTGCAGATCGGTCAGGCGCTTTTCAAGGCGCGCGAGCTGATCGTCGAGGTCGGTGGACGGCTTATCGGGGCTCGGGATGCGAGGGAAGCAGTGGGTTCGGTGGGTGGACTCTCCGTCGGGCGTCGGGGTGTTCTGAGTGTCGTTCAGCGTGTACCTCCGTTCATCGGTGGTTCGGTCGAGCGGTCGTGGATCCGGGCTGCGGTCGTCGCTGTCATGCGGTGCGCCTTTCTCGGTCTGAGTTGCTGGATTGATGCGGTCGAGGGTCGCGTCTAAGGGCGGGACGGGATCACCACGTGGCGGGACGTGCCAAGGATGTCTTCGGGCGGTGACGCCGTCCCAGGACGTCCGGCGGCCCCGAGACGTCCGGGCGGTTCATCGAGGGTGGCGAGTTCGGCGGAGCCAACGGGCACGGGCGCGGCACTTGCGGCAGCTCCCGAGCCGATCAGCGGTGGCACCGCACAGGCATCGCGGATCGGTCAATCCGTTGGGGCGTCGCACCATCGGCGATCTCCTTTCAGAGCGACAGTCCATGTACAACGTCAACGTAGTACGTTGACGTTGTACGGATAACGTACTACGTTCCCGCAAGGGCCCGAGTTCCCAACTGCACTGGGGACTAGGAGCGGGACCAGCTCCGACTGCCGACCGATCCGCGCAAGCAGGCCGAGACGGACCGCGTCGGACACACGAATCGACAGAGAAGGTGTGCCATGCCGCAGGAGAAGGCGGCCCGGCCGCGGATCACAACGCCTGTCCCCCGCTGGCGGCAGGTCGCGGACTATCTACGGGACGGCATCCTGTCCGGGCAGTTCCCGGCTGGACAGCCGCTCCCGTCCGAGGAGACGCTTGCCGGCGAGTTTGGGGTGTCGCGCCCAGTGATCCGGCAGGCCGTCGCCACCCTCACCGGGGAAGGGCTCGTCTCAGTCCGGCGCCCGTTCGGTGCGATTGTGCGCGACCCACACGCACGGCCCGCGCATACCCAGGATCGCAGCCTGACCGCCGACTACACGGAGCCCGACGCGTCAGAGTGGACAATGATCGGCAAGCCGGTCTACCTGCGCATCGATGCCACCGCGGCGCACGCTGACCTGCTCCAGGGAATCTACATCGGGACGCCGATGCTCACCCGCGAGGCGCTCCAAGCCCACGGCGACAAGCGGCGATCGGTCTGGCTAGCGATGCCATTCCCGGTCGCTGCCGAGTTGGACGCGCCCTGGCAGAAGCGTTCCCATCTCCCCGAGCCGGCGGAGGTCTATCGATGGCTCGCAGAGCAGGGGCACTCGTTGACGTTCCAGGACCACATCCGCGCCCGCATGCCCTTCGGAGACGAGACCGCGTCCCTGAGCGCGAAACCCGGGATCCCGCTGCTGGTCGTCTCGCGCGTCTGCACGGTCGCTGGTCGGCCGGTGACGTTGGAGGAAACGCGCGTTCCGGCCGATCAGAGTGAATTCCTCTACCCCGTCGCAGGCGACCCCTCGTCCTCCTAAGCCCGCTAATCTCAGGCGAATCGGGCGACTGGAAGGGGCCTTGCGCCGTGCGGACTGTGCAGCTGAGGACGTACACAATTCGGCCGGATCGACTGGATGAGTGGGTGGAGAAGTGGCGGACCCTGGTCGTCCCGCTGCGTCGCGAGCTGGGCTTCGAGATCGGCGGTTCTTGGGTCGACCGGGAGCGCAACGCGCACGTCTGGGTGATCGCGTACGAGGGTGACGAGACCTTCGAGGAGGCGAACAAGCGCTACTGGTCCACCTCCCAGCGCGATGACCTCGGCCTCGATCCGTCGGAGTACATCGTCGAGGAGGACATGCGCGTGGTCGAGGAAGTGCTGTAGCTACTCGTCGGCCGCCGGGAGCAGGTGCTCCCGGCGCTCCTCTTGCGTCAGACCTCGAAAGACGCGCTTCCGTGCTGTTCGGGTGAGCGCGTCGAGGTCGACGTCGGCCGCCCAGACCCGAGCGGTGGCGTCCGTCGAGCCGCTCACCACGCGGTCCCCGTCGGGTAGCCACGCGAGCGACGACACTAAGTCGCGATGCACGCCGATGATCTGTTCCGGCTCGTCGCTCCCGACGTCCCACAGCCGGACGGTCCGGTCATCGGACGCCGACGCCAACCGCCTCCCGTCCGGTGACCACGCGACGGCACGCACTCGCCGTTCGTGTCCGGTCATCGTCCGGACGGACTCTCCGCCCGGCAGCTCCCACAACCGGATCGTCCAGTCCGCTGAGCACGTCGCGAGGCGCTGTTCGTCCGGTGCCCAGCTCAGGCCGTCGACATAGTTCTGATGCCCGGTGAGCACGATCGGTGCGTCCGGGTGTTCGAGATTCCACACGCGGGCGGTCCGGTCATCGGATCCGGACGCCAGAAATCGGCCACTGGGTGACCAAGCGAGCGTCCCGATCCAGTCCGTATGCCCGCGCAACGAGAACAGCGACGTCCGATCGCGGGCGTCCAGGACGTGAATGACGCTGTCCTTCGCTCCGCCGGCCAGGCGTGATCCGTCGGGAGACCACGACAGGGACTCGAACTCAGGACCGTCCGCGATGACGTGCGCGGATCCTTCCGCAATGTCGAGCAGGTGCGTAGTCCCGTTCTGCAAGGCCACCGCGACGACGGACGCCGTGGGCGAGGCCGCGACGGTCACGACAGGCGACTCGAAGGGATACGTGATCGGGGTGTCCGGTGTCCAGTGGCGGACGCTGCCGTCGTCAGATCCAGTGATCACGATTCCGTCTGTGTCGACCGCGACGGCGGTTACGGGTCCGGTGTGTCCGACGAGGGTTGTCCGTTCGGCGCCAGCCGGTTGAAGCGCCCAGATGCGCGCCGTGGTGTCACCGGATCCGGTGAGCACCCGAGTGCCATCGGGACTGACAGCCGCGTGCCACACGGTTTGATCGTGGCCACGGAGCGCGCCGACTTCGCACAGTCGGATCGTGTCCCAGACTCGGACGCTTGCGTCCCCAAGTGCGTACACGAGGCGCGTTCCATCCGGAGTCCAGGCAACCGACCAGATGACGTCCGGGTGTCCGCCGACCGATCGCCGTTCGGCGCCGGTTGCGGCGTCCCAGATCCGAACGGATTCGTCGGCCGATCCCGTCGCGATCCATCGACCATCCGGTGAGAACGCCACGGCTTCGACGAAGCCGAGATGCCCGGCGAGGATGACCACCGGCTGTCCGGCAACGACGTCCCACACGATGACGGTCCGGTCGTGGGACGCGGACGCCAGCCTCATCGAATCAGGACTCCAGCTAAGGCCCCAGACGTCGCCGCGGTGTCCGGCGAGCGTGGCGCTGAGGTTCCACGAACCCGTCTCCCACATGCGGACGCGTTCGTCGCGGGAGCTGGCGGCCAGTGTCCGTCCATCCGGCGACCAGGCGACGGCGCGCAGGAAGTCGGGGCAGTTCAGCGCGGTGATCTGGTCGCCGGTCGCGGGATCCCAGACCCTGACGAATGTGTCCCGGCCCCCGGTCGCGATGAGTGTTCCGTTCGGCGACCAGGCGATGCCGTCGACCATCCCGTCGTGTCCGGCCAGTACGCGGGAGACGGTTCCGGTGGAGGCATCCCAGATACGCGCGGTTCCGTCTCGTGATGCGGTGGCCACCGACGTGCCGTCGGGTGACCAGGCGACGGCACGAACGGCGTCGGCATGGCCGGAAAGCACGGACTCGGCGTGGCTGAACGCGAGCGCGGACATCAACGCGCGTGCTGCGATCGGCGTCCGTGCGCAGTCGGCTAACGCCGCTGTCGCGAGCAGAACCGCGAGTTCCGGGTAGCGGTCGACGTTGGCTAGGGCGTATCGGCCGACTGACATCGACACCCGACGCAGGAACGCGCTGTCTCGGCGTCGGGATGCTTCCACCAGAGCGCGTGGCCCAGGGACGTCCTGCCCAGCGGTGGCCATCGCGTCGAGCCACTGGCCAGCCAGCGTCAAGCGTTCGCCGGTCAGCAAGTAGTCATCGCTGCGGCCGGCGCGTTCCCAGTCGGCAGCCCAGCGTTCGAGTTCGGTCCGACGGGTCAGGTACTCAGCGCGGGTCCGGACCTCTTGGCGCAGTGGAGCCCACTGGCGGAAAAGCGCTTCGTGCGCCACGTGGACGGACGGCTTGCCATCGGTGGCGTCGGTGGTCAACAGGCGCGCGTCGACGAATGCTTCGACGATCTGCCGCTCATCAGCGCTCAGCTCGTCCATCGGCACACGGCGGCGTGTCGGTTCGGTGCCGTCCATCGCGACCAGGCGCAGCAACGCGGAGAGGATGGCGTCGGAGTCGTAGCGGTCGCGGAGTTCGGCGAGCACGAGGTCGGCTTGCCGAGCGAGTGCCCCGGCGACGCCGCCGAGCGCGTCGTAGGTCTCGCGCGTGGCCCGTCCTACAGACTTGCCCTTCCCGGAACGGGTCGCGAGGTACAGCTCCTGCAAGACGTAAGCGAGCAGCGGGAGTGCGTCTGGAGTGCCGGTGTCATCAGCGATCCGGGCGACGAGCCCGTCGTCGAACGTCATTCCGGCCAGACGAGCAGGCTCCTCGATGACGGTCGTGATCTCCGCGCGGCCGATCGACCCGAGCGCAGCCGGTGCGCCGAACAGCTCCGGGTGGTCGCCCGCCAGCAGGTCGTCCAGGAACTCCAGCCGGAGCGTGGCCAGAACCCAGAGGCGCCGGTCCGATGCCAGCGCGCGGGCGATCTGGTCGAGGAACAGACGGCGGTCTGCCGGCCCGGAGAGCGTGATGAGTTCTTCGAGCTGGTCGAGGACGAACAGAACGCGGCCGTAGCGGTTGCCGTGCTCGCGGCGCCATTGACGGACGGCGTGCGTGAAGGCGTTCGGATCGTGGCGAAGGTCGTGCAGGCGGGCTGGCTGGTCGCCTCCGGCAAGCGTGACGAGTAACCCTGCGAGCCTGCCGAGCGGTTCCCCGGCCGGGACCAGCGTCGGCAGGACGCTCCACCGGCTTGTCCGCAGGCGAGGAACGACGCCGGCATGGACGAGGGAGGACTTGCCGCTGCCAGACGCTCCGGTCACGCAGATGAACCGCTCCGTGGCGTCGGTCCCGGACTCGTGGAGCCGGCCGATGAGTTCCTTGATCTGGGGTTCGCGGCCGAAGAAGACGGCAGCGTCGTCCTCGGCGAATGCAGCCAGGCCGGGATACGGCGAACGGTCGGACTGCCACTCGGGGCGCTTGGTGCGTGGGTTCTCCCACCACAGCACAACCACGTTGCCGGCGACGAGGACGAGCAGCAGGATGATTAGGCCCGGGGCGGCGATGCTCTGGATCGCTCGGGCTACGGCGGAGTCGTCGGCTGCGTTCGCTGCGAAGTTGGCGGTGATCTCGAGCAGGATGCCGACCAGCAGCAATGACAGTTGCAGGGTCGTCGAGGACGAGCGGCGTTGCCGCAACTGTGCCTCCCGGAGCCGCTTACCGCCGGAGCCGACAGTAATGCAGCGAACACGGGCCGGTACGGGTGTCCGGGAAAGTCCACAGTGCTACGCAGCACGGCTCTCACCGTCCGCGTCATCGTCGGCCCGGTACGCGCGAGCGAGTAGCGCGGCCAGGCGCCCGGCGGTCTCCGGCGTGATTCGGCCGAGTTCCACCACGCCGACGCCGGCCACGGTCACGTCTGCTCGCGCGTACGGCAGGCATCCCTTCAGACCGCAGGCTTCCAGCGCCTTGCGCAGTGCCGTTAGAGCTTCGTTCGCGCCCATCCAGCCCTGCACGTAGGGCACCTCCTCGTGCAGGACGTCGCAAGGCTCGTCGGTCTCAAGACCCGGCTCCGTCGTCACCAACATCAACTCCACTCAGGAACGGAAGCGTTCCCGGGAGCGGCCAGCGTGCCCGGTCAACCACGCCGGGCGGTGCGGCCTACCCCGGTATCGTGCGACACCGGGGTTCGCCCCAGCCGGACCACCCGCGCCTGCCAGGGTTCACGGTGGTCCGGCCTTCCTCACTGGGTCAGGTGATCTCCCCACGTTCGTCGGCATCGAGGACCCACCGAGCCCAGCGGTGCTGCTCACAGGGCCACGGCTGCGCAAGGATCAGGTGAGTCGCGCTCGCGCATACCGGCCGCAGCGGGTCGGAACCCGTCGGGTGATGCATCGGCAGCACACCCTGTGCTGTCTCGACGTCCTCCCGGGTCAGGTCACGGTGCCACCGCGGCGGTATCGCGCCTGGGTCGCGTGATTCCTGGTCGGCTTCAGCCGGCGACGTGGTCAGGCCGTGCATCATGACGGCGCTCCCGCCGTCGCGATCATGTCTGCCTGCACCTGATGCGCTGACGCCGCGATCTCCACCGCCCAGCGTGGGATGTCGGTGAGGTCAGCGACGTAGAGGGGCGCTCCCCCGCGGCGCGCGGCCCTGAACAACGCCATTCCGAGCAAGCCGTTCGGAGCCAGGTGGACCCACGTCGGAAGCAGGATCCCTCGCACGATCTCCTTCCGGACCATCTCCAGGCAGCCCGCGAACGCCGGGAGCATCGCGGCGGACGCGCCGGGCGCTTCCCGTGCGACGTCGCGGACAAGGAGCCGAGCGCGGCTGGCGTACTCGTCGAGATCGGCGCGGAGGTTCTGGACGTCTTCGCGGGTTGGCGCGCGGACATAGCCGACGACTGGCGTCAACGGCAGCGACACGGTGCACCTCCCCGCGGTAGCTCCTGCTCGTGGGCGCGAATCGCGCCGATCAGCGCCTCAGCGTCCGGGCCGAACGCGGGACGTTGGCTCGGATGTTGGGGCTTCCAGGGCAGGGCGTCGTAGCCCACCTCCGGACGCTCGGGGGAGCCGCCTTGTGAGTAGTTCGGATACCAGTCGGCGAGTTCCAGTCCGGGCTCGTGCGTGGGCTGGTCTATGACGAGTGAACCCTTCGCGGACCCTTCCACGTGATACGCCATGCGACCCCACCTCTTCCGAGCGTCAGGCGTGATTCGATTGAGCGGGCCGATTCTTTGGCCGCATCAGTAGCGTGAAAGGCGGGGCGCCTGACGAACAGGTCGTTGCTGTCGTCAAGGACGGCGACGACCAGGTGACGACAGGAGGAACCACGTGGCCGAACGCGAAGCGGCCGACGCGCAACGATTCGGGCAGCTCCTGCGCGCGCTCCGCAAGGAACGTGGACTCTCCCTGAGCCAGTTGGCGGCGATCACCTACACGCACCGCGGAAGCATCGGCAACATCGAGAACGGCAAGCGGCTGCCCGATCGGCGTTTCGCGGAGATCGCCGACGTGGAACTCGGGGCAGACGGTCGACTGATTGCCTCGTGGCGGCACGCGACCGGGGATCGGGATGCGCGGCGGAGGAGAAGTCAGCTTCTCGATGCGGCGCTAGCGGAATCGCGGGATATCGCTCGCGAGGCAGAACCGGTGATGGCGGACTCAGCCGGGGAGCGCACGCAAGAGTTGGCAGTCCAGTACCTCGGTACTCCGCCAGCGAAAATCCTGGAAACCGCGATACGACTCCGCCGCGAGGTGAACACGGCCCTCAAGCACGGGCAGCTACGCTCGCGCGCGGTCACGGACGGAATCGTCACCGTCGGCCGACTCTCCGGAATCCTCGCGTACGCCGCCCTAGATCTCGGCTATCCGGACGCTGCCACCGCGCACTCCGAAGCTGCCTGGCGGTGCGCAGACCTGGCAGGTGACGCCGAACTGAAGGCATGGACTCGGGGAACTCAGAGCCTCATCTACCGATTCAAGGGAGACAATCAGCGAGCGCTAGATTCCGCGGTCGCCGGCCAGGAGCACACGCGGAGAGGGCAATCGTTGAGCAGGTTGCTGAGCGCGGAAGCACAGTGCCGCGCGGTGGATGGTGACTCCCAATCCGCCAATCGCCTCTTGAGTCGAGGGTTGGCAGAGTGCGAGCAAGGTTCTACACGGGATGCAGAGGCAGGAATCTTCGGGTTCCCAATCGAGAAGTTGCATTACTACGTCGGCAGCAGCCTAATATGGCTCGACGGCGAGAAGGATGCCGAACGTGCAGTCACTGGTGCGGTAACCGCCGTACAACTCTGGGACACCGCTGAGCCGCACAGACGGTCCCCGAGCGATCAAGCACTGTCGCGTATCTACTGGACTACGGCCAGCCTGCAATTGGGCGACATCTCCGGAGCAGCAGAGGCCATCCGGCCCGTGCTCGATCTACCCACCGATTTGCGGTACTCCTGGATCAATAGACGCCTGCACCCTCTTCTCACTACCCTCACCAAGCCACCTTATGCGGATGCGCCGGAGGCCTTGGAGCTAATCGGGCAGATCCGCTTCTTCCTTGCAGACCCCTAGCAGTCAACTTTACGGACCCCTAGATAAAACCATCAATGAGATCGCGCAAGAACGACATACCCGCGATCACGACTCCAATGATCGTTGCCCACTTGATTAGATTTTCGCCGTTCTTCGGAACCGAATCAGCCGGAGTCATCTGCCAACCGCCCGCCGCCGGTTGCCGCTCCGCACGCGCTCGCCGATCAACAGAGTCAGGTCGTGGCCACATCAGATCGGGAAGAACCAGACTTCTGCCCGACCGAACCAGGGTGGGAAATCCGCGTTTCAGACCGTTATGGTAGTCACACGCACGTAGTAGCCCGCGAACTCGCCATCGGCATGGCCTACCGGATTTCGTCTCTACTCGACAAACCGTGACACGGATAGCCAGAACATAGAAGACCAAGAGGGCAAAGATCCATGCCGAGTAGCCCCATTCGTGGGCATACAGAGTTAGCAGGAGGAGCCCAGCCGCGAGCGTTCCCCACGATTTGAAAGGAGTCCGAGATTTGCGGCTTCCGGAAGAGCGTCCGCGCGATGTAGCCAAAGCCGTTACCCCCCAGCGGCCAGCATCAGCAAGGCGACGAGATCGGTCTCGCGTCGATCTACGCTCTACCGGTTCAATCAAATCGGGTCAAGAACTACACCTTTGTAGCTTGAGGCGAGATTGCACCAATTTTCCTATGAGGAAATATTGGACAAATGATCGCCCGAGAGGACCGGCCCCGATGCCGATCTGATGCTTTTCTGGGCATGGCGATGATTCTTCACGCATTCCATGACCGCACGTCACCGTAGGATAGTTTTGCCCGATTCTCCGCTCGGCGCATCGGCACTTGTTCAGAGACGGTCCCCCAGTGCCATCCTCCGGTGCGCCGCTCGTGCCCTCTCATCCGCCGCGCTTGCCGCATACCGGCCGACCATCTCGCGCGAACGCCACCCAGCTAGGCGCATCAAGTCCTGCTCCTGCCCCCCATCCGCCAACCACCGGTGCGCGAACGTGTGCCGGAACCGATGCGGGTGCACGTTCTCGATCCCCGCATCGGCCGCACGACGCTCCAGCATCTGCGTAATGCCGCTCCCGGTCATCTTCCCCTTCTTGCCCAGCCACAGGGCGTCCAGGTTCGCCTGAGGGTGCCTGGAGCGCAGCCGGAGATACCGCCGCAGCGCCTCCCCGGTCTTCACCCCGAACGGCACCGCCCGCCCGCGCCGGCCCTTGCCCATCACGATCGCGACGTCCGCATCGAAGTCCAGGTCACCCAACTCCAGCCCAGCCACTTCGGACAGCCGAGCCCCGGAGTCGAGGAAGAACCGGATGATCGCGGTATCGCGTCGGTTCTCGAACCGCTTGCCATCGGCCGAACGCAGCAGCGCGACCAGCTCGTCTTCCGTGAAGACCGGCACCGGCTGCTCAGGAATCGCCGGCGGACGCATCTTCGCCATCGGCGACGCGTCGACCTCGCCCTCTTCCTCTAGCCAGCGGAAGAGCTGCTGCAACGTCCGGTAGTGCTTGGCGGCGTTCCCCGCGGAACCCGTGGCAACGAGATGGCCGAGGTAGTGCTCAATGTGCTCGCGACGAACGGCACCGACCCGCGTCGGCATCCCGTTAGCCACGAGGTAGACCACGAACGCCCGACCGACGGTCGAGTACGAGCTGATCGTGGACGGCGCCCGGTTCAACGCCCGTAAGTGTCGCTGCCAGTCCGGCAGCAGGGTCGCGATGTCATCGATCGCGACCGAAGAAGCACGCGAAGTAGCGGCCATGCGCAGCAGAATACTGTGCTGTTGCACCGCTACGCAGGATTCAGTCCCAACGTATTGCCTGGTGGTGGGGCGGGTGGGGCTCGAACCCACGACCAAGGGATTATGAGTCCCCTGCTCTAACCGACTGAGCTACCGCCCCTCGCAGGCGCAGACTAGCGTCCGCCGCGGGGTGATGGCGTGCCGCCCCGGGCGACTGTCCGGCGTCCGACAGCGGTGTTCCAAGACGGGCGTCGCTTGCCTACGGTGCTGCGCCGCACGCGGAGGGCAACCAGGGACGCGCCGCCCTAGAACCCGGTGACCGGGACTGCCGCGCTACTTCGGCTTGCTCTTGCCTTCGGCGTCGGACGGCCCCGCGGTGCCGCCCGGGGCATCGTCCGCGTCGGGGTCCGCAGCCGACGGGCGCGGCTCAACGGGGGACGCCGACGCTGCGCGGACGTCGTCGAGGGCCTCCGCCACGCGCGACCGGCCCGAGGTTCCGGTGCGCGAAGGCGGCGCGGAGCGGCGCGAGCTTGAACGGGCGCGGCCGGAAGGGGACGTCCCGGCCGCCGGAGGCTCCGGCACGGACGATCCCGATCCCGAAGCGACCGACCCGGAAGACAGCGACTCGGAAGACCTCGACTCGGGCTGGCTCGGCCCCGAAGGGCCGGTCTCCGACGATCCGGAACTCGAAAGGACTGTCCCCGATGATCCGGAACCCGAGACGAATGGCTCGGACGATCCGGAGCCGGCAACGAACGGCTCCGACGATCCGGACCGCGAACGGACCGGTTCCGACGGCACCGACTCGGACGGCCTGGGGGCGGTGAGCGCGGGCGCGAAGGGCACGGACTCGCTCGACGACGACCGGCTGGACGAGCGGCCGAAGCGGCGGGACTTCGGGGCCGGCTCGGCGTCGTCGGTGGCCGAGACCGGAGGCGCGAACGCCGCGGCGGTCAGGTCGATCGGGCGGGTGTCGAACGAACGGTAGCCGAGCACCCAGCGCACCGAGATTGCGACGAAGAACGAACCCTTGCCGAGTTTGCGCAGCACGTTCGGGTACCGAGCAAGGTAGTAGCCCGCGCTGGCGGTCGCCACGGCCGAGTGGCCCCACGCGATCACCGCGGTGCCGGGCAGCCCGGTCTCCTTCGGTGACAGCCGGACGATGAACGCGAACGTCTCGTCGTCGGTACGCGCGAACGTGCGACCGTCGCACCGGTACGACAGCTTGCCGGTCTCCGGGTCGGTCAGGATCTCGAAGCCCGGGCAGTACGCCTTGAGGAAGGTCGCGCTCACCTGGTTGCCGGACGGACCGCCGATCGCGATCACGTCCAACGGCGCGTTTTCCGCGGACTCGCCGCTCCGGTTGACGACCGGCACCGTTCCGACGCGGTTGCAGGCCTCCAGGACGTGCGCGAGCCCGATCGCGTCGTAGGTGGTCAGCAGCCCGGCCGGGTGCGCGTTGTCCGCCCATGGGTAGACCGGCGTGACGACGGCAGCCGTCTCGGTGCCGACCAGCCACCGTAATGCGCGCTGCCGGTACCGCCGCCGGACCCACAAGTAGATCTCGACCAGCAGAACCGCGAGCACGCTGGAGATGATCCCCGCGATGAGCTCCTCGGCAATCGCCATGCGCACAGGGTATCGGCGCGCCGAAGCGCTATCGGTGCAAACGGCAAGCCGTTCGCAATCCGCCGCGAAGCGTCGCAACCGCGGTCACGCAACGCAACCGCTGCGCGGCCGCACGAACCCACACCGCGCAACCGCTGCGCGGCCGCACGAACCGAACCCGGAGCGGCCGCCAACCCCCGCGCGCGGAACCTCAGGCCACCCGGCCGGTTCGCCCTCGGACCACTGCTTCCAGGACGTCTACTGCCACCTCGCCCTGTGCCCTTCCCGACGGCACACACGCCCGCGCCCGCACCGTGAACCCCGGATCGTCCAGCACGGTCCGCACCGCCTCCGCCAACCGCGCCGGCGTCAGCTTTCGCGGCGGAATCGCCAGGCCCAGCCCGGCCCGCACCAGCTTGGCGGCGTTCTCGGCCTGCTCGCCCGCGCCCGGCACGACCACCAGCGGCACCCCGCGGGCGAGCGCCTTCGCCACGATGCCGTGCCCCGCCCCGCTGACCACCACGGACGCTTCGGAGATGGCCGGGCCCTGCCGGCCCGGCCCGGCCACGACGTGGTCCGGTACCGGTCCGTCAGGCTCCTCGAACTGCGTACACGCTATGCGGACGCCCGGCAGCGCGCCGATCGCCGTTCCTAGCAGATCGGCGGCGCCACCCGGCACAGTGGACGCCGACACGAACACCAGCGGCGAAGACCCCGGCGGAAGGGGCAGCGAAATAGTCGCAGGGTCCCACTCCAGCGGCCCCACCCGATACGCGTCCGGCGGCCAGTCCCGGTGCGGCGGCTCGAGCGCGGGCACCGACGCGATCAGCCGCGCGACCGGGCGCCCGTCGGCGCGCAACCCCAGCGACGCCCGCGCGACCGCCTGCTCCACGGTGCCGCGCTGCCAGTCTCGCGACACCAGCCGGTAGAGCGCCTGGTCCCGAAGACCCCGCAGCCCGTCGAGCACCCGGTCCCGCGGAGCCCGCCCGACCCCGCCTCCCGGAGCGACGCCCGAGCCTGCCGGCGCGAACCCCGAACCTGCCGGAACGACGCCCGAACCCGCCGAAGGCAAGCCCGAACCTGCCGGAACGACGCCCGAACCTGCCGGAACGACCCCCGAGCCTGCCGGCGTGAACCCCGAACCTGCCGGAACGACGCCCGAACCTGCCGGAACGACCCCCGAGCCTGCCGGCGTGAACCCTGAACCCGGTGGCGGGAGGTACGGCGACGGGTCCTGCAGCGGATGCGGCACCAGCTGCACCCACGGCACCCCGAGCAGCCCCGCCGCGTACCCACCGAACGGCGAGATGACGTCGGCGACCACACAGTCCGGCCCGAACGGCCGCAGCGTCTCCGCGAGAATCGGCGCCAGCCGCGCCGATTCTCCGTGCAACTGCGCGAACACCCCACCCGGATGACTACCCGGCGAGAGCTGGTGCAGCTTCGAGGCGACGAACCCGTCCCGCCGCAGCGCCGGGAGCCACCGCCCGGCGACGACCACCATCGGCAAGTGCCCGCGCCGCCGCAGCGCTGCAGCGAGCCCGACGAGCGGGAACACGTGCCCCGGATCGGACCCGGCCACGAGCGCGACGCGGAGCGGAGGCGACATGGCGCGGACAGTAGCGTGGCCCCTGAGATAGCCGTGAAGCAGGAGGTCAGGATGGATTTGGGGCTGGACGGCGCACGAGCGGTGATCACCGGCGGCAGCCGAGGCCTGGGGCTGGCGATCGCCGACTCCCTCGCGCGCGAGGGAGCCTGGGTGGGGCTGATCGCCCGCGGCCCGGACGACCTCGCCGACGCCGCCGATCGAATCGGACGCCACGGCAGCCCGGTCGTCACCGTGATCGCCGACGTCACCGACTCCGCAGCGCTCGCGGCAGCGGTCGACGAGGTCGCGAGCGCGCTCGGCGGCCTCGACCGCGTCGTCGCGAACGCGGGCGGCACGGCGGGCAACGGCAACCTGCGCAACGGCACGGTCGACGACTTCCTGGACACCTACGCGCTCAACGTCGGTCACGCGGCGGCGCTCACCAAGGCCGCGCTGCCGCACCTGGAAACCGCGCAGCGCGGATCGGTGCTGTTCGTGGCGTCCGTGACCGGCACGAAGCCCGGGCCGCGCACGGCCTACGCGGCGGCGAAGGCCGCCGAGATCCATCTGGCCGCAACGCTCGCGCTGGAGCTCGCACCGCTGCACATCCGAGTCAACGCGATCAGCCCGGGTTCGATCCTGTTCGAGGGCGGCGGCTGGGCGAACCTCAAGGCGAACAACCCGGAGGTCTTCGAGAAGTTCCGCGCGAACGAGTTCCCGTTCGGACGGCTGGGCCACCCGGAGGAGGTCGGCGACGTCGCCGCGTTCCTGCTCTCCGACCGGGCGTCGTGGATCACCGGCGCGAACATCGTCGTGGACGGCGGTCAGGGCAAGCCGAGCGCCCGCACGTTCGCCTGAAACTATCAACGAGTGATGTTAACGTCCCATCAGTCATTGACACGATGGGAGTCGACATGACGCATGTCCGGGTCGCGGTGATCGGGTCGGGCTTCGGCGGCATCGGCGCCGCGGTCCGGTTGAAGAACGCGGGCGTCCACGACTTCGTCCTGCTCGAGCGGGCCGGTGCGATCGGCGGGACCTGGCGCGACAACACCTACCCCGGATGCGCCTGCGACGTCCCGTCGCATCTGTACTCGTTCTCGTTCGCGCCGAACCCGCGCTGGCCGCGGAGCTTCTCCGCGCAACCGGACATCCGCCGGTACCTGGAGGACGTCGTCGACCGGTTCGGCGTCCGCCCGCACGTGCGGTTCCACACCGAAGTGCTCGAGGCGACGTGGACCGGAACCGACTGGCACATCCGGACGAGTACCGGCGACCTCACCGCGAACGTGCTGGTCGCCGCCGCCGGGCCGCTGTCCGACCCGCAGATCCCGGACGTCCCCGGCCTGGCCGGGTTCCCGGGCGAGATCTGGCATTCGTCGCAGTGGAACCACGCGTACGACCTGCGCGGCAAACGCGTCGCGGTGATCGGCACCGGCGCGTCAGCGGTCCAGTTCGTGCCACAGATCCAGCCGCACGTCCGCGAGCTGACCGTCTTCCAGCGCACCGCGCCGTGGATCCTGCCCCGCGCCGACCGCCCGATCACCGGCGCCGAGCGGGCCGTGTTCAGCTCGGCCGCGCTCACCCAGAAAGTCGCCCGCGCCGGCGTCTACCTGACCCGCGAGGCCACCGTTCCCGGGTTCGTGCTGACCCCCACGGTCCTGCGGGCCGGCGAGCTGGCCGCCAGGGCGCACATCCGCCGGAGCGTCCGCAACCCGGAGCTGCGGGCTGCGGTCACCCCGTCGTTCCGGCTGGGCTGCAAGCGGGTTCTGCTCTCGAACGACTGGTATCCGGCGCTCGACGCGCCGAACGTCTCGTTGATCCCTGCCGGGTTGCGCGCCGTCGACGGCCACACGGTCATCGCTTCGGACGACACGCGGCGGGACGTCGACGCGATCATCTTCGGTACGGGTTTCCACGTCACCGACATGCCGGTAGCGCAGCGGGTCGTGGGGCGGGACGGGATCCGGCTGTCCGACCGCTGGGCGGGCGGAATGGAGGCGCTGCGCGGCACGACCGTGCACGGCTACCCGAACTTCTTCCTGCTGATCGGGCCGAACACCGGGCTGAGCCACAGCTCGATGGTGTTCGTCATCGAGTCGCAGCTGAACTACCTGATCGACGCGGTCACGACGATGGAACGGCATGGGCTGGCGACGGTCGAACCCCGCGCGGATGCTCAGGAGCGCTGGAACGCCACGCTCCACCGGCGGATGAAGCGGACGGTGTGGGCGACCGGCGGGTGCAGCAGCTGGTACCAGGATTCCAGCGGCCGGGTCACCACGCAGTGGCCCGGATCGACGTGGCGGTTCCGGATGGTCACCCGCGCGTTCGACGTCGGCGAGTACCACCTTCGGGCGGTGGCGCCGCCGGTGGAGCGCGAACTCGCGGCCGGAGCGGCGGGCGATCGCTAGGCTGCTGCCGGAAGCACACCGTACGGGAGGTCCGGTTGGCCGAGTACCGCATCGCGGAGCTGGCCGACGCCACCGACACCGCCGTCCGCAACATCCGCGTCTACCAGGACCGCGGCATCCTGCCCCCGCCGCGCCGCGAGGGCAAGATCGCGTTGTACTCCGACGATCACCTGGTTCGCCTTCGGCTGGTGAACCGGCTGCTCGAGCGCGGCTACACGCTCGGGGTGATCCGCGATCTGGTCGACGCCTGGGCCGACGGCCGCAACCTCGAGGACGTCCTGGGCCTGGAGTCGGCGACCCGGCCGGAGCCGCGCGACGAGCGGCCGGAACCGGTCACGCTCGCGGAGCTGCAGCGCCTGCACGGCGGTCAGGCCACACCCGACCTGCTGGAGCGGGCGATCGCGCTCGGCGTCCTGGCTCGCACCGGACCGACCACGTTCGAGATCCTCGAACCCCGCCCGTTCGCGGCCGGTGTCGAGATGGTCGCGGCCGGCATCCCGCTGACCGCGGTCCTCGACCTCAGCGAGGGTATCCGGGACGACCAGCAGCGCACCGCCGACCGGATCGTCGACCTGGTCGGCGGCCACCTGCTCCCCGCGGACGGCCCCGGCGCGCTACCGGCGGCCGACGACCTGCACGACGCGGTCGAGTCGATCGCCCGGCTGCGCCCGCACGCCGCCAAGACCGTCGCGGCCTACTTCGCCCGCGGGTTCAACGACGCGATCCAGCGGACGTTCGAGGAGCTGGTCGCCCGCGCCTCGAAGCACACTCAGGGCGACGGCGACGCGGACGCTCCCTCCACGTCCGAGACGTCGTAGGCGTACCGACCGACCGCCGCCGCGATCGCGTCGCTGATCAGGTCGAGCGGCACCACGTTCACGTTGCCGACCAGGCGGCTCCCGTAGGCCGCGGCGAGCTTGCGGTACGCCTCTTTTTTGGCCCGATCCGGGAACGACGGCGTCAGCCCGTCGCACGCCTGGTGGTAGCAGGGGTCGTACGCGACACCCGGCACTCCCCCGAACTTCTCGGCCGCGCTGCGCGACTTGATGCCCTCCGCGCCGGTGTCGATGCCTCCGGCCGGGATGCCGACGCCCTTGGCGATGAACGGCCCGTAGTCCGAGCGTCCGTCGAAGCCGCTCGGCGCCGACTTCTGTCCACGCTCGGCCAGGAAGTTCCGGAAGAACCGCTCGATCTGCGCCGATCCGCTCGGACCCCGGGTCGTCCCCTCCCGTCCGTCCGAGTTGTCGCCGTCGTAGACGCCCAGCTCGTAGTTGGGCGATCCGATCATGTCGAAGTTGAGGTAGAGCGCGATCGCTCGCTTCTGCGCCGGGGTCAGATGGTCGACGTAGTGCTTCGCGCCGAGCAACCCCGACTCCTCGGCGCCCCACCACGCGAACCGCACCGGGTTCGGCGGCGGGCTCTCGGCGTTGCGGACCAGCTCGGCCCAGCGCACCGCGACCTCCAGAACCCCCGCGCTACCGCTGCCGTTGTCGTTGATTCCGGGCCCTTCGGGCACCGAGTCCAGGTGCGCGCCGACCATCACGGTCCGGCCGGTGGCCGGACCGGGTAGCTGGGCGAGCAGGTTCGCGGTGGTGCGGGTCTCGGATCGGGCGTCGGTCTCTATGCGGACGCGAACCGATGGCGACGCCGCGAGGTCGGCGCCGATCTCGTAGGACACCGCGATGGCCGGGATCGAGGACGGCTTCTGGAGCGTGCCGCCGAACGTCTCGTAGCGATCCTTGTTGGCGGTGGGACTGCCGTTGCCCTGGTTGAAGATGATCGCGCCGGCCGCCCTGGCGTCCACCGCATTACGTACTTTGACGCTGAAGTCGCAGGTCCCGCGCTGCAGCAGCGCGACCGCACCGGCCGGGAAGCCGACGAAGTCGGCGGCCTCGCAGCCGCTGGTCGAGGCCCGCGGCGGCGTCAGGTTGACGTCGACCGGGTGGACGCGTGCCGCGACGACGCCGTTGCCGGAGTAGCTGAGGATCCGGAACTCCTCCGGTCCGCGGTACGTGCGGGTCGTCGGGGCCGTGCGGCGGAACGTCGTCGGGTGGACCTCTTCGAAGTACGGGAACGAGAACGCCTGGCGGGTCACCCGGTAACCGGCCCGGCGTAGCTCGCGCTCGACGTAGTCGACGCTGCGGGTGTACCCGTTGCCGACCCCGGACGCGCGGGTGCCGCCGTTGGCGTCGGCGATCTTCTGGAACGCGCGCAGGTGGGCGAGGACGCCGTCGGCGGTCACCTGGGCGGCGAGCGCCCGTCCGGCGGCGGTGCCCGCGGTCGCCGGGTCGGGCACCGGCTTGCTGGTGGCCGGTGCCGGGCTGGGCTGGGCCGGAGTAGCCGGTGGTGGGGTGGGCGCTGCAGCGGGGCGCTGGTTCTTCGGTGGCGCCTCGGCGGGATGCGCGGTCGCCGTCATCTGGTTGGCGGCCAGGCCGACCAGCGCGGCGACGGCGAGCGCGGCGACCGCTCCGATGGAGCGGGTCGGTCTGCGGGCCGGGCTGCCGCGGCGGGTGCGAGCAAGCATGGGCCTTCTCCCCCGGGATGACGTCGATAAATCCCGAATCAGGAGATTAGTCGCATTAGCTCGCGCCACCCGCCAGCCCGCGCCCGGCGCGCCGCGAACCCGCGCCGGGCGCGCTCGCGCGCAGAGACGCGAACCCGGCCCCTAACGTCGCGTTAGAGGCCGGTTTCGCGTCGATTCGCGAGGTCAGGCGAGGATCAGGTGCCCCTGACCACCGCTCGGGGCCGCTGCGGCGGCCGCCGTCGGGGTGTCACCAGGGGCGGAGATCCCGCTGGTGTCGAACGCGAGCCTGGCCACCGCGTCCGCGATCGCGTCCGAGTTGACGTCGAGCGCGAACACGTTCACGTTGCCGACGAGCTTCCGCCCGTAGGCGGCGGCGAGCCTCTGGTACGTCGCCGCGTCTCCGCCGTCCGCCGTCGGCGTGAAGCTGTCGCACGCCTGGTGGTAGCACGGGTCGTACGCGACGTCCGGCACGCCACCGAACTTCGCGGCCTCGTCGGCGGTCTTGATGCCCTCGGCGCCGGTGAACAGCCCACCGGACGGGATCCCGATGCCCTCGGCGATGAACGGCCCGTAGTCCGAGCGTCCGTCGAACTCGCTGTCGACGGCCTGCTGCCCACGGCTGGCCAGGTACTTACGGAACAGCGTCTCCAGCGCACCGGACCCGGCGGGCGGCGTCCCCGTGCCGGTGGAGTTGTCGCCGTCGTAGACGGCGAGCTTGTAGTTCGGCGAGCCGATCATGTCGAAGTTCAAGTACAGGCCGATGTTCGCGACCTGCGCCGGCGTCAGCGACGCCACGTAGTGCTCCGACCCGAGCAAGCCGCTCTCTTCCGCGCCCCACCAGGCGAACCGCACCTTGTTGGTGGGCTTCGCGTGCTTGGCCAGCGGCGCGTACTTCAGCGCGACCTCGAGCAGACCGGCGCTGCCGGTGCCGTTGTCGTTGATGCCCGGCCCCTCCGGGACCGAGTCCAGGTGCGCGCCGGCCATCACGACGTTGTCCGCGCGGCCGCCGGGGGTCTCGGCGAGCACGTTCTGGGTGGTGCGGGTCTCCGACAGGGTGTCGGTCTCGATCCGGACGACGGTGTTCGTGGTGCCCGCCAGCTGGGCGCCGAGCGCATAGGTCGTCGAGATCGCCGGGATCGGTACCGGCCCACCGAGGTTGCCCTGGAACGCCTCGTACCGATCCGGGTTCTCGGCCTCGGTGCCGTTGCCCTGGTTAAAGATGATGACGCCGATCGCGCCCGCAGCCGCGGCGTTGGCGGCCTTGACCGCGAAGTCGCACGTACCGCGCTGCACGAGCGCGATGTTGCCGCGCGGGAAGCCGGCGAAGTCAGCGGCCTCGCAGCCGCTGGTCGTCGCGCGCGGCGGGGCGAGGTTGACGTCGACGGGCGTCACCGTGCCCTGAGCGACACCGTCACCGGAGAACGCGAGCGTGTAGAAGTCCGTGCCGTTCACGTACGTCGTCGGCGTAGGGGTGACCTGCGCGAACTTCGACGGGTTCAGCTCCTCGAAGAAGGGGAACTGGAAGCTCTGCCTGCTCACCCGGTAGCCGGCGCGCTGCAGTTTCTGCGCGACGTAGTCCGCGCTCCGGTCGTAGCCGGGAGTGCCGGACGCCCGGGTGTCGCCGTTGGCGTCGGCAATCCGCTGGAACTGGCGGAGATGCCCCAGCACGCCGGCCGGCGTGACCGCCGAGGTGAGCTTCTTCGACGCCGCGGCACCGGCCTGGGCGGGCGTCGGCGGGTCCGCGACAGCCGGGCCGGTCGCGACGAGACCGAGCGTGACGGCGGCTGCGAACGCGACGGCCACGCGTCCGGCTCTCGGGCGAGTCGACGGGTCGGAGTCGGATAAGGAGCGGCGGTGAAGCATTGCTACGCCTCCGGTAGGGCCTCCCGGCACTGCGGTCAGTGCTCGGCTGGGGCCAGAACGTAGCGGTACTCCAAGACTTCCGGGACCAAAATGGATTAAAGATGATCTCGGCCGTTATCAGTGATCCACGAATCCGCTGGATGTGGCCTGCATCACTGATCGATAACGACCGGGTTCAGTAGCAGGGGTAGCGGGCCGCGAGCTCGGCGACTTCGCTCCGGACGCTCACCGGGTCCACGCCACGGATCGCCCGGACGATCAGGTCGGCGGCGGTGGCCATGTCGGCCTCGGTCAAACCCTGGGTCGTCGCGGCGAGCGTCCCGAGCCGCAGCCCGGACCCGTGTTCCGGCAGCCGGTGGTCGAACGGCAGCAGGTGCTTGGTGAGCAGGATCCCGACGTCCCGGCAGCGCTGCTCGGCGTCCGCCCCGGTCACCCCGGCATCGCCGAGGTCGACGAGCACCATGTGGTTGTCGGTGCCGCCGGTCACCAACCGCAGACCGGCCCGCTCCAGACCGGCGGCGAGCGCGGCGGAGTTGGCGAGCACCCGCTGGGCGTACGCGCCGAACGACGGCTCTGCGGCCTCGCCGAGCGCGACGGTCTTCGCCGCGACGCAGTTCATCAGCGGTGCGCCCTGCAGGAACGGGAACACCGCGTTGTCGATGCGGCGGGCCAGCTCGCTGGTGCAGAGGATCATCCCGCCGCGCGGACCACGCAGCGACTTGTGCGACGTCGCGGTCGTCACGTCGGCGTACGGGATCGGCGACGGCACCGCCCGGCCGGCCACCAGCCCGCCGATCTGCGCGGCGTCGACCAGCAGGTAGGCGCCCACCTCGTCGGCGATCTCACGCAGCGCGGCGAAGTCGATCAGCCGGGTGTACGCGGTCGCGCCACAGACCAGGATCTTCGGCTGGTGCTCGGCGGCCAGGTCGCGCACCTCGTCGTAATCGATGCGCTCGTCGGACCGGCGGACGCCGTACCCGATCGTCCGGAACCACTTCCCGGAGAAGTTCCGGCTGCTACCGCTCGTGAAGTGACCACCGTAGCGGGGGTCCATCGCCAGCACCGTGTCACCGGGCACCAGCAGCGCGGCGTACGCGGCGAGGTTGGCCAGCGTCCCCGAGTGCGGCTGCAGGTTCGCGTGCTCGGCACCGAACAGCTCGCAGGCCCGCACCCGCCCCAGCTCCTCGGCCTGGTCGAGGAACTCGCACCCGCCGTAGTAGCGGCGCCCCGGGTACCCCTCGGCGTGTTTGTCGCCGAGCGTCGAGGCGAGCACCGCCCGGACGGCCGGCGACGTGAAGTTCTCGCTGGCGGTCAGCTGGACGCAGTGGCGGACCCGGTCGTACTCGGCGCCGAGGATGTCGGCGACCTGCGGGTCGGCCGAGCGGAGCGCATCAAGATTCGCCGGTCGGATCCCGTCGAACACCGGGGTTCGCAGTGACGTCATCGGCAGACCACCCCCGCTCGCGTCCTTCGTAGCACCACGGAACGGCGCCGGGCAACCGGCTGCTCGCGTGTCGACGGGAGCAGTAAGGGTGCTGCTCAGGAGCGCAGAAGTTGCTGGTGAGAGCCCTGGAGCGGGGGCGGTTACGGACGTGGCCGACGTCTCCTCGGGTGACCGGTGCGCACCCCGTCGGGGCGGTTGTCGCGCCGGTGGATCCGTATCATCTGCACGCCGCACCCCGATTCGGAGGTCACTTCCATCATGTCCGAGCTGTCCGCCCTTCGTTACCTGGCGAGTCTCGACGGAGCGACACCCGACCCCGGTGCGCTCGCGTTCTTCGCCTCGCTCGACCAGGTCGCCACCGTCAACCCGACGGTCGCCGGGAGCATCGTCCAGGAGCTGGCCGACCAGCGGTCGAACGTCAAGCTGATCGCGAGCGAGAACTTCAGCTCGCTGGCCGTGCAGCTGGCCCAGGGCAACCTGTTCACCGACAAGTACGCCGAGGGCGCGCCCGGCCACCGCTTCTACGCCGGCTGCGACAACGTCGACACGATCGAGGCGCACGCCGCGGACCTGGCCAAGCAGCTGTTCGGCGCGGAGCACGCCTACGTGCAGCCGCACTCCGGCATCGACGCGAACCTCGTCGCGTTCCTGTCGATCCTGGCGACCCGGGTCGAGAACGGGATCATCGAGCGGTTCGGGCGCAAGAACGCGTCGGCGCTGACCGACGCCGAGTGGGCAGAGCTCCGGTCGTCGGTGCTCAACCAGAAGCTGCTCGGAATGGATTACTACTCCGGTGGCCACCTGACCCACGGGTACCGGTTCAACGTCTCGGCGCGCCTGTTCGACGCCCGCTCGTACACCGTCGACCCGACCACCAAGCTGCTCGACCTGGATGCGGTGCGTGCACAGGTACGCGAGGTCGAGCCGCTGATCCTGCTCGCCGGATACAGCGCATACACCCGGCTGATCGACTTCGCCGCGCTGCGGGAGATCGCGGACGAGGTCGGCGCGGTGCTGATGGTCGACATGGCGCACTTCGCCGGTCTGGTCGCGGGCAAGGTCTTCACCGGCAACTACGACCCGGTCGCCCACGCGCACGTCGTCACGTCGACCACGCACAAGACGCTGCGCGGTCCGCGCGGCGGAATGGTGCTGTGCACGTCGGAGTTCGCGGACGCCGTCGACAAGGGCTGCCCGACCGTGCTCGGCGGCCCGCTGCCGCACGCGATCGCGGCCAAGGCGGTGGCGTTCACCGAGGCGCTCTCCCCCGACTTCGCCGGCTACGCGTCGCGGATCGTCGAGAACGCCCGGACGCTCGCCGACCAGCTGCAGCAGCGCAAGGTCGACGTGCTCACCGGCGGCACCGACAACCACATCGTGCTGGTGGACGTCGCCGCGAGCTACGGCCTCACCGGACGCCAGGCGGAGAGCGCGCTGCGGTCGGTGGGCCTGACGCTCAACCGCAACTCGCTGCCGTTCGACGCGAACGGGCCCTGGTACACGAGCGGCCTGCGGCTCGGGACGCCCGCGGTGACGACGCTGGGCATGGGCGCCGAGCAGATCACCGAGATCGCCGACGTGATCGCGACCGTGCTGGCCGCGGTGAAGACCGACGGTTCGAGCAAGGCGAAGTACGAGCTCGACGAGGCCGTCGCCGCCGAGGCGCGCTCGCGCACCTCCGACCTGCTGCGCGACTTCCCGCTCTACCCGGAGATCGATCTGTCGCTGGTGAAGTGAGCCCGGAGGCCCGGCCCCTCGGGGCCGGGCCTACTTCGTGGCGATCGGGTTGACCGGCGAGCCCACCGCGCCGGTGACCGGCAGCGGCGCTGCCACCAGGAAGAACTCGTAGACGCCGTCGGACGCGCAGTCCGCGGCCAGCGCGTCCAGGTCCCACATCTCACCGATCAGCAGCCCCATGTTCGGGATCGCGATCTGATGCAGCGGCTGGAACGCGACCGGGAACTCGTTCGGCCGCACCTCGAAGCCCCACGTGTCGGTGGCGATCGCGGCGATCTCGGTGCGGTGGAGCCACGGCGCCGACCAGAACGAGAGTCCGGGCGCGGGGCCGCCGGCGAACTCGCCCCAACCGGGCAGGTCGCGGCACTTGCCGAGCTGGCCGGTGCGGACCAGCAGGATGTCCCCGCGTCCGATGGTGACGTTTTGCTGCGCGGCCACCTCGTCCAAGTGGTCGGCGGTGATCGCGAAGCCGTCCGGCAGTACGCCGCCTTCGCCGAAGACGCGGCCGACGTCCAGGAGCACACCGCGCCCCGCGACGTCCGCCGCCATGTGCTCGATGCCGGTGACCAGGTCACCCAGCGAGCTCACGACCTGCTCGGCCGGGCGTCCGTTCCACGCCTTGCCCCGGTCGAAGATGTGCCCGAGACCGTCCCACTGCGTCGCGCACTGCAGCGGCATCGCGATCACGTCGTCCGCGCCACCGATGCCGTGCGGGAACCCCTGGTGCCCGGCGACCGCGTCCACGCCGGTGTCCAGCATCGTGTGCACCGGGTTCGTGCGACGGCGCCAGCCCTTCTGCGGCCCGTCGGCTTCGAATCGCATCGAGAGCGAGAACGTCACGCCGCGGCGGATCAGCCCGGCGGCGCGCTGCCTGGCGTCCGCATCGATGTAGTTGAGGGTGCCGAGCACGTCGTCGGGACCCCAGCGGTCCCAGTTGCGGCACTCCTCCGCGACCTTCGCGATCGCGGTCTCGACATCAGTCATTTCAACCCCAGGAGAGCGGCGGCGTTCCCGCCGCGGATCGCGTCGGTCTGTTCGGTGTCCAGGTTCGCGAGCGCCAGGCGCTCCAGCGGGTCGGTGACGCCCATGTCGAACGGGTAGTCGGTGCCCAGCACGACCCGGTCCGCACCGACCGCGCCGACCAGCCGGTCGAGCGCCTCCCCGGTGTAGACGAGCGAGTCGTACCAGAGGCGCCGCAGGTAGGCACTCGGCCGCTCCTCGCACGTGCGGGCGTCGCGCCGGGCCTCCCAGGCGTGGTCGGCCCGACTCGAGTACACCGGCAGGTAACCGCCGCCGTGCGCCGCGACGATACGCAGCCCCGGACGCCGGTCGAGCAGCCCGGAGAAGATCAGCCGGGACAGCGCGAGCGTGGTCTCCAGCGGGTTGCCGATCGTGTTCGACAGGTAGCCCAGATCGAGCCGCTCGCCGAGCGTGCAGCCCCACGGGTGCACGAAAATCACCGCGCCGAGCTCCTCGGCGTGGGCCCAGAACTCCTCGTACACCGGGTCGGACAGCTCGCGACCGGCCACGTACGTGGACACCTCGACGCCCTTCAGACCGGACTCCACCGCCCGGGTCAGCTCGGCGACGGCCAGGTCCGGGTGTTGCAGCGGCACCGTGCCGAGTCCGAGCAGACGGTCGGGTGCGGCCGCGCAGTGCGCCACGATGCCCTCGTTCACCGCACGGGCATACCGTTGCGCCAGCGGACGCCCGGCCCAGTAGTGGTGGATCGGCATCGGGCTGACCACCTGGATGTCGAGCCCGGCCTGGTCCATCGCGGCGAGGCGCTTACCCGGGTCGACCAGCAGCGGCGCGATCGCCGCGATCTGCTCGCGGTTGACCGTGCTGGTCTCCGGCCCGGCGGCGCGGGCCTCGGCGGCCCTGGCCGCGGCGAGCGCGGGTTCGTCGGCGACCAAGCCCTCGGCCGGACCGACCAGCGCGTGCGCGTGCAGGTCGATCGCCGGGGGTCTCTCGCTCGAAACGTGCGTCATCGCAGCGCCTTCCTCTCGACCCGGAAACCGTACGGTCGCGGTGCGCACGGGCGGAAATGCACTGTGTCGATGCGAGCTACTCACCGGATTGATTTCCGCCTCTCTCGACGGCGTCCTACCGTGGCGTCCTGGGACGACAGGAGGCACCGAATGAAGATCGTCCGGCGGAACACCGCATCCGGACCGCAGCTCGCCGTTGTCGGCACCAGCGGTGAGCTGGTCGACGTTCCGGGCGAGCGCGATCTCGTCCCGCTGCTGGACGGACGTCTGCACGAGGCGGCAGAGGCCGCGCTGCGGACGAGAGCCACAGTCACCGCCGAAGCCGACGCCGACCTGCTCGCGCCGCTCGACCCGCCGACGTTCCGGGACTTCTCCACGTTCCCCGAGCACACCGCGGGCATCGTCAAGCTGTTCAACCCGGACGCGACGATCAACCCGGTGTTCTTCGAGATCCCGACGTTCTACTTCAGCAACCCGTACGCGATCGTCGGCCCGGTCGCGGACGTGCCGGTGCCGCCGAACTGCGTCGACTTCGACTTCGAGCTGGAGGTCGCCGCCGTCGTCGGTCGCACCGGCCGTGACCTGTCGGTCGAGGACGCGTCCGACCACATCGCCGGCTACCTGGTGCTGAACGACTTCTCGGCCCGCGACGTCCAGTTCCACGAGATGTCGATGCTGCTCGGCCCGGCCAAGGGCAAGGACACCGCGACCGCGCTGGGCCAGTACTTCGTGACCGCCGACGAGCTGGAGCCCCGCCGCTCGGGATCGTCGTTCGACCTGACCATGGAGGTCAGGGTCAACGGCGAGCTGATCGGCAGCGACCGGCTCGACCACATGGCCTGGACGTTCCCGGCGCTGGCCGCGTACGCGTCGCGCGGCACCGAGATCCGCCCCGGCGACCTGCTCGGGTCCGGGACCTGCCAGGGCGGGTGCCTGGCCGAGCTCTGGGGCAGGCACGGCCGCGATTTCCGTCCGCCGCTCGCGCCGGGCGACGTCGTCACGACCACCGTGGAGCTGCTCGGCGGCACCCGGAACCGGGTAGTGGCCGGTCCGGTCGCGCAGCCGATCACACCGTTCGCGGGCGCGGCACAGAACTGACCCGCGCTCAAGCGAGCAGCAGGCGGGAGATGAGCTCGGTCATGATCTCGTTCGTGCCGCCGCCGATTCCCAGGATGCGGCTGTCGCGGTAGTGGCGCTCGACCTCGGTCTCGCGCAAATACCCCATCCCGCCGTGCAGCTGTACGGCCGCGTCCACCACCTCGTCGCACGCCGCGACCGCGGTGTTCTTCGCCATCGCGACCCGGGAGACCAGGTCGCTTCGTGTCGGGTCGTCGAGCCAGTCGTCGATGACCGCGCGGGTGTAGGTGCGTGCGACGTCGGTCTGCCGCGCCATCTCGGCGACCTTGTGCCGCACGACCTGGCGGCTGGAGAGCGGGCGTCCGAACGTCTCGCGGATCTTCACCCAGTCGAGCGTCAGCGCGAGGCAGCGCGCCGCCGTCGCGTACGCCTGCACCGCGAGCGAGAGGCGCTCCGCGGCGAATTGCGTCATCAGCTGGCCGAAGCCGCTGTTCTCCGCGCCGACGAGGTTCGCTGCGGGCACCCGGACGCCGTCGAAACGCAACTCGGCGGTATCGGAGCACCACCAGCCCATCTTCTTGAGCGGCGTCGACACGGTGAAGCCCGGCATGTCCCGTTCGATGACCAGCAGCGAGACGCCCGCGGCGCCCGGCCCGCCGGTGCGCACCGCGGTCGTCACAAAATCGGCGCGGACGCCGGACGTGATGAACAGCTTCGCGCCGGTGACGACGTAGTGGTCGCCGTCCCGTTCGGCGCGGGTGCGGATCGAGGCGACGTCCGAGCCGCCCTCGGGCTCGGTGACCGCGAGCGCCGCGATTTTGTCACCGGCCAGGACCGGGCGGACGAAGCGGTCGATCTGGTCCGGGTCGCCGGCCGTGACGAGATGCGGCAGCCCGATGCCGTGCGTGAACAAACCGGCGATCAGGCCGGACGAGGCGCCGGCGAGGATCATCTCCTCGGCGATCAGCAGCGTGTCGATCGGCTCACCGCCGCTGCCGCCGGCGCTCTCCGGGAAGCCGACGCCGAGCAAGCCCGCCTTTGCGGTGGTGCGATGCAGGGCGCGTGGGAGTTCGCCGGTCTCCTCCCAGGTGGCGAGGTGGGGGACGATCTCGCGCTCGGTGAAGCGGCGCGTCGTGGTGCGTAAGAGCTGACGCTCCGGGGTGTCCCACCGGCTCGCGGTCATCGGCGTCCTTCCTCCAGCGTCCCCTCCGGGCTCGGCTCATCTTGCACGCCATCGTTCATCTTGTACAGAGCCGTTCCTCTTTTGGAGACGGCCGTACCCCTCGCGGCCGGGGCGGGAATGGGCGGCGCCGCGGGAATGGGCGGCGGGACGGGAACGGGCGGCGCCGCGGGAATGGGCGGCAGGGAGGGATGGGTGGCGGGCGCGAATGGGGGCGGCGGGCCGCAGAGGACCCGCCGCCGTCGCGGCTACTTCTTCTTTTTCTTGCCGCTCTTCTTCTTGTCCTTCTTCTTCTTACCCATGACAACCCCCCCTTGCCGGGGCGGCACCCCGGGCGGGCACCGCACCTCCGCACACGGTAATGCGGACAAAACAGAAACTCCACCTAGCAGAACCCAGGAAAATGCGCGCCCCTCCCGAACCGCAATTTCCACCCCATTCATTGGACTCGCGACAACATGTTGTATTATGCGCAGCATGGCGAGGAAAGAGCTGGTCATTCTCACCGATGACCTCGATAACTCAGAAATCGATCCGACTTCCGTCGAGCTTCCGACGGTGCAGTTCGGGATTGACGGCGTCGAGTACGAAATTGATTTGGGCGCCGCCAACCAGGCCAAGCTCCGCGAGATCCTCGACGAGTACGTCCGGGCCGGCCGCCGCACCAGCGGCACCGTCCGCAAGGGACGCAAGCTGGCTTCCTCGGCGTCCGGCTCGACGAACAGCCGGGCCGAGAATGCCGCGATCCGCGAGTGGGCCGAGGCCAGCGGCATCGACGTGAACGCGCGCGGCCGCCTGCCGAAGGAGGTCATCGAGCGCTACCGGGGCCACTTCTCCGAGCAGCAGGACGACGACTCGGCGCCTGCCGGTCGCCCCGCACCGAACACCGAGCAGCCCGCGTTCTCGGGCTGAGACAACACCGGCGTCGGCCCGGGCCCTCCGGGTCGGCGTCACCACCTCGCCCTCGGCGCGCGCCACCGCCCCGCGGTCGGCGCGCGCCCCGGAGCCCCGGCGCCCCGGAGCCCCGGCGCCCCGCGCCCCGGCACCCCGCGCCCTCCCGCCGCGACGCGACGCGTATGACGTCCACCACTCCCCCGGACGGCGCGCTGCCGGACGTCCAAAAATTGTCGTTGTATTTGCGGTTGGGCTGACAAGAACTGCGCCGCGCAGCGGCGAACAGTAACGGGTGGATAAGTTCGCTGCCGGAATCATCACGTGCGCGATATTGACGGTCATTAATTCGGATGTGACCGTGGACGAGACAGCAATTTGATCTGTATCTGCGATCACGCATGCCCCGTCCGCCCTGGGGGGAGTCCGAGATGTCCGCACCCACGATGCCCGCCCGGCACCGCACGAACGACCTCGGTCCGGTCACCACGGTGGCGGAGGGGCTCACGTTCCCCAGCGGTGTTGCGTTCGGCGCCGATGGTGCGGTGTACGTCGCCGAGACCGGGTTGCGGCCGGATGGACCGTCCCGTGCCGGGCGCGTCTGGCGGCTCGACGGCGCCGGCGAACGGACGCTGATCAGCGACGCGCTCCTCGCGCCGATCACCGGGCTGGTGTTCCACGACGGTGCGCTGTGGGTCTCGCAGGGCGGTCCGCCCGGACGGATCAGCCGCCTCGACCCGGACGGGTCCGTGCAGCACGTGCTCACCGACCTGCCCGGCGGCGACCACCACGTCGGTGAGGTCGCGTTCGGGCCGGACGGCAAGCTCTACTTCGGACTCGGATCGCTGACGAACAGCGGCATCATCGGGCTGGACACGGTCGCCAACGGCTGGCGCGCGCGACAGCCCGCGATCCTCGACGTCCCGGGTTACGACATCATGCTACGTAACGTCCGGGCGCGTACCTCCGACCCGTTCTCCGACGATCCGCGCGCCGAGCGGGTCACCGGCCCGTTCACGCCGTTCGGTGAGGTCGTGCACGCCGATACGCACATCCTCGGCGCGCGGCTGTGGGGCTGGCCGCTGGCGACCGCGGCCGTGCATCGGGCGAACCCGGACGGCTCCGGCGTCGAATTGGTCTGCTGGGGCCTGCGCAACCCGTTCGGGCTGCGTTTCCTGCCGGACGGGCGGCTGCTGGCGATCGACCAGGGGGCGGACGACCGGGGCAGCCGGCCGGTCGGGCAGGTTCCGGACTTCCTCTGGGAGGTACGTGAGGGGGCCTGGTACGGCTGGCCCGACTACTTCGGCGGGCGGCCGGTCACCGACCCCGCGTACCGGCCCAGCGACGGCAGCACACCGTCGTTTCTGCTGGCCAACCACCACGAGCTGCCGCGGCCGGAACGTCCGCTGACCGCGTTCGGCGGCGGGGTCACCGCGACCGCGTTCGACGTGGACCCCGCTTTCGGAGGACGGGTGGCCACGGTGGCGCTGGTGACCGGCCCGGAGGCGCCGGGGTGTGTGATCGTGCTGGTGCGGACGTCCGACGGGGCGCAGCACGTGCTCCACACGTCCGCGTTCGCCAACCCGGTCGACGTCCGGTACCACCCCGCCGACGGTTCGCTGTGGATCGTCGACTTCGGGGTTTCGAGCACGTCACTCGCCACCGGACGCCGCCGCGGACGGGTGTTGCGCGTCGACACCCGGCCGGCCCTCCCCTAGACGCCTCGCGGTGCGCCTCTGCGCACGCCCCTTGCCGGTATAGCGCATTGCGCAGTAGTGTCCCGTCCGCAGGAGGTGGGACGTGGACACCACACAGTTGCTCAAGGGCGTGCTCGACCTCGCGGTACTCGCCGTGATCAGGGACGCGGACGGCTACGGCTACGACGTGCTGCGCAGGCTGCGCGGTGCCGGCCTGGCCGACGTCGGCGACGCCTCGGTCTACGGAACGCTGCGACGCCTCTACCAGGCCGGATGCCTGACGTCGTACGTCGTTCCGAGCGAGGAGGGCCCGCACCGCAAGTACTACGGGATCACCGACGCCGGCCGGCTGCAGCTCGCCGAGTCGACGAAGATCTGGGCCGGTTTCGCCCGGACGATGGACGACCTGTTGACCGGGGAGGCAGTGGCATGACCGCACCAACCGTCGGTACCGAGGCGGACCGCTATCTCCAGCGGGTCCGGGCCGCCCTGGCCGACCTGCCGGACGACGAGCGGAACGAGCTGATCGACGACCTCTCGGCGCACCTGGCCGACATCGCCGCGGAGACGCCGGACACGCTGACCGAGGCCGCGCTGGTCGAGCGGCTCGGCCGGCCGGAGGCCTACGCGGCGGAGTTACGCGCGTCGGCGGGGCTGGCGCCGGCACCGGAGAGCACCGTTCCGAGCCGGGTGCGCAACGTGACCGACCGGGTGCGCACGACGCTCGACGGGCTGCCCGCCTACCGGCGGTTCCGCGCCTTCCTGCCGGAGCTGCGTCCCGGTTGGTGGGTGCTGCGTGGCTACTTCGCCGCGGTGGTGGTGACGGGGGTGTTCTGGGGCGGCTTCAACGGCGTGCTCCCGGGCGGCGGCGCCGAAGCGTTCGCATTTCTGATTCTTGCGGCCGCGGCCGCGTACGCCTCCGTCTGGCTCGGCCGGCGAACTGCTTCATTCGGACGCTGGGCGCAGCGGGCAGTGCTCGCGGGCGGGATCTTCGTCGCGCTCGTGGGCCTGGGGATAGTCACGCAGCCGAACCATGACTCGGTCGGCTACGCGCAGGATTACTACTACGCGGGCAACCTGGAAGGCGCCACCGACCTGCGGATCTACGGGCCGGACGGGCAGCTGATCCGGGACGCGCAGGTGTTCGACCAGAACGGCAACCCGATCCTGTTGCCGTCGATGTGCGAGTACGTGCCACGCACCCGGACGGACGGCGGGGTCGCCGAGAACGTCTACCCGCGCTCGCTGAACCAGCCGCCCGATCTGCGCTGCGAGGACGGCTCGGCACCGGTCGCGGAGCGGCTGCCGGGCCTCCTCCCGACCGAACGGGCGGCCCCGACCGCCGAGGCGACGCCGGAACCGGAGGAGTCTCCGTTGCCCTCCGCGTCGGGAACGCCCGTTCCCTCCGGAACGCCGACGCCCACGCCCTCGGGCACCGGAACGCCGTCCGCGACCGCGCCCTCGCCGTCCCGCTGACGCACGGGCGCGGGCGGCGGTCCGCCGCCCGCGCGCCGCGCCGTGACCCGTCAGGTCGTCGTGACCCAGTCGACGAGCTGAACGATGACGCCGTTCGGGTCGGTGACCTGGAGAAACCGCTCCCCCCACGGCTCGACGGTGAGCTCGTGTGTGATCGGCGCACCTTCGGCGCGCAGGCGGGCCTCCTCGGCGGGAAGGTCCTCCACGTCGAACGCGACGAGGATGCCCGCCGCGCCGACGTCCCGGAAGTCCGCGGGCAGCGTCGCCAGGCCACGACGCAGGTAGATCACGTTCATCCCGGCGTCGTCCCGGGTCAGTGACACGAAGCCGTCCGCGGACATCACCTCTCGGAAGCCGAAGTGCTTCTGCAGGAACTCACTCGACGCGAGGACGTCGTCGACGTTCAACGACACAGCGGACGCGGTGATTCGCAACGCGGTCTCCCTCCGGATATTTATCGTACGCAGTACATTATACGTCGTACGATGAGAACTGCCCACTGCACGGCCTGACAGGATGGAGCCGTGGCCACCGAACGCAGCAGCGCGGGCGATCCCGCGCGGACGCTCGCCCTGCTCTGGCGCTCGTCGGAGAACGTCGACCCACCGAACGGCAGGACCCCGCGGGGGCCGCGGCCGACGCTGTCGGTCGACCGGGTCGTCGCGGTCGGGATCTCGCTCGCCGACGCCGAAGGCCTGGAGGCCGTGACGATGCGCCGGGTCGCCACCGAACTCGCGGTGGCGGCGATGACGCTGTACACGTACGTCCCCGGCAAGGCCGAACTCCTCGACCTCATGCTCGACACGGCGTACGCCGAGATGGCCAGGTCCACCCCCGCCGACGACGGCTGGCGCTCGCGGGTGGAGGCGGTCGCACACGACAACCAGGCGCTGTACGAACGGCATCCGTGGATCGCCGGGGTCGCGACCAGCCGTCCACCGCTCGGCCCCGGGGTGATGGCCAAATACGAGTACGAGCTCGCCGCGTTCGAGGGTCTCGGCCTGGACGACGTGGCGCGGGACGCGGCGCTCACGTTCGTCCTCGGCTTCGTCGAGACGTGCGCCCGCGCCGCCGGGGACGTCCGCGCGGCCGCCTACGAGAGCGCGCTCAGCGACGCCGACTGGTGGGCGGCGAACGGCCCGCTGCTGGATCGGGTCTTCGACGAGACGCGCTACCCGCTCGCCGCGCGGGTCGGAGCCGCCGCCGGCGCGGCTCACGGCGCCGCGTACAGCCCCGCGCACGCGTACCGGTTCGGCCTGGCCCGCGTCCTCGACGGCCTCGCTGCGCTGGTCGAGCGGTAGTTACCGGGGCAGCGCCGGGAAGCGGTGCTCGTTACGCGCGAGCTTCGCGGTGGCCACCTCGACCAGGTCGACGTCCAGCACCCGGGCGAGCTGGACCAGGTAGAGCATCACGTCGGCGATCTCGTCCCGCACGTCGGCCGCCACCGTCTCGTCCCGCATCACCACGGCGGACTCCTCGGGGGTCAGCCATTGGAACAGCGCGGTCAGCTCTCCGACCTCGCCCGACAGGGCCATGACCAGGTTCTTCGGCGTATGCCACGGCTGCCACTCGCGGGCTGCCGCGAACTCCGCCGTCGCCGCCGTCAGCTCCGCCAGTCCCGAGTCGCCGTTCATGCCCGCAGCCTACGGCGACACCCTCCTGCGGATTCTTCGCACCATTTAGTACGATATACGTCGTGGCGCGTATCCTTATTGTCGAGGACGAGCCGGACATGCTCGACCTCATGGCGCTCAAGCTGCGCGAAGCCGGCCACACGATCACCACCACCCGGACGGGCGCCGAGGGCCTCTCGGTCCTGCACGCGGAGCGGCCCGATCTGGTGCTGCTCGACGTGCTGCTGCCGGACACCACCGGGTTGGAGTTCTGCGAGACCGTGCGCGCCGATACCGAGATCCGCGACACGCTCGTCGTCATGGTTTCGGCGTCGGCGAGTCAGCGTGACGTCGGCGCCGGCCTCGCGGCGGGCGCCGACGACTACGTCACGAAGCCGTTCGCACCCAGCAAACTGGTCGGACGCATCGCGGCGCTGCTCTCGACCGACCGGTGACGTGCCTGTGTCACCGCCTGGCCTGGTCGATGAAACGCGGATCGGTCCAGGTATATAGCTGGACCGATCCGCGTTTCATCCGCGCCCGGACAGTGGCGCGGCCGTCGTCGCGGGGCGGCGGGCATGATTTGCGAGGATCGGTCGGGACACCCAGGAGGCATGGCGTGGTCGAGCAGGCTGCACCCGCGGACGACAGGCGGGTCGTCATCTACGCGTCCGGGTCCGGCGGTGCGTCGCCGGGCGCCGGCGGGTGGGGCGCGCTGCTGACGCACGGCGAGTCGCGCCGCGAGCTCTCCGGCGCCGAGACCGGGGCGACGCGAGACCGGATGAGCCTGCTCGCGGTCGTCAGCGCGGTGGAGTGCCTGACGCGGCCGACGACCGTTCTCGTGCTCACCGACAACGAGTACGTCCGTGCCGGGGTGGCCGCACGCTTGCAGGGCGGCGACACCGACCCGCAGGATACCGACCTGTGGACCCGGTTGGGTGCGGCGGTGACGCGGCACCGGGTGCAGTGGGTGGTGGTCGACGCGGCGCTCGCGACCCGCGCCACCACTCTCGCCGCAGCCGCCGCCTCCCCGGCCGGCCGCGCGTCCCCCGCCGACCGCGCCGCTCTGGCCGACCGCGCCGCTCTGGCCGGCCGCGCGTCCCCCGCCGACCGCGCCGCTCTGGCCGACCGCGCCGCTCTGGCCGACCGCGCCGCTCTGGCCGACCGCGCCGCCGCGCGACCGGGACGCGCTGCCGGGCCGGCCTCCCCGGCCCGCCCGGAACGTGCTCCTGCGCAGCGGGAGAACGCCTCCCGACGTCCGGATGCGGACAGGCCGGCCGCGCCTGCCAGGGAGCCAGAGCCCGCCGTGAAGCCGCGGCCCGTCGCGGACGCGGCGCCCGCTGCGAAGCCGGCACCCGCTGCAGGGCCGACGCCCGTCGCGGACGCGGCGCCTGCGGCGAGGCCAGGGCCTGCCGGGGAACCGGTGCCGGTTCAGGTGCCGACCGCGCCGGGGCCGACCGCGTCGGCACCCGCCGGGCGGGCGTTGCCGCGGGAGGTCGTGGCTGCCATGCGACCGGCCAGCACGCTCCAGCGCCCCAGCGGCGAGCGCGCGAGCCTCCCGTTCCGGCCGGGTGACGCCCCGCCCGTGCCCCGCACGGACGGCGCGCCCGACACCGGCGTCGCTGACCCCGGCGCCGCCGACCCCGCCGCCGACCCCGACCCCGACGACATCGACGAGCTTCGGGACGAGTTCGTCGACGAACTCCGGTTCTGGCTCGAGGACGAAACCGACCTCGCCGACTCAGCCGTCGACGAATGGCTCCGGGAAACCCTGCTGCGCATCGTCGACGTCACCGAGGAATCGATCACCTTCGACGACCCGACCGGCCGGACGATCGGCCCGGTCCCGGTCCCGGCGGGAATCGCCGAACAGGCCGAGCCCGGCTGGCGGGTCCGCCTCACCGCCGCCCGCACCGGCGACACCTGGCGCCTGCGGGGCGGCGAGCCCTCCCCCTAACTCAGGAAACCGGCGCACACTCCGGCGGCGCCTTCTCGGCAGCCGAGGCGAGGAGGTGCGCTGCGTGCCGTCGGTAGGCCGCCCGGTGGTCGGCGTCCGACATCATCGGTCCGCTCGCACGGACCGCAACCAGCGTCGCGGTGTGAACCCGCATGCGTATGGCGTGTGCTCGTCGTCGTTCTCGTACTGTCATCGCGCTCACCGACCCCTGTAGCGCTGTACGCCGGCAGTCCGATTTGCGCCACCGACGCTTTCGACACCTACACGATATCTCTGCCGCGCAAGTGGCTTTACGCAAGTTGCAGACGGCACAGAGCCCTGTCGTCCTGAAGCACCGCGCCCGTACGGTAGAGCGATGGTGGGCAGCCGGACGCTCGACGCCGTAGGCCTCTCCGCTGTGGCCCTCGTGACCGGCCTCGACGTCTGGTGGAGCCCGCCCGGCGCTCCCCCGCCCGACCCGCTCGGTTACGTCCTGGTCGGGGCGTCGATCGCGGCGTTACTGCTGCGCCGTCGCCGGCCGTTGCTGGTACTCGTCGCCTGCGCGGTCGCGTTCACCGTCCTGTCGCTCCGCGGATACCGGGGTGAGCTGCTGTTCCTCCCGACCGCGGTGGCCCTCTACAGCGTGGCGGTCCGCAGCACTCGCGCCCACAGCCTCCTGATCGGAGCAGCGGCCGTGGTCTGGTCCGGCGCGCTGGAATGGACGGTCGGCGACCGCTCCAGCGCCCCCGCGACCGCGTTCGCCTGGCCGGTCGTCGCGTTGCTGCTCGGCGAGGTCGTGCGCGCACGCCGGGAGCTGCAACACGAGCAGGCCGCCCGCGAGGCCCGGCTGGTGGCCGACCGGGAGCGCGAGGTGAGCCGCCGGATCGCGTCCGAGCGGATGCGGATCGCACGCGAGGTCCACGACGTGGTCGCGCACGTCATGGCCGGTGTCACCGTGCAGATGGGTGTCGCGGTCGCCGCGCTCGACCGGCGTCCGGAGACTGCCCGCGCCGCGTTGCAGCAGGCCCGGACGGCCAGCCGGGGCGCGCTGGCCGAGTTGCGGACCGCGGTCGCGCTGCTCCGCGACGGCGGTGCGGCGACCGACGGTGGTCCGCCGCCGGGGTTGTCCGACCTCGCTCACCTGGCGGACGGCGTGCGGTCGCCGGCCCTCCGCGTCGACGTCCGCACTGATCCGGACGCCGAGCCGCTGCCGGCCGTCCTCGAGCTGACCGCGTACCGCATCGTCCAGGAGGCACTGACCAACGTGGTCCGGCACGCGCACGCCACACACGCGGTCGTCTCGGTCGACCGGAAACCGGACGAACTGATCGTCAACGTTACCGACGACGGCATCGGCGGCGACCCGGCCGACCACGCCGGGTTCGGACTGCGCGGCATGGCCGAACGCGCCGCAAGCGTCGGTGGCCGGATCGAGGCCGGTCCGCGAGCCGAGGGCGGTTTCCATGTGCGCGCGATCCTGCCCGTGGGAGGAGTGCGGTGACCACGATCGTGCTCGCCGACGACCAGACGATCGTCCGGGCGGGCTTCCGCGCGCTGTTCGATCTGACCGAGGACCTGCGGGTCGTCGGTGAGGCCGCGGACGGGCCGTCCGCGGTGGCCTGCGCGCGGCGGATGCGGCCGGACGTCGTCCTGATGGACATCCGGATGCCCGGTCACGACGGTCTGGAGGCGGCCCGCCGAATCCTGGCCGACCCGGCGCTGGGTGGCACGCGCATCCTGGTCCTGACGACGTTCGGGCTGGACGAGTACGTCTTCGAGGCGCTGTCGGCGGGCGCCAGCGGGTTCCTGCTCAAGGACGTCGACCCGGACGACCTGTACGCGGCCGTCCGAGTGGTCGCCGCCGGTGGCAGCCTGCTCGACCCCGCCGTGACCCGAACCGTCGTCCAGGAGTTCACCCGCCTCCGCGGCACGCTGATCGGCGTCGAACGGCTGAACGTCCTCACCGACCGCGAGCGGGACGTCGTCGCGCTGGTTGCGCGCGGTCTGTCCAACGAGGAGATCGGCGCCCGGCTGGTGATGAGTCCGCTGACCGCCAAGACGCACGTCAGCCGCGCCCTGACGAAGCTCGGCCTGCGCGACCGGGTGCAGCTGGTCGTGCTCGCCTACGAGACCGGCCTGGTGCGGGTGGGCGCACCGCCGGATCACCCGGCGCCGGTACTTCCATCGGAGTAGTAGCCGACTTCGATCGGCGGATTCGCCCGGCGGCTCCCGCTTCCTACGGTCGGCGCATGATCCGGACGCGACATCTGACCAAACGGTACGGCGACACCTCGGCGGTCGAGGACCTCTCGCTCGACGTCCGCCCCGGGCGGGTGACAGGTTTCCTCGGCCCGAACGGAGCGGGCAAGTCGACCACGATGCGCCTCATCCTCGGCCTGGACACCCCGACCGCGGGCTCGGCGGAGGTGAACGGGCAGTCCTACCGGAACCTTCCGGTTCCGCTGCGCGAGGTCGGCGCGCTGCTCGACGGCCGGGCGGCGCATCCGGGCCGCAGCGCCTACCACCACCTGCTCTACCTCGCGCAGGCGAACGGCCTCCCGCGGCGGCGCGTCGACGACGTCCTGGACGAGGTGGGGCTCACTGCGGTGGCGCGGCGGCGGACCAAGACGTACTCGCTGGGCATGGGGCAGCGGCTCGGCATCGCCGCGGCGCTGCTCGGCGAGCCGTCCGTGCTGATCCTCGACGAGCCGATCAACGGGCTGGACACCGACGGCATCCGGTGGCTGCGGACGCTGCTCCGGCAGCTGGCCGCGGACGGCCGCACGGTGTTGCTCTCCAGCCACCTGATGAGCGAGATGGAGCTGACTGCGGACCATCTCGTCGTGATCGGGGGCGGCCGGTTGCTCGCCGACACCGACATGCAGAGTTTCCTCACCGCGCACGCGCACGGGTACACGATGGTCCGCGCCGCGGAGGGGGAACGCCTCCGCGACGTCCTGTGTGGCGCGGGCGGCACGGTGCGGCCGGATCGGCGCGGCGCGTGGCGGGTGGACGGCCTGGACGCGGCGACGATCGGCGAGCTGGCGTGCGCGCAGCGGATCGTCCTGCACGAGCTGACACCGCACCGCGACTCGCTCGAGGACGCCTACGCGCGCCTCACCGACCAGGCGAGCACCTTCCGCGCGAGGGCGGCCGCCGCATGACCGCCCCCGACCCGCCCGGCCCCAACACGACCACCCCCAGCGCACCCGACCCCAGCGCACCCGGCTCCAGCGCACCCGGCCCCGAAGCGGCCCGCGCCGGGGCGGCAGGCCGAGGCCTCGGGCCGGGCCCAGGCCCGGCACCGGGTCCGGGCTCGGGACCGGTCGCCTTTCGGCACCTGGTCGCGAGCGAATTCACGAAGCTCCGCTCGATCCGCTCCCCGATCTGGACGTTGATCGTCATGGCCGCGACCACGGTAGGCACCGCGCTACTGGTCGCGCTGACCGGAAGCTTCCACCCCGACGAGACCGTGCTGACCGCGGCGCTCGGCAACAGCACGGTCGGCCTGGTCGTCGCGGGCGCGTTCGGGGTGCTCGTGATCGCGACCGAGTACTCGTCCGGCACGATCCGCGCGACGTGCGCGGCCACCCCACGGCGGAGTGCGGTGGTCACGGCGAAAGCGTTCGTCACCGCGGTACCCGTGTACGTCGTCGCGCTGCTCGCCTCGGCCGGCGCGTACGGGATCACCGCCGTCCTGCTCGACCGGGACGACCACCCGCTCGGCAACCCGCTCCCGGCGTTGCTCGGCGTCGCCGCCTGTTCCGTGGCCGCCGCACTCCTCGGCCTCGCGCTCGGCACCCTGCTGCGCAACGCCGCGGGTGGCATCTGCGCGATCGTCGGCGTCCTCCTGGCCCCGGCGCTGTTCGGGCCCCTGCTCGGCGACGCCGAACGCTGGGTGACCGGTGCGACACCCGCAGCCGCACTGCAGAAGCTCGTCACCCCGGCCGAGGGCGCGGCCTGGCCCACGCTCGCACTGGCCGCGTACACGGGGGCGGCGCTGGCCGCGAGTGCGTACGCGTTCCGCACCCGGGACGTCTGACCGGATTACCCCCTACCGGTACACCGCATCACACCCTACAGTGAGGCGCTTAGGTAAGCCTAACCACACTGGCGAGGTGAGCGCATGGCCCGGCAGAACCTGCACGCGAACCGCATCAAGCCGCAGACGTCCGAGTTACTCACCCTGCGCGTCCTGCGCCGGGAACAGATCTCGCCCCACTTCGGCCGGGTGACGCTCGGCCGCGGCGACGTCGAACGGTTCGTACCGATGGGGTTCGACCAGTGGTTCCGCCTCTTCATTCCGGTATCGGACGGGTCGCTGGCCCGGGCGCCGCAGAAGCTGAACACGATCGCGCTGCTGCGTTACCTGGCCGTCTCCAAGACCGAACGCCCGGCCCTCCGGAACTACTCGGTCCGCGACTTCCGGGAGGACGGGCCGGACGGCCCCGAACTGGACGTCGACTTCGTCCTGCACGGCTCGGCCGCCGAGGGCACCGCCGGGCCCGCAGCCACCTGGGCATCGACCTGCACGGAGGACGATCCGGTCGCGATCATCGACGAAGGCGTCGGATTCAACCCGCCGGACGGACTCAACCGTGTCCGCCTGGTCGCCGACGAGTCGGGGCTTCCCGCCGTCGCCGGCATCCTGCGTTCACTGCCTGCGGACGCCACGGGCGAGGCGATCATCGAGGTGCCGTCCGAGGAGGACCGCCAGCCGCTGTCGGGGCCGGACGGCGTCGAGGTGACCTGGGTCGTCCGCCCGGACCACCACGACGTGCCGGGCCGGGCCGCGCTGGCGGCGGCGTCCGCACTGCCGCTTCCGGGTGAGCCGTTCTACGGCTGGGTGGTCGGCGAGCAGAATCTGCCGACCGGGCTCCGGCGGCACTGGGTGAGCCAGGGCGTCCCCAAGAACCACATCATGTTCTGCGGTTATTGGCGGGTCGGCCGCAGTCAATAACCCCGTTTGTGACGGCGTATTGCGGTTATGAACGCGAGCGTCCTTCACGAAGCGTGACATCGAAATCACGATCCGCCTGCAAGATCCGGCGTCGAGCCATACGATCAGGTGGCTGCGCCCGACCTGCGTCGGTCGAACGAAGATGCTCACCGGCTCGAGGAGCAGGGGGTGGCTGGATCCTGTGCTGAACACCGGCTCGCTATCGACGACCGGACGTGGACGCAGGCCAACTCGACGCGGGCCCGCACGAACACCGCATCAGCGGCCGGTGCTCATGCCACCGGAGTGGGCACCGCACGAGGCCACCTGGATGGCGTTCCCGACACCCAACGCAACGTTCGAAGAGGACGGCAGCCCGGCGCTGGACGCTGCCCGCGCCGCCTGGGCCGCGGTGGCGAACGTGATCGTCGCCTACGAACCCGTCCGGATGCTCGTTAACGCCTCCGACAAGGCTGCGGCCCGGTCGGTACTCGACCCCCGCGTCCACCTGATCGACGTCGAGCTGGACGACGCCTGGCTGCGGGACTCCGGGCCGACGTTCGTCCATGACCTCGGCGGGTCGGACGTCGCCTCGCGCGCCGTCGCCTGGCGGTTCAACGGCTGGGGCGCGCAGTCGTGGGCCGCGTGGGGCCACGACCGGCACCTCGGTACGCGGGTCGCCCGCTCGGCAGGCGTCGAGGTCGACCGCTCGACGCTGACCCAGGAAGGCGGCGGATTCCACGTCGACGGTGAAGGCACCGTGCTGCTCACCGAGACCGTCCAGCTCGACCCGGATCGCAACCCCGGCTGGTCGCGCACCGAGGTCGAGACCGAGATCCACCAGCGGCTCGGCACCACGACCGCGATCTGGTTACCCCGCGGGTTGACCGCCGACTACGACGAGTTCGGCACCCGCGGCCACGTCGACGTCGTCGCGACGTTCACCCGCCCGGGCACGGTCGTCGTCCACACCCAGCCCGATCCCGGTCATCCCGACCACGAGCCGATGCGTGAGGTCGCCGAGATCCTCCGCACGGCCGTCGACGCCAGGGGCAGGCGGCTGGAGGTCGTCGAGCTCCCGTCCCCCACCGTGGCCGACTACGACGGCCGCCCGGTCGACCACTCCTACGTCAACCACTACCTCGGAAACAACGTCGTGGTCGGGTGCGCGTTCGACGATCCGCGGGACGCCACGGCAGCCGCTGTGCTGGCCGACGTCTACCCCGGGCGTGACGTCGTGCTCGTCGACGCCCGCGACATCTTCCGCTTCGGGGGCGGCGTCCACTGCATCACGCAGCAGCAGCCCGCCGTACCGTCACCGGGCTGACACGACCACCGAGAGCAGGACGTCGACCAGGCGGTCAGCCGCATCCGGGCGGCCGTGCGCCCGCGCCGCGTCGGCGACCTCCCGGCGGCGGGACGGATCGGCCAGCAGCGGCTCCACCGCACTCCGAAGATCCGCGGACGACACCTCGCCGAGCAGCGCCACCGCCGCACCGACTTCGGCCAGGTGGCGAGCGTTGTGCGCCTGCTCGTTGCCCGCCGCGGCGGCGTACGGGATCAGCACCGCCGCCTTGCCCAGCGCGGTGAGCTCCGCGATCGTGCCGGCTCCGCTGCGGGACACCACCACGTCGGCCAGCGCCAGCACGTCCGGCAGCTCCGGGCCGAGGTAGCCGGTCACGTGATACTGCGCGGCCAGCTCGACGGGCAGCGTCGCCGCGGCCGCCCGCAGTTCCTCGACGTTCGCCGGGCCGCACTGGTGCAGGACGTTGGCCCGGGTGAGCAGCCACGGCAGGATCTCGCGCACCAACCGGTTGATCTGTACCGCGCCCTGCGCGCCGCCGGTGACGTACACGGTCGGCAGCGCGGGGTCGAAGCCCTGCAGCCCGAGCGCCTCGATCGCCTTCTGCGGCTCACCGGCGAGCACGGCCGGACGGACCGGGTTGCCGGTCACGACCGCCGTCGCTCTGGCCGAGTCCGGCAGCAGCTCCACACTCGACTCCGAGGACAGCGCCATCCGGGTGGCCACCCGGGCCAGCGTCCGGTTGGCCAGGCCGAGGCGGACGGTCTGCTCGTGCACGACCAGCGGGCGGCGGCACATCTTCGCCGCGAGGCCCACCGGCACCGCCACGTACCCACCGGTCGCCAGGACGACGTCCGGGCGGAACTTCGTCACCAGCGAGCGGGCCTCGTTCGCACCGACCGGCACCCGCGCCATGTCCCGCATGTTCGCGGCGGACAGCATCTTCAGCGGGTTGCGGTCGCGGCGGACCTTCCCGGTCGCCACCGACTCGAATCGGATGCCCTCGCTGGCCGCCACACGCGATTCCAGGCTGTCCGCGGACCCGATCCACAGCACCTCGGGCACGTTTCCCGCCGCGGCGAGCCGCGACTGCAGCGCCCGCACGGCGGTCAGGGCCGGATACGTGTGCCCGCCGGTTCCTCCCCCCGACACGATCAGGCGGAACGGCCGCTGGAGATCGAACGACGAGAGCGGAGAAGTCACGTCTCCAGGGTAGAGCCAGCCCGCAGAGCTACGCCGGGTACCGCAGTGCCGCCCGCGTACCGAACAGGCCGTCGAGCAGGACGCCGAGCAGCCGCTCGGTGGCCTCGCCGCGGTTCACGGCGGATGGTCCGCCGCGCAGCGCGCCCTCCAGCATCTCGAAGACGAGCGGCAGGTCGGTGATCGCGATGTCGTCCCGGAGGCTCCCGTCCTCCTGCGCGCGGCGGAACGCGGGCCCGAGGATCGTGAGCAGCGCATCGGTGTACCGGCGCTGAGCCCGTTCCGGCAGCTCACGGAAGAGGTGGACGAGCGAGCGCTGCTCGGTCTGCAGCGTGAGCACCGCGTACAGCAGGTCGCGGAACGTCCAGCCGTCCGACCCGTTGGTGGCCGCTCGATGCTCGAGCTCGGTCAGCCACTGGGTCGCGACCGCGATGCCCAGCGCGTAACGGTCCGGAAAGTGCCGGTAGACGGTCGCCCGCCCGAGGCCGGCGCGGCGGGCGATCTCGTCCAGCGACACGACGTCCTCGTCGCGGAACGCGTCTTCGGCCACCCGAAGAATCGCCTCGCGATTACGTCGGGCATCCAGACGTCGAGGCGAGGAACCCACCGCTGGAATCGACCGCACGAAGCGGACATTACCTACCGGCAGCCCGAGCCATCACCCTTATGGACGATTTTGTCATCAAGGGGCGTAAATGGGGATTCACGTTCCGAGCCGACGTGGTGAAGACCTACCGCCGCTCCCACGGCGGTAGGTCTACACGGTCAGACCTTGGCGAGCTCTTTCTCGGTGGGCTCGTGCAGCTGCTCCCGCAGCTTCTCGCCTTCGATATCGACGTTGGGCAGCAGCCGGTCCAGCCACCGCGGCAGCCACCACGCGCTCCGCCCGAACAGCGAGATCACCGCGGGCACGATCGTCATCCGGACGATGAACGCGTCCACAGCGACGCCGAGCGCCAGCGCGAAGCCCACCGACTTGATCGTCGGGTCGTCGATCAAGACGAAGCCGGCGAACACGCTGATCATGATCAGTGCCGCCGCGGTGACGACGCGGGCGCCGTGCCCCATTCCGCTGATCGTGGCCTCCTGCGCACCGGCGCCGTGCACGAAGTCCTCCCGCATCCGGGACACCAGGAACACCTCGTAGTCCATCGCGAGCCCGAACAGGATGCCGATCAGCAGGATCGGCAGGAAGCTGACCAGCGGCCCCGGTGTGGACACTCCCACCAGGTTCGCCAGGTGGCCCTCCTGGAAGATCCAGACCGTGATGCCGAACGTGGTACCGACCGTGAGCAGGAAGCCCCCGGCGGCTTTCAGCGGCACCAGGATCGAGCGGAACACCAGCATGAGCAGCAGTACCGACAGTCCGACGACCAGCGCGAGGTAGATCGGCAGGGCGCCGGAGAGCTTCTCGGACACGTCGATGCCGACCGCGGTCTGCCCGGTCAGCGATACCTCGGCGCCGTCGATGCCCCGCGTCTCGTCGCGGACGTCGTGCACCAGCGTCTCGGTGGCGGCCGCGGTCGGACCGGTCTTCGGGATGATGCCCAGGAGCGCGGTGCGCTTGTCCGGGCTGAGGTTCGGCGGGGTGATCGCCAGCAGGTTCGGCGTCCCCCGCAGTGCCTGGGTGACGCCCTCCACGGCGGTCGCGGTCTGCTCCGGCGAGTCGGACGTGACGACGAGCGCGAGCCGCCCGTTGAAGCCGGGGCCGAAGCCCTCGGTGATCAGGTCGGCGGCCTCCCGGGCAGGTGAGCCCTCGGCGGCGGTGCTGGCGTCCGGCAGCGCGAGCCGCATGTCCGCCGCGGGCAGCGCCAGCACACCGAGCCCGACGATCCCGACCAGGATGACCGGGATCCGCAGCCGGGTGACGAGACGCGCCCACCGGAACCCGAAGCCCTCCTTCATGGCGCCCGGGACGGCGTCCCCATGTGCAGGAGACGTACCGCGGAGCTTGCGGGGAAGGACCCGCGTTCCGGCGAAGCCGAGGAACGCGGGCAGCAGCGTGACCGCGACCAGTACCGCGACCGCAACGGTCCCGGCGGCGGCCAGGCCCATCGCGGTGAGGAACGGGATGTTGACGACGGCGAGCCCGGAGAGCGCGATGATCACCGTGATCCCGGCGAACACGACGGCCGACCCCGCGGTGCCGACCGCGCGTGCGGCGGCCTCCTCCGGCTCGACGCCCTCGGCCAGGTGCTGGCGGTGCCGCGAGGTGATGAACAGCGAGTAGTCGATGCCGACGGCCAGGCCGAGCATCAGCGCGAGGATCGGCGCGGTGCTGTTCAGCGAGACGACGCCGGACAGCGCGTAGAGACCGGCCATGCCCGCGGCGACGCCGATCAGCGCGTTGAGCATCGTCATCCCGGCTGCGACCAGCGAGCCGAACGTGATCAGCAGGACCACCAGCGCGACCGCGACGCCGATGGCCTCGGTGCTGCCGACCTCCGGGGGCGAGCTCGTCACCTCGCCGCCGTGCTCGACGCGCAGCCCGGCGGCCTCCGCGTCGGCGCCGGACTTCTCGTACGCGCTGCGCTGGGCCTCGGTGACCTCGTCGGCAGGCTCGGCGAACTGCACCTGGATCAGGGCGTAGCGGCCGTCGGGCGACAGGGCCTTGGCGGTGAACGGATCGACGGCGCCGACCACGCCGGGAAGCGTGGATGCCTCCTTGACCAGGTCGCCGACCGCGGTGGTGAGCCGCGGTTCGGCGAGCGTCCGGCCCTCGGGAGCCTCCACCACGATCGTGCCGGTGGCGCCCGAGGCCGCGGGGAACTCACGTTCCAGCGCGTCGAGCGCACGCTGCGACTCGGTGCCCGGCAGAGCGAAGTCGCTGGTCGTCGGCCCCTTGAACGCAAGCGCGCTGCCGCCGAGCGCAACCAGGAGCGCGAGCCAGAGTGCGAGGACGAGTTTTCGTCGGCGGAACGAGCTCCGGCCGAGGCGGTAGAGCAGGGTAGCCAATGTGGATCCTTGTCAGGGGTGGAGTCAGGGCGCGGCACACGCCCCTCCCGTGGCCGCAATCCTGCCGGACCACCCCTGCACCTGCTAGCCGGACGGCTAGTGGGATGTCTAACAGGCCACCCGCGTTTCAGAGCTCCGAGCCCTCCCTCATCCTGCGCGGGTGATCCGCCGCGGGCGAGCGCGCCACGACGATGCGGAGCGGGCACCGAGCGGTCCCCCGTGGGCGCTCCCGGAGCGTCCGCGGATCTCGCCACGGAGGGACACAACGAAGATGGCGATCGCATCGAGGAGCGCGTGGACCGGCTGGATCGTCTTCGCCGGCGCCATGCTGATCGTGGTCGGCGTGATCAACGCCTTCCAAGGCTTCATCGCACTCATCTGGGACGAGCGGGTCGTCGTCACCTCCGCGAACCTGGTCGTCGTCGACCTGACCGGCTGGGCGTGGACGATCCTGCTGTTCGGGCTCTTGTTGCTCGCGGTCGGCGCCGCGCTGCTGCAAGGTCAGACCTGGGCCCGTGTCACGGCGATCATCCTCGTCGGGCTGCACGCAGTCGTGCAGATCGCCTGGCTCGGCGCGTATCCCGTCTGGTCGCTGCTGATGATCGGGCTGGACACGGTCATCCTGTTCGCGCTCACCGCGAAGTGGTCCGAGGCGCTCGGGGAGCTGCGTCCGGACGCAGCACCGCGCCGGGCCGGCTCCGACACCGTCACGGTGGACTGAGATGCAGCCCACCGAACCGGTCCGGCCGGCCGTCGACGCCCGCACGCTCTGGGCGGGTGGAGCGGCCGCGGCGCTGGTCGCCGCCCTGGTCGCGGTCGTGGGCGTCGTCATCGCGCGCGGCATCTTCGACGTGCCGGTGCTGGCTCCGCGCCGCGCCGGGGCGTTCGGCGATGCCAGTACCGGGACACTGGCGGTGTCGGCGGCCGTCGGCGCACTGCTGGCCACCGCACTCATCCACCTGCTGCTGATCTCCACGCCGAGACCGTTCGTGTTCTTCGGCTGGGTGGTGACGCTGGTGACCGCGGTGGCGACACTGGTGCCGCTCAGCTACGACGCGGACTGGGCGCCGCGACTCGCCACGTCGGTCATCCACCTGGTGATCGGCATCGCGATCGGGACGCTCGTCAGCGGCGTCGCCAGCCGATCCGTCCGAATGCCGCGCCGGCGGCGCCCGCCGTCCGGCGCACCCGGTCCGGGGCGGACGTATCCCGGGCAGCCGTACTAGTGGCCCACCCCCGGCCAGCCTGAACGGCCGGCCGCATCGCGTCAGGCCCGGCCGCTCAGGCCGGGCCTGACCGCCGTGCCGCGCCCAGCCCTCACCCTCGGCCCCGCCACCACGCCCGGCCCTGGCCGCCGCGCCCGGTGCGGCCGTCAGGCCTGGCCGTGGTCGGTCCGGCCGCCGTACCCGGCCTGGCCATCGTGCGGGGCCTGACCGTCAGGCCCGCGTATGGTCGGGCGGACCCCGGCCGTGGGCCGACAGGTCGGACGCTCAGGGCTCTAGGTGCGGCTCGGCGGGGCCGGGTCGGGGTCCGGCTGGGTGCCGGGGTCGGACGGCTCGGGGTGGCCGGCCGTGCGGTACTCGTGGATCGGCCGGTAGCGGTCGTCCAGCAGCGTGGTGAGGCTCAGCAGCACGACGAAGAACAGCGCGCTTCCCTCCTGCAGATCCCCCCGCCCGCGGTCGAGCAGCATCGCGGCGGCCGACACCAGCCCGACGTTCAGCAACACCCGGATCCCGAACGCGAGGGCGACCGACTCCACGCCCCGCGCTCCGCGCGCGACCCACAGGATCACCGCCGTGTTGATCACGACCAGCACGGCGACGCCGAGGAAGAACTGCAGGGCGGACGTGTCGCGGCCGGGTAGCACCTGCGCGTAGATCACCAGCAGCAAGCCGACGAGGACCACTTTCTCCGCGGTGGAGGCCGACAGCAGCCGTCCGTGGGCCGCGACCCACCGTTCGCGCTGCGGCGCCGTCCGGATGCCGGCAGGCAGCGGATCCGCGGTGAGCTGCCACGCGTGGTCGGTGGCGGGTAGCCGCGGACGCAGGAACGTCCCGACCGCCACCGCGACGACGGCCAGCAGTAAGCCGATCGCGACGCCGGCCCACGGGTACTCGCCCAGCAGGTCGGTCACGTCCAACTGGGCGATATGGATCCAGTACTCCTGCGGCAGCTTGACGAAGATCCAGATCGCGGCCGCGGTCAGCACCCAGAATCGGACGCTGCACCGGTCCGGACGCCACCGTGTCCGAACCACCTCGTAGGCGATGAAAAAGTACTCGAACGTGTTCGGGAAGACCATCAACAGCGGCCGCCAGTCGGTCAACTCGAACGCGACGACGCCCACCAGGCGGTAGAAGTACAGGAACCGCGCGACGCCGACCGCGGACTCGCTGGTCCAGTTCCGCATCGTCGTGAGGTACGCGATGGACAGGTAATACACGTCCATCGCCTTGTCGTAGCCCTGGTAACCCGGCGGGTCGTACCCGAACGCCTGGAAGATCGTCTGGTCGACGCCGTCGAGGACCAACGCCGCGACGATCGCGGGCAGCGGGAACCGTGGGATGAGCAGCGGCACCAGGAACCGGGCAGCCACCACCGCGCTGAACACCAGGGCCTGGTCCATCACGGCGCTCCCGAAGGTGTGCGTAGGTGCCGGGCACTCGGGCCCGGACGCCATTCGTCCCGGATCCAGCGCCGCTCGTCCACCGTGACGCCGCCGGTGTCGACCCGCAACACGCTCCAGGATTGTTCCGCGCCCCGGGTGCGCCCACTGGTCGCCGTACCGGCGATCACCTCGATGACGCGATGACGGCGACCACCGTGCACCAGTTCGACCACGCGACTGGCCGGCACGTGCGTATGACCGGCCATCACGACGTCGACCCGTGCCGCGACGAGCGCCTCGACCAGCAGGGCTCGCCCAACCAGCCTGGCGGTACCGGTCGCGAGTGGCGGATGGTGCAGCGCGAGCACGCGCAGTGTCCCGTCCGGTGCGCCGCCCAGCACCGCGTCGATCCGTGCCGCCTGGTCCGCGGTGATCCGACCGGACTTCCACCGCCACCACGGCATCGAGGCCAGACCGAGCACCCGCGCGCCCGGCACGTTCAGCACTGGTTCGATGTCCGGGTCGACGTACGCCCGGTAGCGCCCGTACGGCGTCCGGACCCGGGACGGTGCGAGCGGGACATCGTGGTTGCCCGGTATCACCAGGCACGGCTGCGGCAGTTGATCGAGCAGCACGCGGGCCAGCCGGAGCTGCGCGGACCGTGCCCGCATCGTGCAGTCGCCGGTGACCACCGTGAGGTCGGGCCGGGCCCGGTGGACGTCCGCCACCACCGCGTCGGCGAGCGTCGGCGGGCGCCTGCCGACGTGGAGATCGGAGACGTGCGCGATCACCAGCGACGCTGCGCCGGTATCCGGTGCGGTCATCCGCCCGGTGCCCGGCAGACGCCACCCACAGCCCGGCCCGCGGACGCTGCGCCGCGCGCGGCGCTCGCACCCCGGCCCGCGCCGCCCGCGGACCGGCCCACGGCACTCACAGCCCGGCCCGCGCCGCCAACGGCCAGGCGCGGGGGCGTCGGGGTCACGGGCTCGCCTCGGCCTGGATCGTGCCGTCGCGCACCGCTTCGGCGAACAGCGCGTAGTCGCGCTCGGCCCGGTCGGCGTATCGCTCGGCGAACTCGACCAGCGCCTCGTCGAACGTCGCATCGTCGCCCAGGTAGGCCGCGATCGCGATCCGGTCGCCGGTCCGGGCGTGCGCACGGGCCAGCGTCCAGGCGCACAGCGCCCCGTAGGTGCGCAGGGTGGTCGGGTCCATCTCCTCGACGAGCGCCGAGAACTTCCAGTCCCGCAGCTGCCGGACGTAGAAGTCACGGACGTGGCCGTCGATGCCCATCGCGGTCTGCCAGCCGAGAAAGATGTCGCTGGCCGCCTGCATCCGGCGCTGGCCGGTCACCACCCGCTGGCCCTCGCTGATCCGGCTCGGCAGCCGCAGCCCCGGCGCGACGTGGGCGGCCAGCACCGACGGCTCGGCCTCCTTCACCTGCAGCAACAGCGGATCGTCGTCGTCTCGTCCGTGCAACAGCACGATCCAGCAGCGGGTGCCGACGCTGCCGACACCGACCACCTTGCGGGCCGTATCCACGTAGGTGAACGCATCCAGCAGCGGCCGACGTTCGATCGGAAGCGTCCGCCGGTATCGCCGCAACAGCGCCCGGATATCGTCCGCGAAGCGTTCCTGAGCGTCGTCCGGAAGCAGGTCGGCGACCGGTACCAGCAGCGGCGGATCGGCCGCGATCGCCCGGCGTCCCTCCACCGACGTGGTGAGCTTGCGATACGCCTGCAGGCTGTCCCGCGACCGAGCCTTGGTCCGTACCTTCTCCAGCCGCTTGAGCCGCTCTTTGCTCAACTCGGCGGTCAGCTCCGGCGCCAACCGGTCGACGTCGGCATGTGCGTACCAGACCTCGAGCTCCCGCGCGGCTGCGAACTCCGCCATCGTCGTGCGGTACCGGCCCACCGCCGCGCGAACGATCCCGGCCCGTGCCTTCCGACGGAAACCGTTGCCGCGCGCCGCGATAGTCAGGCTCGCCGCGAGCCGCTTGACGTCCCACTCCCACGGTCCCGGGTAGGTCTCGTCGAAGTCGTTGACGTCGAACAGCATCCGCCGTTCCGGCGACCCGAAGACGCCGAAGTTGGACAGGTGCGCGTCCCCACACAGTTGCGCGGGGAGACCGGAGTTCGGCGTCGTCGCGAGATCGGCGGCCATGATCGCCGCGGACCCGCGGTAGAACGCGAAGACCGACGTCAGCATCCGCCCGTGTCGCATCGGCAGCAGCTCCGGGAGCCGACCCGCCTCCTGGGTGGTGAGCACGGTGACCGGATCCGTCCGGCCCGCACTCGGCGCGAACTCGGCGTGCGTGGCCAGCGGCGTCCGCTCCCGAGCGGCGCGACCGGTCTCGACCCGGGTCGCCGGATCACGGTGATCGACCATGCGTCCCCCCGGTTGTCACGATGCGGACTGGACGTCCTACGGTCGTCCCGGCCGACGACTCGCACATCATCCGCAGCGGAGGACCATCGGAGCAGCCGCGGTTCACCCCTACCGGATGGGGTCGACAGAGCCGACGCGTCCGGAGAATGGCTGGGTCGCGAGGGAGGCCGGATGTCGAGAGTCGCGTGGCTGCCGGGCGTGCGCATGGTCACCACGTATCGTCCCGAGTACGCGCGCCGTGACCTCGTCGCGGGCCTGGTGCTGGCCACGCTGCTGGTGCCGCAGGGCATGGCCTACGCGACGCTGGCCGGGCTCCCGCCGATCACCGGCCTCTACACGTCGATCTTCTGCCTGATCGGGTACGCGGTGTTCGGGCCGTCCCGGGTCCTGGTCCTGGGCCCGGACTCGTCGCTGGGGCCGATGATCGCCGCCGCCGTGCTGCCGCTCGTCGTGGCGGGCAGCGGCGCGGACGCCGAGGCGGTCGCGCTCGCGTCGATCCTGGCCCTGATGGTCGGGGCTGCGATGGTGATCGCCGGCGCGGGCAAGCTCGGTTTCCTGGCCGACCTGCTGGCCAAGCCCACCCGGATCGGCTACCTCAACGGGCTCGCGCTCACGATCCTGATCGGGCGCCTTCCCTCGCTGGTGGGCGCCGACGTCGACGGCGACGGGGTCTGGGCGGAGCTGACCGGGACGATCCGCGCGGTGTTCGAGGGCGCGGCTACCCCGGCTGCTGCCGCGATCGGGATCGGGAGCCTGGCTCTGATCCTCGGCTTGCGCCGGTGGGCGCCCAAGGTCCCGGGCATCCTGGTGACGGTGGTTCTGGCGACCGGTCTGTGCTGGCTGGTCGAACTCGACGACGTCGACGTGGTCGGGACCCTTCCGCAGGGCTTCCCGCCGTTCACGATTCCGTCGGCCTCTTTGTCGGACGTCGGGCTGCTGGCCGTCGCGGCGTTGGGCATCACGCTGGTGGCGCTGACAGACACGATCTCCACCGCATCCGCGTTCGCCGCGAAGTCGGGCACCGAGGTCCGGCCCAACCAGGAGATGGTGGGCATCGGCGCGGCGAACATCGCCGCGGGCCTGTTCCAGGGGTTCCCGGTGAGCACCAGCGGTTCCCGCACCGCCGTAGCCCAGCAGGCCGGCGCCCGCACCCAGGTAACCGGCTTGGTCGGTGCGGTGAGCATCGCCGTGCTGTTGCTCGTCGCCCCGAACCTGCTGCGATACCTGCCGCAGGCGACGCTGGCCGCCGTGGTCATCGTCGCCGCGTTCTCGCTGGTCGACATCCCCGGCGCGGTCCGGCTGTGGCAGCAGCGGCGGCTGGAATTCGGCGTCTCGGCGGCGGCCTTCGCCGGGGTGGTCGTGCTCGGCGTCCTTCCCGGGATCGGCGTCGCGGTCGCGCTGTCGGTCCTGAACGTCTTCCGGCGCGCCTGGTGGCCGTACCAGACCGTGCTCGGCCGCGTCGACGGCATGGACGGCTACCACGACGTCGAGGTGCACCGGGACGCCGAGCGGCTTCCCGGCCTGGTTCTCTACCGCTTCGACGCGCCGCTGATCTTCGCCAACTCCCGCACGTTCCGCGAGCAGGTGCGGCGGCTGGCCCGCAGCGATCCGCGTCCGCGGTGGATCGTGATCGCCGCCGAACCGATCACCGACGTCGACACGACCGCCGCCGACATGCTGGAGGAGCTCGACCTGGAGCTGAACGCCGAGGGGATCTCGCTGGTGTTCGCCGAGCTCAAGACGCCGGTGCGGGAGAAGGTGAAGCGCTACGAGCTGACCCGGACGATCGATCCGCGCCACTTCTACCCCACGGTCGAAGACGCCGTCCGCGCCTTCGCCGCCGAGTCCGCCGCCGGGGAGGTCGCCGCCGATCGGGCCACCGCGACCAAGACCACTGCCGCGGACGCCGCAGGCGGGGCCACCCCGGGCGAGCCAACGCCGGCGACGCCGCCGCCGCGGGTGGAACCGCGGATCGAGTGACCGCGGCCGGGGACGCCGCCGGGGAAGATGGCGCGGAGCGGCGTCCGCCGGTGGACCAGTCTTAGGCGGCTAGGCGCTCTGTGTGGATGTCCCGCCGCGGGTGCCCCGGCACCCAACCATCCATCCGAGCCCAGCAGCGCATCATTCCGCCAGCAGGTGAGTGGACCCGCTCGGGCTAGCTATGGCTGGCCCAGACGGGTCCGCTCTTCACGGGCGCGGCAGGTCAGTGCGCGAGGGTCTTCAAGCCGATCATGCCGACGCCGAACGCGGCGGCCACCGCTGCTGACATCAAGCGCTCCGGCGTCGTGAGCCGACCGTTCCGACCGATCTCCCAGCCGGTGAGAGCGAGCAGGACCGTGGTGCAGATCAACCCCGCCATGATCGCCGTCCCCACCTTCGCTCCGAGCAGGCGCACGATCACCATGCAGGCAAGCGGTATCGCGGACGCGCTGACCAGCTCCCAACCCTCGGTCAGGCGCCGGCGGATCACTTCCCAAGGGGGCCGGTGTCCCGCGTGGATCCGTTCGGCCACCACGCGGGCGTACCGCTCGGCGCTCCAGTAGATGACCAGGGTCCCGAGCACGAACGCCGACGCGCCCCAGGCGGTATGAGCGTGCGAGGCGGCGAGTACCCCGCCGCTGACGATCAGCCCGTAGACGGCCGCAGCCGTGCTCTCCTCGCTCGCGCGCCGAATGCGCAGTCGGAAGCCGAGGCGGCGCCAACGCCCCGGCCGACTGCCGAGCTGGTCGGCGGAAGACCTCTCGGTCATCAGCGTCCTCCTCCCGGACCGGTGGCTGCGCCGCCGGGGCACACGTACGGAGTTCAGTGGGCCAGACCGCGGCGGGTGGCCGCTTCCCCCGCCGCGGATGAACCCGCCGCCGGGCGTTCGTGTCGCAGCCTCACCCCCTCGGGATGAGCCGCAGGCCGAGAGGTCCGCGCGACCGTCGAGCGATGCCGGATTCTCGTCCGACGGAGGACGCCATGACCTCCCCGCCACCCACCCGACCGAACGACGCCGAACCGGTGGCAGCCGCCCCAGCCGCTGAAGCCCCAGCCGCGCCTCCGGCCGCGGAGACCCCCGCCGCGCCACCAGCCGCAGAGACCCCCGCCGCGCCACCAGCCGCAGAGACCCCCGCCGCGCCACCAACCGCAGAGACCCCAGCCGCGCCACCAGCCGCGGAGACCCCCGCCGCGCCACCAGCCGCTGGGTTCCCAGCCGCCAAGCCCCCGGCACCCGCGACCGCGGGAGCCGAGACCGAGGGCGTCGACAGTGGCCCCGAGGCCGCTGGAGCCGAGGTCAGGCCCGGCGGCGCTGAGGCCAAGGTCGGCGCCGCCGAGGGCGGGGCCGCTGACGGCGGGGCCGCTGACGGCAGCGCTGATGAAGTCGGAACCGCTGGGGCCAGCGTCGGGGACGGGCGCGAGGGCGACGAGCGGGAGCGGGCTGAGGTTGATCGGTTGCGGGGTGAGGTCGCGGCGCTCCGGGCGGAGTTGTCGACCCGGCGCCAGCGACGCTCGATCCTGGACGCCGCCCGCCGGATCATCGCGGCCGTGTGCGTGATGCTGGCGGCCTTCGCGCTGGTCGCCAGCGTGGTCGGGGTCTGGGCGGCACGCACGGTGCTGGACACCGACCGCTGGGTCGCGGCGGTCGCGCCGCTGCCGGAGGACCCCGCGGTCGCCACCGCCGTCGCGCAGTACTCGACCGACCAGCTCTTCGAGGTGCTGGACGTCGAGACGCGGCTGCGGGAAGCGCTGCCGCCGCGGGCCGGCTTCGTGATCGGGCCGCTCACGGTCCAGCTGCGCGGGGTGATCCGGACGCAAGTCTTGAACATCGTGTCCAGCGAAAGGTTCCAGACGGTCTGGGAGGAGGCCAACCGCCGCGCGCACCAGCGGGCCCTGGCGATCATCGAGGGCCGAAGCACGCTGATCACTGCGAGCGACGACCAGGTACGGATCGACCTGCTGCCGCTGATCAACCAGGTTCTCCAGCGCATCGAGACCCAGTTGCCGACGTTCTTCGGCCGAAGTCTGTCGCTGCCCGACCTTCGTAGCGGCGAGATCCCGCCCAACCTGCGGGAACGGATCGAGACCGCGCTCGGGGTGTCGCTCCCGGCGAACTTCGCGCAGTTCACGGTGTACGACGCCGGTCGGCTGCGCGCCGTGCAGGAGACCGTGGTGGCTGTCCGGCAGGGGCTGATCGCGCTGGTCCTCGGTGCGATTGCGCTGCTGCTCATCGCGCTCGCGATCGCACCACGTCGACGGCGCACCCTGTTGCAGCTGGGTATCTGGCTGGCGGTGGCCGCGGTTGCCGTCACCGCCGTCCTGCGCGCCGCCCGCGCCGAGTTGCTGCAGCAGGTGCCGGACGGCGTCTATCGGGACGGGGTGGCTGCGACGCTGACGATCGTCACCGCGCCGCTGCGTGACCGAGGGCTGCTGGTGATCGCCGCCGGAGTGCTGATCGCTCTCGTCGCCTACCTGGTCGGACCGGGTCGGGTGCCGGTCGCGCTCCGCCGGGGCATCGCCCGCGGCACACGCTCGGCCGGACGCGGCACCGCACGGGGTGGTCGGTGGCTGGCCGCGCACGGGCCGGGCTGGATCCGGCGCTACCGGGACCCGCTGCGGATCGGCGGCGCGGTGGTCGCCGCGCTGGCCGTGATCCTGGTGTCGTCGTGGAGCGGTCTGCTGGTGATCGTGGTCCTGCTCGTCGTCTACGAGGTCGCGGTGACGCTGATCGCCCGGTCGCCGTCAGAGACGGTGCCGACCGAGCCGCGGCCGCCACAGACCGAGTCCCCGGCGCCCGCCCGAGGCTAAACGACGCGCAGAGGCCACCCGAGGATGGAGGCGCTAGAGACCGAGACGGCCCGGCTGCCGTCAGCCCAGGTCCCAGGTCTGCCAGGAGATCACCCAGTCGCGCTCCGCCCGCGGCGGCAGCTCGCCGGCAAACGCCGCATCGAGCGCTACCGCGTCGAGGGCCGCCGGGGCCCGGGGCGCGCCCTGCCCCACCTTCTCCGCGTGGATCTCCGGGCACTCGACGTAGACGTTGCCACCGGCGACGAACGTGCGCACCGACTGGTTCGTCCGCTGCCGGATCAACCGGCGCACGGTCCTCCGGAGCTCCGCCTGTTGGTCGCCCGGTACGCCATGGATCTCGGCGAACCCGCGCTGGTCGACGACGACGTCCGCCGCGAGGCCGGCGACGAGGGCCAGCCGGGAGTCCGGCTTCGGCGCCGGGAAGTGCCGGTCGATCAGCGCGAGACAGCGACGGCAGGTCGGCGCGAACGCGACGTCGCCGTTCCGCACCACCGGGCCGCCGTCGCCGCCGACCATGACCGCCCATTCTCGTCCGCAGAGCGTGGTCCGCGACCACAGCGGCGCGGTCAGCGCCGTGCGGTCGTAACCGGACATCGTGCGGTCCTCGTCCCCGTTCGCGTCGTCGAAGTGGACGTCGTGCACGGCTTCCCGGCCGCTCCCGGGTTCGTCGGCGACGGTGGCCAGGTGCACGGCGACACCACTGCTGGTCGCGGTGAGCAGCATCGGTCTGCCGGTCACCTCGATCACGTTCGGCCCGTGTCCCGCGGAAGGCATACACGCATTCTCACCGCCACCGCGGCCGGTCACCACTTCGCGTGTGCCACGGTCGGGTGACAAAACGACGACCCGCACCCGGTGTCGGGTGCGGGTCGTCGTGTCAGGCGACGGTCACATGTGCGCGGCCGGTGCGGCGTCCGGGTCCACGGCCAGCGGTCCCGAGCGCAGCAGGAGTCCGGACAGGACGGCGCCGAGCACGAAGAACCCGGCGACCCAGGCGAACGTCGTCGTGTAGCTGTTGATCGTGGCCGCCGCCACGACCTCGGCGGTGGGGTTCTTGCCGACGAGGTAGTCGGTGACCGCACTCGCCGCGATCGTGCTCAGCACCGCGGTGCCGACCGAGCCGCCGATCTGCTGGGCGGTGTTGACCAGCGCGGAGGCGACCCCGGCGTCCGAAGCGTGGACACCGGACGTGCCGGCGGACATCGCGGGAGCCATACCCAGGCCGATACCGACGCCGGTGATGATCAGCGGGCCGAGCACGTCCGCGGCGTAGGTGGAGCCGACCTCCAGCTGGGTGAGCCAGAGCATGCCGGCCGCGGCGAGGAGGAACCCGACCGGCACCAGTGGCCGCGGACCCACCCGCGGCAGCACGATGCTCGTGGTCAGCGTGGCGGTGACGGCCAGCGCGCCGATCATCGGCAGGAACGCCGCACCCGAGGAGATCGGGGAGAAGCCGAGGTTCTGCTGCAGGTAGTAGGTCAGGAACAGGAACACCGCGAACATCCCGATGCCCAGCAGCAGCACCGCGATCAGCGAACCACCGCGGGTCCGGTCGAACAGCACCCGCAGCGGAATCAGCGGGTGGGCGACGCGAGACTCGATCACCAGGAACGCGGCGAGCAGCACGGCGCCGGCGACCAGCCAGCCCCACACCACACCCTCGCTCCAGTCGTGCGTCTCGGCGTTCGCGAACCCGTAGACGACGCTGAACAGACCCGCCGACACGGTCAGCGTGCCCGGCACGTCCAGGCGGTGTCGCGGCCCGTCGGTCCGCTGGTTGTGCAGCAGCAGCACCCCGCCGGTCAGCGCGGCGATCGCGATCGGCACGTTCACGTACAGGCACCAGCGCCAGTTCAGGTACTCGGTCAGCACCCCACCGAGCAGCAGACCGATCGCGCCACCGGCGCCGGCGATCGCACCGTAGATGCCGAACGCCTTCGCGCGTTCCTTCGCGTCGGTGAACGTCGTGGTCACCAGCGACAGCACCGCCGGGGCCAGCAGCGCCCCGAACACACCCTGCGCGGCGCGGGCACCGACCAGCATGCCGAAGCCCTCGGCCGCACCACCGACCGCCGAGGCCAGCGCGAACCCGACCAGCCCGACCAGCAGCGCGGTCTTCCGGCCGATCAGGTCACCGACCCGGCCACCCAGCGGCAACAGGGCGCCGAACGCCAACGCGTACGCGGTGACGATCCACTGGCGGTCCTCGTTCGAGAACTCCAGCGCGGTCTGCGCCGACGGCAGCGCGATGTTCACGATCGTCGCGTCCAGCACCACCATCAGCTGCGCGAGCCCGAGCACGCCCAGGATGAGCCAGCGGCGGGCGTGGTGGGCGTTGTGCGGTGTAGCCGGGCCGGGATCGACGCCGGTGGCCGAATCCAGGTGCGCGGTGGTCATAGCGGTCCGTCTCCGAAAGATCGAGGGGTGTCCTCGGTCTCGTCGGCCGACCCAGCCGCTAACTTGAGAGATTGACTCCAAGTGGAGACTGTGTCTCAAATCATGTTACGGTGAGTTCATGAGCGGCAGTGCTGCCACCGGCGTTCCCGATCGACCGCTCCGGCGTGACGCTGAGCGGAACCGGTTGCGCATCCTCGCGGCCGCCCGTGAGGTCTTCGCCACCCGCGGCGTCGACGTCACGCTCGACGACATCGCGCACCACGCCGGGCTCGGCGTCGGCACGGTCTACCGCCGCTACCCGAGCCGGGAACATCTCGTCGAGGCGCTCTTCGACGAGCAACTCGACCGGCTGGTCACGCTGGCGCGGGACGGCGCGGAACATCCGGACGCGTGGACCGGATTGACCGAGTTCTTCGCGCGCTCGGCCGAGCTGATGGCCGCCGACCGAGGGTTGCAGGACGTGCTGTTCAGCCGCGTCTACGGGCACGAGCGGGTGGCGAGGGCACGGGACCGGATCGCGCCTGCCGTCGACGCGCTCGTCGCGCACTGCCAGGAGGCCGGTGTCGTGCGGCCGGACATCGTCGGGGGCGACCTCGCGATGCTGCAGTTCATGACCGCCGCACTGCTCGAGTACACCGAGCACGCGACGCCGGGTCTCTGGCAGCGGTACCTGACCATCCTGCTCGACGGCCTGCGCACGGACGCAACACCGCTACCGGTGCGGGCCCCGGACATCAACACGCTGGCCGCGATCGCCGAACAGTGGCGACCACCCCGCCGCCTGACCCGCGACTAGGACGGACGGCGGCAACGAAGGCCGGACGGCACTCAGGACCGCACCCAGGCCGCGGAAGGACCGCGGCGAGGACCCCGCCTACATCGGCCCCTCCGCGAGCGCGTGCCGCAGCCACCGAGCCGACGAGCTGACGTGCAGTAGTGCCGCCGCCCGCGCCAGCTCGGGATCACCGCTCGCCAGCGCGTCATAAATCGCCTGGTGCTCAGCGAGCGTGGTCGCCGCGGCGTCCGCATTGAGCAACCCGCGCCAGACACGGGCGCGCGCGGTCCGGCCGGACAGGCCGTCGAGGACCGACGTGAGCGACTGATTCCCGGTGGCCGCCACCACCGTGCGGTGGAACTCCATGTCGTAGCGCACCAGCTCCTCCGCGTCGGCGGCCGCGGCCCGCATCCGTCCGAGCAGGAACTCCAGCTCGGCGAGCTGCTCACCGGTGATCCGCAGCGCCGCGGCCGACGTGGCGGCCGGCTCGAGCATCGAGCGAATCTCCATGATCTCCAGCAGCGTGTCGTCCCGGAGCAGGTCGACGGCCGAGCCGAGCCCGGCGAGCAGCAGGTCCGGCGCCAGGCTCGTGACGTACGTGCCGTCGCCGGGCCGGGCGTCGAGCACCCGGGCGAACTGGAGCGCCTTGACCGCCTCCCGCATCGAGTTGCGGGAGATCCCCAGCTGAGCGGCGAGCTGGTTCTCCGGCGGCAGCCGGCTACCGGGAGTCAGCTCGCCGGACTGGATCAAGCCACGGATCCGAGCGATCGCGTCGTCGGTCAGCGACAGGGCAACCACCTCCTGGGTCGGGAAACATCCTAGGGCTAGGCCGCTATCGCGAACCAAAACCGCCTCAATGCGCCTCGCTGAACCTCATAGGTCCGAGCAATGTTACCAATTCGTAACTGAGCAGCCCCTCCCCCGACCCAAACGACCCGGTGTAAACATCGGATGTCTCGCTCGTAAATGAGACGCCGGTCATACCAAGGACCCATTGTCACCGCAGATCGCTCGGAGGGTTGGGTCCACCCGCTGAGCCGCCGGAAGGTGGTTGCCCTAGTGACGACCTCGATCGTCGAGCTGGAGACACGGGACGTTCGGTTCCCGACCTCCCGTTTCCTCGACGGCTCGGACGCGATGAACCCGTTCCCCGACTACTCCGCGGCGTACGTGGTGCTGCGGACCAGCGACGGCGCCGAGGGCCACTCGCTCGTCTTCACCGTGGGGCGGGGCAACGACGTGCAGGTCGCCGCAATTCGCGCGCTCGCGCCGCTGGTGGTCGGGCTCCCGGTGGACGACGTACTCGGCGACCTCGGAGCGTTCTCACGGCGGCTCGCCGGCGACAGCCAGTTGCGCTGGCTCGGCCCGGAGAAGGGTGTCATCGCGATGGCGACCGGCGCGGTCGTCAACGCGGCCTGGGACCTACGCGCCCGCCGGGAGAACAAACCCCTCTGGCAGTTGCTCGCCGAACTCTCGCCGGAGGAGATCGTCGGGCTGGTCGACTTTCGCTACCTGCGCGACGCGCTGACCCCGGACGAGGCGCTGGACCTGCTGCGGAAGGCCGAAGGCGGCCGCGCGGAGCGTGCGGAGACCCTCCGCGCCGAGGGCTACCCCGCCTACACGACCACGCCCGGCTGGCTCGGCTACGACGACGAGAAGCTCGCCCGGCTGTCGAAGGAGGCGGTCGCCGACGGCTTCGGCATGATCAAGCTGAAGGTCGGCGGCGACCGGGACGACGATCTCCGGCGGCTACGGATCGCCCGCGAGGCGGTCGGCCCCGACCTACCGATCGCGGTCGACGCGAACCAGGTGTGGGGCGTCGACGAGGCGATCGAGTGGATGGGCGTGCTGGCGCCCTACGGTCCGTACTGGATCGAGGAGCCCACGTCCCCCGACGACGTCCTCGGCCACGCCCGGATCCGGGAGGCGGTCCGCCCGACCAGAACAGCCACCGGTGAGCACGGCGCCAACCCGGTGCTGTTCAAACAACTGCTCCAAGCAGGCGCGATCGACGTCGTCCAGATCGACGCCACTCGCGTGGGCGGCGTCAACGACAACATCGCGATCCTGCTGCTGGCCGCGAAGTTCGGCGTCCCGGTGTGCCCGCACGCCGGCGGCGTCGGCCTCTGCGAGATGGTGCAGCACCTCGCGATGTTCGACTACGTGGCGGTCAGCGGCGCTCAGGACGGCCGGATGATCGAGTACGTCGACCACCTGCATCAGCACTTCGTCGACCCGGTCGAGGTGCGCGGCGGACGGTACCGCGCCCCGACGAGCCCCGGCATCGGCGCCCGCATGCATGACGCGTCGCTCACCGAATTCCGCTACCCCGACGGCCCGGCCTGGGCCTGAGCTCCCGCACCGACGAAGGAGTCCCCGTGCGTCGTTCGAGAATGCTTCGTCTTTTAGTAGTGGCCGTCGCGGCGACCGCGCTCGCCGCCTGCAACTCCGCCGAAGGGGGCGCGTCCGGCGATGACCCCGTCATCGGCTCCGACTACCCCCGTTCGGACACCGACTTCTGGAACGCCTACGTCCGCTACACGCCGGACGAGGCCAAGAAGCTCGGCATCACCAACCTCAAGACCACCAACTCCGAGAACGACATCGCGAAGCTCACCGCGAACGTGCAGACGCTGCTCAGCCAGGGTTCCAAGGGCATCGTGATGGCACCGCAGGACACCGCAGCCGTCGCCCCGACGCTCGCTCAGCTGGAGAGCAAGAAGATCCCGGTCGTCACGATCGACACCCGCCCGGACACCGGCAAGGTGTTCATGGTCGTGCGCGCCGACAACCGCGCCTACGGCGAGAAGTCCTGCCACTTCCTCGGCACGAAGCTGAAGGGCAAGGGCAAGGTCGTCATGCTGATGGGCGATGTCGCCTCGATCAACGGCCGCGACCGGACCGAGGCCTTCAACGACTGCATGAAGAAGAACTACCCGGGCATCACGGTCTTCGCGGAACCGTCGAAGTGGGACGGCGCCACCGCAGCCAACCAGCTGCAGACCCGGCTCGCCGCTCACCCGGACATCAAGGGCATCTACATGCAGGCGAGCTTCGCGCTCTCCGGCACGCTCCAGGTGCTCAAGCAGCGCGGCCTGCTGGTTCCGCCGACCGACCCGAAGCACGTGTTCATCGTCTCCAACGACGGCATCCCCGAGGAGCTCAAGGACATCGAGGCCGGTCAGATCGACGCCACGGTCTCCCAGCCCGCAGACCTCTACGCGAAGTACGGCCTGTACTACGTGCAGCAGGCGATCGCGGGCAAGACGTTCGAGCCCGGCCCGACCGACCACGGCAGCACGATCATCAAGGTCCGTGACGGTGTGCTCGAGGACCAGCTCGCCGCCCCGCTGGTGACCCTCGACGGGGCCACCATCAACGGCGAGAAGACGCTCCGCTTCGACGACAAGAGCCTCTGGGGCAACAATGTCAGCTGAGTCCCTCGTCGAGGCGGCTCACGTCACCAAGCGCTACGGAACCACGGTGGCGCTGCGCGACGCCGGGATCGTCGTCCGGGCCGGCGCCACCCACGCCCTCGTCGGGCGCAACGGCGCCGGTAAGTCCACGCTGGTCAGCATCCTCACCGGGCTCCAAGCCCCGGACGAGGGCACGGTCACGTTCGAAGGCTCGCCCGCCCCGCCGCTGACCGATCGTGACGCCTGGCGGCGGCGCGTGGCCTGCGTCTATCAGAAGTCGACGATCATCCCCGAGCTGACCGTCGCGGAGAACCTGTTCCTCAACCGGCACCCGGGACGGCTGATCCGGTGGTCGGCGCTCCGCCGGAACGCCGCGGAGCTGCTCGCGACCTGGGACGTCGAGGTCGACGTCACCCGGCCGGCCGGCGACCTGACCGTGGAGCAGCGCCAGCTCGTCGAGATCGCCAGGGCGCTGTCGTACGACGCCCGGCTGATCATCCTCGACGAGCCGACCGCCCAGCTGGACGGCCCGGCGATCAACCGGCTGTTCGACCGGATGCGTGGCCTGCAGGAACGCGGCGTCACGTTCCTGTTCATCAGCCACCACCTGGAGGAGATCTACCGGGTCTGCGACGAGGTGACCGTGTTCCGGGACGCCCAGCACATCGTCACCGGGCCGGTCTCCCAGCTGCCACCGGCCGAGCTGGTCGCGGCGATGACCGGTGACGCCACCGCGCTGACCGAGCGGGCGTCGCGGCCGCCGCTGCCGGACGGCACCCCGGCCGTCCTCGAGGTCGACGACCTCGACGGCGTCACGTTCACGGTGCGGGCCGGCGAGGTGGTCGGCCTCGCCGGTGGCGGTGGCAGCGGCAAGAAGGAGATCGCCGAGACGATCGTCGGCCTCCGGCGGCCGCACACCGGCACGGTGAGGATCAGCGGCGCCCCGCTGAAGCCCGGCAGCGTTCCGGCGTCGCTCGCCGCCGGTGTCGGGCTGGTGCCGCAGGACCGCCACCACCAGGGGTTTGTCCCCGATCTGTCGATCGCGGAGAACCTCACGATGACGGTGCCGCGGCGGCTCGGCCGGTTCGGGACGATCTCCCGCAAGCGCCGTGACCGGCTCGCCCACACGCTGATCGACGAGCTGGCGGTGAAAACGCCCGGCCCGGAGCTTCCGGTCTCCGCGCTCTCCGGCGGGAACCAGCAGAAGGTCGTGATGGGCCGTGCGCTGGCCAACGACCCGAAGCTGCTGGTGCTCATCCAGCCGACGGCCGGGGTCGACGTCCGCTCGAAGGAGACGCTGCTCGGCGTCGTCGACAAGGTGCGCGAGGGCGGCGCCGGCGTGCTCGTCGCGTCCGACGAGCTCGACGACCTCCGCACCTGCGACCGGGTGCTCGTGCTGTTCCAGGGCCGCCAGGTGGCCGAGTTCGGAAGCGATTGGAGCGACCACGACCTGGTCGCTGCCATGGAAGGGATCGCAGTCGATGACCACTGACACGGCAGTTCGGCCGGCGGCCGCTGTCGCGCCGCGGAAGCTCCAGCTGGCGCGCCTGCGTGACCTGGCCCTGGTACCGGCGATCGTGGTGATCGCGATCGTCGGTTACCTGGTCAACCCGGTGTTCCTCAGCTCGGACAACCTGGTCAACATCCTGCAGACGATGGCCGAGATCGGTCTGCTGGTGCTCGCCCAGACCCTGGTGCTGATCGCCGGCAAGATGGACCTCTCGCTGGAGTCGACGTTCGGCCTGGCGCCGGGGCTCGCGGCGTGGCTGATCGTCGAGCCGGGTGTCACCCACGGGCTCGGCGCGCTGCCCGGCTGGGCAGGTGTGCCGCTGACGCTCGCGGTCGGCGCGGTGATCGGCCTGATCAACGGTCTGCTGATCGTCCGGTTCCGGCTGCACGGCTTCGTCGTCACGCTCGGCATGCTGATCGTGCTCCGCGGACTGCTCACCGGCATCTCCGGCGGCCAGACGTTCTTCGGCCTGCCGGAGTCGATGATGTACCTGGGGTCCACGGTCTGGCTCGGGGTGCCCGTCTCCGTGTACGTCTGCTTCGCGCTGTTCGCGGTGGGTATCGGCGTGCTGGGGTACACCCGGGTCGGTCGCTCGCTGTACGCGATCGGCGGCAACGCCGACGCGGCCCGGGCCGCCGGTATCCGCACCGACCGCGTGCTGTGGGTGGTGCTCGTCGTCGCGAGCATGCTCGCCGCGCTCGGCGGCCTGATGCTCTCCGGACGCCTGGCCTCGGTCGCCGCCGCACAGGGCAACGGCGCGATCTTCACGGTGTTCGCCGCCGCGGTGATCGGCGGCGTCAGCCTCAACGGCGGCAAGGGCACGGTTTTCGGCGCGTTCACCGGCATCCTGCTGCTGTACGTGATCCAGAACGTGCTGACGCTGGCCGGCGTCCCGGCCCAGTGGATCGCGGCGCTGAACGGCGCGATCATCCTGTGCGCTTTGATCATCTCCCGGATCACCAGCGGGAAGGCGCAGGAATGAATTCACTCGGGGGTACCGACCTCGTCGTCAGCCCGATCGGGCTGGGCGCCGCGGGCCTCGGCGGCGAGTACGGCGCGGTCGAACCGGCGACCGCGCGGGCCACCGTGCGTGCCGCGCTCGACGCCGGAATCACGCTGATCGACGTGTCCCCGTACTACGGGCGTACCACCGCCGAGACGGTGCTGGGCTCCGCCCTGAAAGGCGTCAACCGAGGCTCGTACGTTCTCGCGACCAAGGTCGGCCGGTACGACGTCGACGAGTTCGACTTCTCCGCCGACCGGGTGCGGCGCAGCGTCGAGGAGAGCCTGCGCCGGCTCGGCACCGACCACATCGACCTGATCCAGTGCCACGACATCGAGTTCGGGGACCTGGATCAGGTCGTGGAGGAGACCCTTCCCGCGCTGCGCGCGCTGCAGGAGAAGGGTGTGGTGCGGGCGGTGGGTATCACCGGCTACCCCCTGCCCGCGCTGGTTTCCGTCGCCGGGCGCGCGCCCGTCGACACGGTCCTCTCCTACTGCCACTACACACTGCAATGTCGGACGCTGGCCGCGCGCATACCGTTCTTCGCCGACCGCGGTATCGGCGTGCTCAACGCGTCGCCGTTGAGCATGGGCCTGCTCACCGAGGCCGGTCCGCCGGACTGGCACCCCGCGCCGGCCGCGTTGCGGGCAGCCTGCGCGGAGGCCGCCGCGTTCTGCCGCCGGGAGGGCACGGACCTCGCCCGCCTCGCGCTGCAGTTCGCGGTGACGCTTCCCGGCGTGGCGTCCACGATCGTCGGTGCGGTCGATCCGGAGAGCGTCACCCGGAACGTGGCGTGGGCTTCCGAGCCGCTCGACACCGAGCTGCTGCGGGCCGTCGAGGCGATCCTCGGCGATGCGCTCGACGTCGAATGGCCGGTCGGACGCCCGGAGAACTCATGACGATCGTCGACGCCCACCAGCACCTGTGGAACCCGGCGACCACCGACTACCCGTGGCTCACCCCGGACCTGACCGTGCTCGACCGGGTGTTCACGCAGTCCGACGTCGCCGGGGAGCTGCGCGCGGCCGGTGTCGATCTCACCGTGCTGGTGCAGGCGGCGGACAACGTCGCCGACACCGAGAACATGCTCCGCGAGGCCGCGCTCGACCCGTCGATCGCGGGCGTCGTCGCCTGGGCCCCGCTCACCCGGCCGGACGACGCCGCCGCGCTGCTCGACCGCTGGGCCGCCACACCGATCGTCGGCATCCGGCACATGATCCACCGGGATCCGGATCCGAAGTGGCTGCTCCGGGCCGACGTCGCCGACGGGCTTCGGTTGCTCGCCGAGCGCGGTCTGACGTTCGACGTCTGCGCGGAGACGCCGGAGTTGCTGGCGCAGGTCCCGGCGCTCGCCGCGGCCCACCCGACGCTGACGCTGATCGTCGACCACCTGGGCAAGCCGCCGATCCGCGAGCGCGGCTGGCAACCCTGGGCCTCGTTGCTGCGGGACGCCGCTGCCGCGCCGAACGTCGTCGCCAAGGTCTCCGGGCTGAACACCGCTGCCGAGGAGGGCTGGAGCGCGGCGAGCTTCCAGCCGTACGTCGACCACGCGCTCGAGGTGTTCGGGCCGGACCGGCTGATGTACGGCGGTGACTGGCCGTTCGCCCTGCTGGCCGCAGACTCCTACACGCAGATCGCGACGGCCCTGTTCGACGCGATCCCCGCTACCGCCCGGGACGCCGTCCTCGGCGCCACCGCTGCCCGGATCTACCGCCTCCCACCAGAGCGCTGACCACGCGACGGCGGTCAGGCGGTCGGGTGGAGGGTGCCGTTGATGCGGCGTGGGATCGCGCCGTAGGCGTCCCGCAGCTCGGCGGGCAGGACCTCCTGCGGTGCGTTCTGCCACGTGAACGGCCGGAGGAACCGCCGGATCGCCGCGGTGCCGACCGACGTGTGCTGGGTGTTCGTCGCCGGCCACGGCCCGCCGTGGTGCTGCGCCCAGGACACCGCGACGCCGGTGGGGTACCCGTCAAAAACCAGCCGCCCGGCCCTCGGACGCAGCCAACCGGCCAGCGCGTCGGGCAGCTCGGTCTCACCCGGGCCGCGGTGCACGGTGGCGGTGAGCGAGGACGGTAGCCGCTCGATAGCGGTGCGCAGCTCAGCGTCGTCCCGATAACGGGCGAGCACCGCGATCGGACCGAAACACTCCTCGACCACCTCCGGCGGCAGCGCGCGAGCGCTGGTCGTGAGCAGCACCGGAACCCCACCCGCACGCATCGTCCCGGTCCGCACCACCGACACGCCGGGAGCCTGCGCGAGCCGCGCCGCACCGGCCGCGTACGACTCCGCGATCCGCTCGTTGAGCAGCACGACCGGGTCGAGAGCCGCGACTGCCCGGCGCGCGGCCTCCACCAGCGCGTCGCCGTCCGGGCCGGTGGGGACAAAAGCGAGGCCGGGCTTCGTGCAGAACTGGCCACCGCCGAGCGTGAACGACGCGACGAACCCGGCTCCGATGTCGGCGGCGCGGTCCGCAGCGGCGGCGCGCGTGACGACGAGCGGGTTGAGGCTGCTCAGCTCGCCGTAGAACGGGATCGGGTCGGCGCGCTTCTCGATGATCGCGAGCAGCGCCCTGGCGCCCGCGGTGGATCCGGTGAAGCCGACCGCACGAACCAGCGGGTGCGCGACGAGGTCGGCGCCCGCCTGCTGCCCGTGGACGATGCCCAGCGTGCCGGGCGGTGCTCCGAACTGTTCCGCGGCACCGGCCAGGACCTCGTAACACCGCTGCGACGTCGCCGGATGCGAGCCGTGCGCCTTGACCACGACCGGGCAGCCCGCGGCCAGCGCCGAAGCGGTGTCGCCGCCGGGCACCGAGAACGCCAGCGGGAAGTTGCTCGCGCCGAACACCGCGACCGGGCCGATCGGCACCAGCATCCGGCGCAGGTCCGGCCGCGGCCCCATCGGGGTGTCGGCCGGGTGGTCGATCGTGGCTTCGAGGTAACCGCCCTCCCGCAGGACCTCGCCGAACAGCCGCAGCTGGTAGCAGGTGCGGGCGAGCTCGCCGGTCAGCCGGGTGGTGCCCAGCGCGGTCTCCCGGTCGGCCAGCGCCACGACCTCGGTGGCGGCGTCTTCCAGTGCCGCGGCGAGGGCGTCCAGCAGCGCGGCGCGCCCGTCCCGGCCGAGGTCTTCGAGGGGGCGAGAGGCCGCGTCCGCCACGCGACACAACGCAGCGACCTCGGCCGTCGTGGTCTCCGCCGCGACGATCTCGGCGACATCGCCGGTGCGCGGATCGATGCTCGGCACGTCCGTCATGTGATCACCGCCCGATCCACGGTCCAGGCACGAGCCTGCTCGCTGAGCGTCACGCCGAGGCCGGGTCGCTCCGGCACCACGATCCTGCCGTCGCTGATCTCCAACCGTTCCTCGAACAGCGGATACAACCAGTCGAAGTGCTCGACCCAGGGTTCGTACGGGTACGCGGCCGCGAGGTGGACGTGGAGCTCCATCGCGAAGTGCGGCGCGAGCGTGAGGTGCGCGTGCTCGGCGAGCGCGGCGAGGCGGAGGAACTGGGTGATGCCGCCGATCCGTGGCGCGTCCGGCTGGATGACGTCGACCGCATCGAGCATTCCGACGTGCTCCGCGACGCTGGTCAGCATCTCGCCGGACGCGATCGGTGTGTCGAGGGCGGCCGCGAGTTCCGCGTGCCCGGCGGCGTCGTACGCGTCGAGCGGCTCCTCGATCCAGACCAGACCGAACTCCTCGAGCGCACGGCCCATCCGCAGAGCGGTCGGCCGGTCCCACTGCTGATTCGCGTCGACCATCAGCGGGACGTCGTCCCCCAGGTGTTCGCGGACCGCAGCGACCCGGGCGAGATCGATCGCCGCAGACGGGTGACCCACCTTGATCTTGACGCCGCCGATCCCGGCCGCGCGGGCCGCGCTGGTGCTCTCGAGCACCTGCTCGATCGGGGCGTGCAGGAACCCGCCGGACGTGTCGTAGCAGCGGACCGAGCCCCGATACGCGCCGAGCAGCTTCGCCAGCGACAGGCCGGCGCGTTTGGCTTTCAGGTCCCACAGCGCGACGTCGATCGCCGCGATCGCCTGCGTCGACGCGCCACTGCGGCCCACCGACGCACCGGCCCAGACCAGCTTGGCCCACAGCCGTCCGATGTCGTTCGGATCCTCGCCGATCAGGTCGGGGGCCACCTCGCGGGCGTGGGCGAACTGCGCGGGGCCGCCTGCCCGCTTGCTGTAGCTGAAACCGATGCCCTCGTGGCCGTCGTCGGTGCGGACCTCGGCGAACAGGAACGCGACCTCGGCCATCGGACGTTGGCGCCCGGTGAACACCTTGGCGTCGCTGATCGGGTTCTTCAGCGGCAGCGTCACCGACGACAGCGCGACTTCGCTGATCATGTCCGCACCACCAGACAGGGTCGTTTGGGATCGAACGTCCAACCCGGAACCAGGTACTGCATCGCGACCGTGTCGTCGCGCGCCCCGAGCCCGTGCGCCCGGTAGAGCTCGTGCGCGGCGGCGAGCGCGTCGCGGTCGATCTCGACGCCGAGTCCGGGCTCGTCCGGCACGGTGATCGCACCGTCGCGAATGCGTAGCGGCGCACGCGTGAGCCGCTGGCCGTCCTGCCAGATCCAATGCGTGTCCAGCGCGGTGATCTCCCCCGGCGCCGCCGCCCCGACGTGCGTGAACATCGCCAGCGACACGTCAAAATGGTTGTTGGAGTGCGAGCCCCAGGTCAGGCCGAAGTCGGCACAGAGCTGTGCGACGCGCACCGAGCCGCGCATCGTCCAGAAATGCGGGTCGGCCAGCGGGATGTCGACGGCCGCACCCCGCACCGCGTGCGCCAGCTGACGCCAGTCGGTCGCGATCATGTTCGTCGCCGTCCGCAGGCCGGTCGCGCGGCGGAACTCGGCCATCGTCTCCCGGCCGGACAGGTCACCCTCCGCGCCGACCGGGTCCTCGGCGTACGCGAGCACCCCGCCCCGGTCCCGGCACAGCGCGACCGCGTCGGCGAGCGGCCAGGCACCGTTCGGGTCGATCGTGATCCGCGCGCGCGGGAACCGGGCCGCGAGCTTCTCGACCGCCGCGATCTCCTCGTCGGCCGCGAACACCCCGCCCTTGAGCTTGAAGTCGGCGAACCCGTAGCGCGCGTGTGCGGCCTCGGCGAGCGCGACGATCGCGTCCGGCGTGAGGGCCGGTTCGCGGCGGAGCCGCTCCCAGTCGTCGGCCGGATCGCTCTCCGCGTGGTACGGCAGGTCGGTCCGGTTCCGGTCCCCCACATAGAACAAATACCCGAGCATGGGGACGCTCGACCGCTGCTGTCCGTCGCCGAGTAACTCCGCAACCGGCACCCCGAGGTGCTGGCCGAGCAGGTCGAGCAGCGCGGACTCCAGTGCTGTGACCGCGTGAACGGTGGTGCGCAGGTCGTAGGTCTGCGAGCCGCGGCCGGTGGCGTCCAGGTGGGCGTAGGTTGCCGCGATGCGGTTGAGCAGGCTGCCGTAGCGGGCGATCGGCTCGTTGATCAGGGTCGCACCGGCCTCGTCGATCAGGCGGCGGATCGCCTCACCACCCGGGACCTCGCCGACGCCCACGTTGCCGCCGCTGTCGGTGACCAGCACGATCGTGCGGGTGAAGAACGGCCCGTGGGCGCCGCTGAGGTTCAGCAGCATGCTGTCGTGCCCGGCAACCGGCACCGCTTCGACGCGCACCACCGTAGGGCTGCCCATCAGGTGACCTTGTCGACCAGCGCGGCGAGGTCGGTCTGCTCGGCCGGGGTCAGGTCGGTCAGCGGTGGACGGACCCGGCCACCGTTACGTCCGACCGTGTTCAGGCCGGCCTTGATGATCGAGACCGCGTAGCCGCGGGCGCGGTTACGGATGTCCAGGTACGGGATGACGAAGTCGTTGAGCATGCCGTAGACGGCGTCGCGATCCTGGGCGCGGACCGCGTCGAAGAAGCGCAGCGCGAACCGGGGCACGAAGTTGTAGAGCGCCGACGAGTACGTGCTGACGCCGAGCTGGAGCAGCGGCAGCGCGAACGTCTCCGCGGTCGGCAGCCCTCCGATGTAGAGGAGGCGCTCGCCGACCTTCGCGTAGGTGCGGGTCATCCGCTCGATGTCCCCGACGCCGTCCTTCAACCCGACCAGGTTCGGGTGCCGGTCGGCCAGCGCGGCGACCGTGACGTCCTCGAGCACCGCGTTACCCCGGCTGTAGACGACAACCCCGAGGTCGGTCGCTCGGCACACCGCGCTGACGTGCGCGATCAAGCCCTCCTGGCTGGCTTCGGTGAGGTACGGCGGTAACAGCAGGAGCCCGGCGGCGCCCGCGCGCTGGGCGGCGATCGCCTGTTCCACGGCCTGCGCGGTGCCGCCGGTGGCCGGTGCGACGACCGGCACGCGCGCGCCGACCTCGTCGACGGCGGCGCGTACCACGGCGTCGATCTCGCCGGACGTGAGCGAGAAACCCTCGCCGGTGCCCCCACCGGCGAACAGGCCGGCGACGCCGAACTCGGTCTGCCAGGCCAGGTGGTCCCGGTACCGGGGCTCGTCGAACGCGAGCTGTTCGTCGAAGTGCGTCACCGGGAACGAGAGCAGGCCGGTCCGCAGGCGGGCGGCCAGTTCGGAAGGGGGCATCAGCGTCACGCGGTCACCGTAAGAAGCGAGGTTGATGCCTGTCCAAGAGTGTTTCCGCATTACGTGATACCTCTAGGGCATTGTTTCTCGCAGTACTCGGAGCGCTCGCCCGAGCGCCGGGTTGCGGGAGTGCCGGGGCCAGAGCAGGTGCAGCTCGACCGGCTCGGCGACCGGAGTGGCCAGCGGGACGAAAGCGACGTCCGGGATGCGCAGCAGCGTGGCCGACGCGGGGACGAACGCGACGCCCCGGCGGGCGGCGACCAGCCAGAGCATCGTCAGGATCTGGCTGACCGTGTGCACGACACGTTCCTGGGCCAGCGGCACCATGCTGACGACCAGGTCGTAGAAGTACCGGGCCTTCTGCTGGGAGTGGAAGATCAGCGGTTCGGTGGCGAGGTCGGCCGGTTCCACGGCGCGTTCGAGCGTGGTCAGCGGATGGTTCACCGGTACCGCGAGCAGCAGGGCCTCGCGGTGCAGCAGCACGGAGTCGAACAGCTCGGCGTCGAACGGCGGCCGGGCCAGGCCCAGGTCGAGATCGTCGTTGGCGAGCGCCGCGACCTGTTCGCGGGTGACCATCTCGAACAGGTCGATCTGTACCTCGGGCAGCTGCCGCTCGAGCTCGTTGAGCAGCTGGCCGAGGATGCCGAACGTCGACGCCGCGGTGAAGCCGAGCCGCAGCAGGCCACGGGAGCCGGACGAGACCCGCTGGGCGATCTCCGGGGCCGCCTCGGCGAGCGCGAGGATGCGCCGCGCCTCCCGGAGGAACGCCTCACCGGCCGGGGTCAGCGACACGCGCCGGTTGTCGCGGTCGAGCAGGCGCGCCCCGACCGTGGCCTCCAGTTTCTGGATCTGCCTGCTCAGCGGCGGCTGCGTCATCCGTAATCGCGCGGCGGCCCGGCCGAAGTGCAGCTCCTCGGCCACGGCGACGAGACCCCGGAGTTGCTCCAGTGTGTACGCCATGCTGTGAAGGTATCAATCAATGCAGTAAGGGAGTTAGACACGCATAAATGCCTGCCCATAGGCTGCCCGAATCCTGAACCGGAACTCCCCATCGTTGAGGAGAAGCCCATGTCTACGAGGGTTCGGGCGGTGGCAGCGGGCATCACGCTCGTTCTCGTCGCCGCGCTGTCCGGGTGCGGCGGCAACCTGGGTGACGACGGTTCCGACGCGGCCGGTTCCTATCCGGAGCGTGCGGTGACGTTATTCGTCGGCCAGGACGCCGGTGGCAGCACCGACCTGATCGCCAGGGCCCTCGCCGACGAGGTGAGCGAGGACCTCGGGAAGCCGGTCACGGTCGTCAACCGGCCCGGGGCCAACGGCGGAGTGGCCGCCAAGCAGCTCGCCGCGGCGAAGCCCGACGGTTACACCGTGATGATCTTCGTCGGCTCGCTCGCGTACATCACCCCGCTGGCCGTCGCGCCGGAGGAGGCCGTCGACATCACGCAGTACGAGGTCATCACCGGGATCTCCCAGGACGACTTCGTGCTCGTGGCCCATCCGAAGACCGGCTTCACCACGGTCAAGGACATCCAGGACGCCAAGCGGCCGATCAAGTACGCGACGACCGGGGTGGGCACCGGAAGCCAGCTGACCCAGGCCCTGCTGTTCGCGCAGTCGAAGGTGCAGGCCACGGCGGTGCCGTTCGACGGCGGCGCGCCGGCGCTGGCCGCGGTGCTCGGTGGCCAGGTCGACGTCGCCTCGATCCAGCTCGGCGAGGCGCAGCCCCAGATCAAGGCCGGAAAGCTCACGCCGCTGGTGACGTTCGCCGCGAAGCGCCCCGCGTACCTGCCGGACAGCCCGACCGCGGTCGAGGCCGGGTTCAACGTGCCGGTGCAGCAGTCGCGGGCGATCGTGGCGCCGGACGGGACGCCGCAGGAGGTCATCGACCGGCTGCGGAACGCGTTCGCGAAGGCGTTCGAGTCGGAGAAGTACCAGGCGTTCAACGCCGAGCGGCTGCTCACGCCGAACGAGGTGGAGGGGCCGACGCTGCTGGAGCAGTGGACGAAGGCGCGCGAGACGTACCGAGGGCTCGTCGAGCAGTACAAGATCGACTTGGGTGGCGAGTGACACCGCCCGAAGACGCACCACCGCCGGAGGCGGCGCTGCCCGGTTCGGGCGCGCCGCCGTCCGAGACCGCACCACCGCCAGCGGCTGCCGGGTCGGAGGCCGCTGGGCCGGAGGCCGCTGGGCCGGAGGCCGCTGGGCCGGAGGCCGCTGGGCCGGAGGCCGCTGGGCCGGTCGCGAACGTGGTGGCAGCGGCCGTCGTGGTCGTCCTCGGCGCCGCCGCCTTCGCCGGAGCGCTGACCCTCGGCATGGGCAGCGCCGCCGAGCCCGGCCCCGGCCTCTGGCCCGCCCTGGTCAGCGCCGCGCTGGTCGTGCTCGGCCTGGTGCTCGCGCTCCGGGCCCGCCGGACCGACGACGCCGAACGCTTCAGCCGCACGAGCCTGCTGGTCATCGCTGCGGTGGCGACGATGGCCGTCTTCGTCGCGGTGATCGGCGTCGTCGGTTTCGAGATTCCGGCCGCGGTGCTGGCGTTCGTCTGGCTGCGGTTCCTCGGCCGGGAGAGCTGGCGCATGTCGATCGTCGTCAGCCTCGCTCTCACGGTCGTGTTCTACGCGCTGTTCGTCGGCGCGCTCGACGTCACCATTCCGCACCTGTTCTGACCGGGGTAACCAGTGGACGCGCTGCTCGACGGCTTCACCGTCGTCCTCGAGCCGAAGAACCTGCTGTACTGCTTCATCGGCGTCGTCGTCGGCATGCTCATCGGCGTCCTACCGGGCCTAGGCCCGGCCGCCACCATCGCGATCCTGCTGCCGCTGACGTTCGGCCTAGAGCCGGTGACCGCGATCATTCTGCTGGCGGGCATCTTCTACGGCGCCCAGTACGGCGGCACGATCACGTCCGTGTTGTTACGCCTGCCCGGCGAGGCGTCGTCGGTCGTCACGGTCTTCGACGGGCACGCGCTCGCCCGGCAGGGCAGAGCCGGCACCGCGCTCGGCATCGCGGCGATCGGGTCGTTCGTCGGCGGCACGATGTCGGTCGTCGCGCTCAGCCTGGTCGCGCCGTTCGTCGCCGCGTTCGCGCTGGACTTCGGGCCACCCGAGTACACCGCGCTGGCGCTGCTCGGCATCCTGCTGGTGTCCACGATCTCCACCGGCGGCAAGCTGAAGGCCCTGGTGGCCGCCGTGCTCGGCCTGCTGCTGGCCGTCGTCGGCCGGGACGGTTTCACCAGCGCCGAGCGGTTCACGTTCGGGAACCTGTCGCTCGCCGACGGGCTGGACTTCGTCCCGATCGCAATGGGGCTGTTCGGTCTCGGGGAGATCCTCTACAACCTCGAGGAACGGCATCGGGCGGTGAGCCCGCCGACGACCGTGGCCAACGTGTGGCCGAGCCGCGCCGACCTGCGGCAGGCCAGCGGCGCGATCGGCCGGGGTGGTGTCCTGGGGTTCGTTCTCGGCATCCTGCCCGGCGGCGGCGCGGTGCTCTCGTCGCTCGCCGCGTACGCGGTGGAGAAACGCCGCTCCCGCCACCCCGAGCGCTTCGGGCACGGGGCGATCGAGGGCGTCGCCGCACCCGAGACCGCGAACAACGCCGCTGCCACGTCGTCGTTCATCCCGTTGCTCTCGCTCGGCCTCCCGGCCAACGCGACGATGGCCGTCATCTTCGGTGCGCTGCTGATCCAGGGCGTCACGCCGGGGCCGCAGCTGGTCACCGAGCAGCCCGAGCTGTTCTGGGGCGTCATCAACTCGATGTACCTGGGCAACGTGCTGCTGCTGATCATGAGCATCCCGCTGGTCGGGCTGTTCGTGCGCATCCTGCGGGTCCGGCCGGCGATCCTGGCGCCGATCACCACGCTGATCACGCTCGTCGGGGCCTACACGGTCAACAACAGCGTCTTCGACATCGGGCTGGTCATCGTGTTCGGCGTCATCGGCTACCTGATGAAGAAGTTCGGCTTCGACCCCGGCCCGCTGGTGCTGGCGTTCGTGCTCGGGTCGCTGCTGGAGACGTCGCTACGCCGGTCGTTGCTGCTCTTCGACGGTGATCCGACCGGGTTCCTGACCCGCCCGATCTCGGGGACGCTGTTCGCGCTCTTCCTCGCCGTGGCGCTGCTGCCGCTCGGCCGAGCTGTGGCGCGCCGGCGACGGTCCGACCAGGCTCCGCGGGAACCGATCGAGCGCTAAACTACACCGTACCGTGTAGTTATCAAGTGTAAGCTGATCCACAATGAGCACTGTCGGCACGGAGAAAGCGGTGCGCGAGGGGTCACCGGCAAAACGGACCGCGATCCTCGCCGCCGCCCGCGAACTCTTCCTGCGTCACGGGGTGGACCGCGTCAGCATGGACGCGGTCGCGGCTCGGGCCACAGTGTCGAAACGCACCGTGTACGACTACTTCGGCGACAAACGCCGGCTCTTCCTGGCGATCCTCTCGGACGCCTCCGAGTCGATGAACGCCTCGGTGCGCCGAGCGCTCGACGATCACCTCTCCGACGACGCGGGCATCACCACCGTGCCCCAGCTGGAGAAGGCGCTCACCGGGTTCGCGATCGACCTCGGCACGACGATCGTCGGCTCGGCCGACTACACCGCGGCCTTCGCGCTCGTCGCCCAGCAGCGCTGGCAGGAGCCGACGGCCGAGGACGACGTCATGACCGCGGCAGCGGAGGAGGCGTTCACCGAACGCCTCGCCCACTTCGTCGCCGTCGGTCTCCTGGACGCGGACGACCCGCGGCTGGCCACCAACCACTTCAACGCGCTGACCGTGCTGCTCGCGTACCACGATCAGCCGGACCCCGCGAAGGCCGACCCGGCGCGCGTTCGCCGGACCATGGTCGACGGGGTCCGCGCGTTCATCCGCGCGTACGGCGCCCGCTAGCGCTTGTTCAGCAGGCCCGCGTCCACCGGGACGACGGTGCCGGTGACGTACCGCGCGTCGTCGGAGACGAGCCAGGCGATCGCGGCGGAGATGTCCTCCGGCTCGACCAGGTCGACGGGCATCGCGTTGGTCAGCGCGTTGGCGAGCGCCGGGGCGCGTTCGAGGATGGCCTGGAGGTCACCGTCGGCGGCCATCGGCGTGCGCACAGCGGTCGGTGCGACGCTGTTCACCCGGATCTTGAACGGCGCGAGGAAGTTCGCCCACGACCGCATCAGCCCGATCACACCGTGCTTGGCCGCGGTGTAGCCGAGGAATCCCGCGGTCGGGATGCCGACGCCGACCAGGCCGCCGGTCGAGCTGGTCAGCACGATCGATCCGCCCTGGTTGCGTTCGAGCATCGACGGGATCGCGACCCGGCCGGTGTTCCACACACCGGTCAGGTTGACGGCCACGACCTCCTCCCACTCCTGCTCCTCGGAGACCGGGGCGCCACCCGCACCGATGCCCGCGTTGGCCAGGACGATGTCCACCGGCCCTAACGCGGCGACTCCTTCCTCGAACGCCTTGCGCAGCCCGGTGATGTCCCGGACGTCGGCCTGGCGGGCGATGATCCGCCGGTCGAGCGCCTCGACCGCGCGGACGGTCTCCTCGAGCTCCTCGGCGGTGCCCATCGGATAGCGGACGGATTCCAGCTGGGAACAGATGTCGACCGCGATGATGTCCGCGCCCTCCTGCGCCAGCCGGATCGCGTGGCTACGACCCTGGCCGCGGGCGGCTCCGGTGATGAAGGCGACCTTGCCCTCGAGCTTTCCCATGAGGCTCTCTCTCCTGATTAGTTGACGGTGATCGGAAGGGCTTCCCAGCCGCGGACCGTCGAGGTGGACGACAGCGACAGCGCGTCCCAGTCGACGTCCCACCGCGGGAACCGCTTCAGGAACTCCTCCATCGCGACCCGAGCCTCCAGCCGGGCCAGCGAGGCACCGAGGCAGAAGTGCGGGCCGAAGCCGAACGTCCGCAGGTGGCTCACCGAGCGGCGGACGTCGAAGCGGTCGGGGTCGGACCAGCGATCGGAGTCCCGGTTGGCCGACGCGATGATCAGCGAGATCGCGCTGCCCGCGGGCACGGTGACGCCGTGGAACTCGATGTCGGTGGTGACGTACCGGGCGATCGCGTGGCCGGTCGGCTCGAACCGCAGCGTCTCCTCGATCGCGTTGGGGATCAGCGACGGGTCGTCGACCAGTTCGGCGCGCTGCTCGGGATACTTGGCCAGCAGGGAGCCCAGCCATCCGAGGAGCCGCGCGGTGGTCTCGTTGCCCGCGCCGGCCAGGACCGAGACGTAGGTCAGGATCTCGTCGCGGGTCAGCGTGCGCCTGACGTCGTGGATGTCGACGAACTCCGCGCGCAGCATGTCGGTCATCAAGTCGTCCGACGGGTGATCGACGCGCCAGTCGATGTAGTCGCCAAATAGGTCCGGGTTGCCGATCCCGCGCTCTTCGACGTTCATCTGCTGGCCGGGTTCGGTGCGCAGGTTCGCGTCCGCGCGGTCGCGGACGGCTTCCTGGTCGGTCTCCGGGATGCCGAGCAGCATCCCGATGACGCGCATCGGGATCTCCTTGGCGTACTCGGCCATGAAGTCGAACTGATCGACGCCGTCGAGCCGGTCGAGGGAGCGAACGCAGTACGCCCGGATCTGCGGTTCGAGCATGAGCACGCGCTTCGGGGTGAACACGCGGGAGAGCAGCTTGCGCTGAATGTCGTGCGCCGGCGGGTCTTCCATGATCAGCGTGCCCGGCGGGATCTCGATATCGGCCTTGATGATCTCCAGGATCGGGCCGCGCGCGGACGAGAACGTCTTCCAGTCCTGGAGCGCCGCGTCGATGTCGCCGTAGCGGCTCAGCGCGTAAAAATCGTGTTTGTCGTTGTAGTAGAGCGGAGCTTCGGTGCGCAGCCGCTGGTAGACCGGGTAAGGATCGTTGGCGATGTCGCGGTCGTACGGGTCCCAGTAGACCGGCTCTTGTGGACTCACGGTCGACTCCCTCGGTCGCGGGCGTGCGTGCGAGGGGCCTAGAGTAAACTTTGTTTACCGGTCTTGTAAATGTGCAATTACTTTGTTCGCGGTTCCGCCCTTACGATGCGATCGTGCCCGGAGCTACCTCGATGACCACCGCTGAGGCAATCTATGAGGCAGGCCGTCGGCTGTTCCTCCGCGACGGCTACGCGACGACCACGGTGCGCGCGATCGCCGCCGAGGCCGGCATCAACCCGGCGCTGGTCATCCGTCACTACGGGTCGAAAGAAGCGCTGTTCCTGGCGACGATGACCCCGACCAACGGGTTCACGCCGATCCTCGAAGGCCCACTGGAGTCGCTGGGCGAAGCGCTCGTCGAGTTCGTCATCAACACCGCGGGCACCCCCGGCAGCGACACGTTCCAGGCACTCATCATGGCCGCCGACCGCCCGGACGTTCGCGAGCGCATCCTCAGCGCCTCGCGAGAGTTCTTCGAGCAAGGGCTGGCCGAGCGCCTGTCCGGCGACGATCGGGAGCTGCGCGCACGCCTGGTGTCAGCTCAGGTCTCCGGCCTGATGCTGTCGTACTGGGTGCTTAAGGATCCGGTCCTCACCCGGAGCGACCGCCGCCGCATGGTCGCGCTGGCAGGGCGAGCGCTGCAACGCCTGATCACGCCCTGAAGGCGCTTCAGCTCGACTACGCGTATCCCGGAGACCCACATCCGGCCGAGGAACTCGTGGTCCTCGCTTGGCCAGTCGGCCACCACCGAGCACCGAGACTCAGGCCAGTCGCCACGCCTTCTCGTCATCGCCCGCCAGCAGCGTGACGCCGACGCCGGCGCAGATGTCGAACCATGCCGGGTCCCGGACACGCGACACCAGCAGCACAGCCTTCGCGGCCACCCCGCGCGCGGCAAGGCGCTGCCGGTAGTCGAGGACTTGCCCCAGGCCCAGACGCAACCGGTCAGCGTCCGCGCCGGCCAGGCAACTCTTGACCTCGGCGATCACCTGGCCCCCTGCTCGGTCGCGCCAGGCGAGATCTGCCGGCACGGCGACCAGCTCGCCGGCTGCGATGCCGGCCGCGGCGAGGTGGTCGCGCAGCTGACGACATAACGCGTCGTGCTCGCCGATTGCCGCCGCGCGGGCAGCAGCGCCCACCGGGATCAGCTCGGGGTAGACCCCGTCGGCCGGCTTGCCACGATACGGACGGTCAAAACCACGACGTCCTTGGCCGGCGGCCTCGTGAATAGCCCATGCCTCGGCGACCGCGGCCGGTTCGTAGTTCTTCCGGTGAGGGAAGCGGCCGTCGGCGACGAGTTGGGCGCAGAGGAGACGCGCGGCGGTCAACCCCGCCGGCTGCGCGTACAGCCAGCGGATCGCATCGAGAGTGCCCTGGTAGGCCACGGCGTCGTACTCGCCCAGCGTCTTGTACGGACGCATCGACTCGATGAGACCTCGCCGTTCCATCTCGTCGGCGCTCAAGGATCCCGAAGCCAACGCGGCGCGAACAGCACTACCGGACAGGGCGGCCCAGGCGTAGAGGTCCCCATCGCGGGTCGTCAGGTCGAGGACCTCCGGCAGCCCGACGGTCAGCCGAACACGAGGATCGGGACCGTCCGGTCGCCACACGCTGAGCATCCAGTTCCGTCCAGCGGTCCGCGCGGCCAGCGGCACGGCCGTCCGGATCACCGCACCCGCGAAGGTCATCGCCTCGGCGTAGAGGCCGCCCTGTCCGGCCACGCGCAGGGCTATCGGCATCGCCTCCACGGCTGCGGGGAAGTCCTCCAGCGCAGCCGCCTCCGGATGTTCGGTCAGAATCCACTCGGCCAGCTCTTCGCGGGTGGTCAGCTGCCAGAACTGACCACCCTGCCGGCGAAGCAGCTCAAGTACGACGTCGATGTCCATCGCGGTCCCCCTCGGCGCCGGAGTCTATATAGGACCTGCGCGCGAGGGCCTAGGTGGGCCTCCACGTGGACGACCTCGCTAGGGCCGCAGGGTCGTGTGGGCTTTCCCCGTCGACGTGTCGACCGGCCAGGAGACGTGCTGGTGCACCATGAGCCACTCCCCCGCGCTACGGCGGAACACCCGCGTGCCGCGGGACCAGGTCTCGGCTACCGTGCCGTCCGGCTGCGCGGCGGTCATCCGGTTGAGGCCCCACGACACGGCCAGGTCGTCGCGCACCAGGATCCGCAGGTCCGGTACGTCCCAGGTCACTGTCCCGGTCGAGGAGTCCAGGCCGGTCGCGCACACCGCGCGCACCGCGTCCACGCCCACGTACTCCAGCGGCGCCTCGTGCTCGTACGACACGACGTCGTCCGCGATGCCGGCCATCATCGTGTCCAGGTCCTTCGCCGCGGTGGCGCCGAACCAGGCCTTGTGTAGCGCCTCGACGCCCGCCGCGGAATCGGACACGGTGAACGAGTGGTGTTCGTGCGCCACCACCCACCGGCCGTCCTCCCGACGCAGCCCGAGCGTCAGCCGCAATCGGCGATCAGCGACATCCGCCGGTTGGCCGCACCGCAGCAGCGCCACCGCGAACGCCACGTCCTCCCCCGCGGTGACCTCCAGCGACACCAGCTCGAACACCGCTCCCGACCGCAGCCACTCGAAGAACGGCGGCCACGTCTGCCGGTACGCGTCGAGGCCACGTACACCGTTCTCCGGCGGCGGCACGTCGAACATCACGATGTCCTCGGCGTGGTCGGCGACGACGGCGTCCAGATCGCCGGCCCCGACGGCCAGCACCCAGCGTTCGATGAGTTCCTGTATTTCGTCCATACCCCTACAACCCCTGGGACGAGCCGAACTCATCGCTCCACGGGAAGGTTCTCCGGCAGGCCGAACGCGCTCAGGTCCGCGGTGAGGAACGACACCACCTCGGTGACACGACCGTCCCGGATCGACAGCACGTCCAGCCCACCCGGCCGGTAGGCGCCGGAGCGCAGCAGATACGTGCCGAACGCGATCTGCCCGTTCGCGGTCGTGGCCCGGAACTTCCACCGGAATTTCAGCGGCCCGGCGAGCAGGAACCCGCGGATCGCGTCCGCTCCCGCGTACCACGCCGCTTCCGGCGGCATCGAGTAGCGCGCGTCGCCCGCCAGCAGTGCGAGGATCGTCTCCACGTCGCCGGCTTCCCACGCCGACGCGTACCGCCGCGCCAGCTCCCGCACGCCCGGATCGCCCGGGCCCGAGGACGGCGTCACTGCCGGCAGCGCTGCCCGGGCTCGTTGCAGTGCGCTGTTCACCGCGGGCACGGTGGTATCAAGAAGCGCCGCGACCTCGCTCGCCGGGAAACCCTGCGCTTCGCGCAACAACAGCACGGCCCGCTGGAGCGGCGGCAGGTGCTGCAGCGCGGCCACGAACGCCAGCTCCAGGCTCTCCCGCGCCAACACCGCTCCTTCCGGCGCGGGGTAGGGCTCGATCCAGTGCGGGTCCGACGCCACGCTGAGGTCGGCCGGTAGCTCGCGGCGGGCGCGGCGCTCCAGCAGGGTCAGGCACCGGTTAGTCGCGATGCGGAAAAGCCAGGGGCGGATTCCGGCGCCCTGGTCCTCGAAGCCGTCGAGTGCCCGCCACGCCCGGAGGAGCGTTTCCTGGACGGCGTCGTCCGCATCGTGCACGGAGCCGAGCAGCTGGTAGCAGTGGACATGCAGCTCGGTGCGGAGTGGCTCGACGAGCTGCTCGAACCCGGTCACCGGGCGCCGATCCGTGCCTTGAGTTCCCGGCCCCGACTGTGCGCGGCGGTCCAGCGGCGGATGAGCGGAGGACGGTGAGGCACCTCGAGACCCTAAGCACACCGCCCCGTGCGGCTGCAAGGATCGATTCAAGATCGGCTCGACCCACCATCGCAGGGTGGGCACGAATCGCATCTCGATCGTGCGAGTCACGCAGGTGCCACGAACCAGCCGGTTCTACGGCGGCGGTGATGGAGTGGTCATGCACCGGAACGAGAGCGCCGTCCACGACCAGCGCGGTGTCCGGCGAATGCCAGCAGCGCACCGGGGCAAGCTCCAAGAACGGCGCCAGCTGGTCGATAATGCGGGCACCGCGGCCTGCTTGACCCCGACCAGCAGCACCACCAGCAACGGTTACGAGGCAGCACTCAGGGCGCGGCCTTGCGAGCGTCGGCAGCCGTGAGCTTGGCGCGAAGTGTCTCCCGCTCTCCGGGTTGCCACGGCCCGGAGGCAGCCAGCGGGATCTCGGTCATGAACCGCCGCTCGGTTTCCGGAATCGTGGCGACGAGGAGATCGGGATCGTTGGCCGCGGTCGCGTAGAGATTCGGGCCGTCGGCGTAGAACAGGTCGGCAGCGACGAGCCGCCCGTCAAAGGTGCGCATGACGTTGGCTGGGTTGTGGTCCAACGGTCCGCACCAAGGCAGCTCTCGCTGGGCCCGACCTCGAGTACCGGGTGACGGCGATCGGTCGCAGCGGCGGCTCGGCGACCGGACCCTGCTAGCAGCACCGAGACGGACAATCCGGCGCGGAAGTTGGGTTGCGGGAGAAGAGCGAGACCGAGCGGTGGGCAGCCGGTGTCACGACCCAGATGAAGGCTCTGCTGGACCACGCGCAGACACGCGGCCGAATCCACTGCCAGCCTCTGGGCTCGGGAGAACTGACGGCTATCGGACAGCCGGGCCTGAACCATCCACTGTGTGTAGAACTACCTAGTTGAGCTTTCACCGAAAAGGTTGACTTCGACCGTCCGAAGTCAACCTTTCGAAGAGGGAGCTCCATGAAGGTCATACCAATGTTCGCACTACTCGCGTTCGCCGTCGTGGCGTCGCTGGTCGTGCTGCCCGCATCGCCGGCCTCGGCGGCGATCCCGGGTCTGCACGATGTCGAGGTCCAGGCGGCGTTCGGCGCGCCGGGCAGGCAGATCTCCGGCAGCGCCCAGTGCCCGGCGGGCGAGTCGCTGCTGTCGATCGGCGCGGGCAACGCCGACCTGACCGGATTCGGTCACTCGAGCCAAAGCCCCGGAGTGGCCCGCGCTGTGGGCGCTCCGATCCGCCCGTCACCGCTGAACTTCCTGTTCCTGCAAGCGACTTGTGCTCCGTTCGCGCAGGTCCCCGCCGGTACCGTGACGGTGGTGGCCGTCGCGCCCGCCTCCACCTCGACGCTGCGCACCGCCACCGCGCGATGCCGGCCCGGGGAGATCGCCTACGGCGGTGGGGGATACCTCGTGCCCGCCCAGTCCACGAATCCGTCGCTCGGCGGATCCCGGATGGTCGGCAGCATGGTCACCGCCGACGGCACCGGCTGGAGGGTCACCGTGCACACCCGCCAGCTGACCGACACGCTCCATGTCAGGGCGCTGTGCGCCCGGCTGCCGGGGGCGCTCCTCGCCCCGGCTGTCCAGGCGCCTCGAACCGTGCTCGTCACTACCGCGGGTGGATATCACTCCTGCCCGTCGTCGATGCAGCCGCTGAGCGGGGGCGCCTACATCGACAACGGGTCCGGCGGCGACTCGGCGTCGGCGCGCCTGGAGTATTCCAACCGGGTGCCGCACCCGTCCCGGAACGGGTGGTTCGCCGCGGCGAACAACATGCAGGCGAACGACCGGCTGTTCGTCCGGGTGCTCTGCATCTGAGTTCCTGACGCGGGCGGGGGTGTTTCGCCCCCGCCCGTGCGAACGTCGGCCGGGAGTGCTCCCCCGTCGCGTGCTCCGTCCGGCCACGCCGTCGATACGAGTCCGGCGTGCAGCACATGTGCTGGGGCCGTACGGATGGACACCGGTGGCCGCCATGCACCGACGGCGCGAGCAGAAGGAGTCTGGAGCGGACCCGGCTGTGTCACCAGAGGTCGAGCAGCGCCGGTACGTCGGCGAACGAGTCGACGACGTGATCGGGCGATCCCTCCGGCCGCTCGAGCGCGTCCGCTGTGAACTTGCCGGTCCGGACCAACACCCCGGTGACGCCGACGGCCTGTGCCGCGAGGACGTGGAGTCGACGTCGTCTCCGACCATCAGCGCGTTCGCGGGCTCGACGTCGAGGTCGGCCAGCGCGGATTCGAAGCAGGCGCGGGCTTGCCGACGACCGTGGCCTCAAGGAAGCCTTCGCCTGGTGTGGGTACGACTGGGTCACCAGCCACGTCTTCCGCAAGACCGTCGCCACAATCATGAAGGAGGCTGGGCTCACCAGCAGGGCGACGGCCGATCAGCTCGGGCACAACAGGTCAGCATGACCGAAGACAACTACTACGGCCGCGACATCACGAACACCGGCGCCGCACCCGTCCTCGAAGCCCTCGACATCGCAGCCGCATGAGTCTTCGTCGTTAAGGGGCGCATTGCCCATCCAGAGCAGCGCAACGGCTCTCGATCGTCTTCCAGGTGTCACGTTCCACGTCCAACGGTAAGAAGCGCCAACGCGGCTGTGACGGCTCAAACTCAGTGGACCATACTTGCCAAATGAGAATTGCGATTGCAGTTCACGGAGCTGACGTCGCCATCAGCGCGGTACAACGACGCTGGATCTCGCCCAGCATCGGTTAGTCGACCGCCGCGTTCCGACGCTGCTCCTCAACAGCGTTCTTTTCGCCGACATCATCACAGGGCCTTGCCCCCTGATCTTGGACACCTGAACCATGGGCCTCCGTGGTCCTGGTGGACAGGAGTCCTTGAGCACGATGGTGAACAAGCACTATCCGGCGCAGTTCAAGGCCGACGCGGTCGCGTTGTACCGGTCTAGGCCCGAGGCGACGATCGCCCAGATCGCCGACGACCTAGGCATCAACCGGGAGACACTGCGCAACTGGGTGCGGCTGGATGACCAGCGACGCGGTGAGACCGGCCGTTCGCGGCCATCAGCAACGGCGCACGGGCCGGCGTCCGGTGCGGTGGAAGAGGAGAACGCCGCGCTGCGCCGACGGGTCCGTGAGTTGGAAGACGAGCGGGAGATCCTGGCTCACCCGATCGGTCGTAGTCGCGATCGTTGTCCAGCAACTCGACCAGACCGGCTGTGCGCCCCTGCTCACGCCGGAAGGCCACGACGCCGCCGAACGCACCGCTGCACTACTGCTCATCTCACTTGGCGTTTCTCTGGGCGGGGTACAACGGCCGACCTGAACAGCCCGTCTTCGGTCCCGGCCCGATGACGGGCGCAAACGCCCTGATCCCGCGCACCCGGTCGCGGCACCAGGGCGGTCGAGGCCGGGCCACCGGAAGACCCGCTTCGGGCGGCCGGGACTTGCCGTAACCGTCAATTGCCTCGTCCGGGTCTCCGCGCTCTCCATTTGGAAGTGGCATACGCCGTACTCAGCGTCGGCCGACACCGCGAATGGTCGCGGACGCGAAGCTGCGCTGCCACTCCAAGCCGATATAGGCCAGGCCGGGATGAGGCTAGACAGGCCGCGCCGGTGAAGCGGCTCCCGTCACGTCGAGCGCCGTCGAGGTTCCCGGCCTCCAGCGCTCGCGGGCCGGCTTCTGGGCGACGTGTCATATTCGCCCTGACGCAACCCAGGAGCAGGCCGTCCGGGGGTCACGCCTCTGCGACGCGCCAGTCCTGCCGCGCTGCCCACTGCTTGAGTGTCGTGGTGGTCAGACCGTAGCGAGCCGCGTGGTGGGGGCGTGCGGGGTAGCCGACGAGGTCGTCCCAGGTTCGCGCTTCCTGCGTTGCGCCGCGAATTTGCTCGAACTCTTCCGGGGGAACAAAGACGGCGGTGATCGTGCGGTTGGCGACCGCGGAGATGGTGTCGGCGATCTCGGGGTAGGTCAACGTGTCACCGGCGAACTCGATCTCGGCTTCGTGGAACTTGTCGGGGTTGGCCACGGCGGCGGCGACAGCAGCTCCGAAGTCGTCCGCATTGATGAGTGCCAGCACGGTCCGCGGGATGGTCGTGGCCACCAGCGTGCCCTCAGGCAGCCGATGCAGCTGGGGGTGCATGTCCTCGCGTTTGCCCGGGAGGAAGTTGTCCATGTAGTAGGCGGGCTTGACGATGGTCCAGCGGTCGATGCCCGACTGCCGGACCGCGGCCTCGGCGGCTTCTTTACCGTCCCAGTACGCCTTGAAGAGGTCGGCCTGTTCGTAGCCCGGGTGCTGGCTGCGCCAGCCTGTTCCCGACACGGACGTGTGGATGATCTGGCGGATGCCGGCTCGCTTGGCCGCAGTGGCGATGTTGCCGGCCTGGCGCTGTTCGGCGCCGGGATCGGCGGGGTCAACGCCTGCTAGCTGAACGGAGAACACGACGTCGTGTCCGGCGCTGGCAGCCTCCAGGGACGCAAGGTCTTCGAGGTTCCCGGTCGCGAGGGCAACGCCCTGCCGAGCGAGCGCTTGTGCCGCCGCCGATTCGGGATTCCGCACGAACGCCGTCACCGAGTGACCTCCGCGAAGTAGCGCCTGGACAACAGCGCCCCCCTGCATTCCGGTTGCCCCGGTAACCAGCACTCTGGTCTTTTTGTCTTCAGTCACTTCAAAGTCCTACTTTCGGTTGATCTCGTTCAGACAGCTCGGGGCGCGAAGAACCCACTTAAAACACCAGTACGGGTCGCCCCCGCACCCCGCCCTCTTCGACGAGCCGCTGTGCTTCGGCGACCTGGTCGATCGGGTACGTCCCGGCGACGCGGAGCCGGAGCTCCCCGGACTCGGCCTGGTCACGCAGTTTCGTCAGGGCTGCCGTGTCCCGCATGCGGTCGTATACAGAGACGAACGACCAGCGCACGCCCCGGTCGGTGTCGCCGGTATACCCCTTGAACGTCGCGATCCCGCCGCCGTCGCGCACTGCCCCGGCCACCGCCGCGTCCATCGACCCGCCGTCGATGACCCCGTCCGCACCCTCGGGGCGCAGCCGGCGCACCCCGTCGACGAATCCGTCCCCACGCGGGACCACGTGATCGGCGCCCAGGCTCGAGACGAGGTCACGGTCCTTGTCCGCCGCATCGGCGATGATCGTCAGCCCGGCCGCCTTGGCCAGCTGCACGGCGTAACCACCGATCCCGCCGGCGGCACCGGTCACCGCCACCGTCGCTCCCGCGGGCAGGCCCAGCGCGTCCAAGCCCATCTGCGCGGTCAGCGCGGCCATCAGCAGAGTCGAGGCCGCCGTCAGGTCGACCCCCTTCGGGGCACGGACCACCGACTCCACCGGCACGACCACGTACTCCGCCTGCCCGCCCAGGTCCAGCTTCGGTTCCGTCACCGCGATCACCTCGGCGCCGAGGGTCAGCTCCGGACGAGCGCCCTCTCCGACCTCATCGATCGTCCCGGCGACCTCCCAGCCCACGACATAGACCTCCGAGGGCGGGTTCGCCTCGGGGTCGTATTTGGCAGAGATCCCGCGCCGAATGTTGGCGTCGGCCGGGTGGACTGCGGCGGCGGCCACCTTGATCCGCACTTTGCCCGGTCCCGCGTGCGGTTCGGGCAGGTCCAGCACCCGCATGACCTCACGGCCGCCGAACTCGGTGAAACCTACGGCTTTCACTGGGATACCTCGCTGACGAATCGCGCATTCCACAACCCGAGACGCTAATGTTCCGGGTATGTAGCGGACAGTAACACCCGGATAGACTCGATACAAGACGGTCCCAGTGCACGAGGAGAGCAGACATGTCCGAACCCGGCGCGCAACTGCGACGGCCCCCCGGCGTCTCCGGTCCGCCACGCGATCCCGCCCGGGACGCCAAGATCCTGCGCGCGGCAACGGAGCTTCTCGCCGAGGGCGGCTACCCGGCCTTAACGATGGACAAGGCCGCGGCCCGAGCCGGGGTGGGCAAGGCGACTGTGTATCGACGCTGGCAGTCCCGCGCCGAACTCGCCGCGGAAGCCCTCGGCAACGCGGGGCTCACCGACGACGTCGTGCCGGTCATCATCGGGAGCGGGCAGTTGCGAGAGGAACTCAACGCCACGCTGGTCAGCGCCATCGGGAGCCAGGACACTTCTCGGGTCGACCTGGTCTCGGCCCTGCTGGACACGGCTCGCCAGGAGCCGGAGCTGTGCAGCCTCATCCGAGTGCGCTACGTCGAATCCTTGCACCAGGCTCTCGCAGGTGTGCTGGACCACGCGGTGCAGCGTGGCGACCTGCCCGCCCGACCGAACCTCCCGCAGGATGGAAACGCGATCGCGGTCTCCGCCGCCATCGCCCTTCTCGTCCACTGGGGAGTCGTCCACGATCGCCCGATCAGTAGCGATGACATCGCACAGATCGTCGACGGCGTTCTCATGCCCCTGCTCCGATAACGTCCCGCGGCTGCGGACTCGACCGCCGCCGCCATCACGGTTCGCATCACCAGGGGCGGCTTCCGGGCTGACCGCCGGGACCGCCCAACGGCGGTGCAAGTTCTAGAGAAAACTGTCAGTAAAATGTCAAAAACCCACCCGGATGAGGTGGGCCTGACGGCGTTTCCGCTGGTAGCTGCTCCCCCGACTGGACTCGAACCAGTAACCCTTCGATTAACAGTCGAATGCTCTGCCAATTGAGCTACGGGGGAATACTCCGGCCTGCGCCACCTCTCGGCGACGTGCCTGGGCAAGCCTACAACATGCCGGTTGGTGCTCGCCGACACCGGTCACCCACCCGGCGGTGGCCACCACGAGGGAACCACAGGGCTGCACCGGTTTGGTAGGACGGGTGTGGGATAGACACCCGTCGGGCATCACTTGGGAACTACTGGCAACCACCCGGAAGCCGACTTCAGGAGTCGACATGCGCAACAAGCTGCTCTTCCTCACCGGTGTTGGCATCGGCTACGTGCTGGGCACGAAGGCAGGCCGTGAGCGGTACGAGCAGATCCGCCGCACCGCCGCCAAGGTCAAGGAGAACCCGACCGTGCAGGAAGCGGCCGGCGCGATCCAGGCCCAGGCCGGTGGCCTGGTCACCAGCGCGAAGGACATCGCGAACGACAAGCTGGGGAACACCGCGATCGGCGCCAAGGTGAACAGCCTGCTCGGCTCGTCGTCGAGCCCGTCGCCGACCGTGACTGCGGGCCCGGCGACCGGTACGCCGTCGGCTAGCACGCCGCGGCCGGCCGGCTCGAACGGCGCCATCAGCTAAGGCCGCACCACGACGAGGGCCCAGCCGTAAGACGGCTGGGCCCTCGTGGTGTTCCCACGGAAAGCGACGACTTTTGGGCCTCTAACGCGCCGTTAGAGGCCCAAAAGTCGTCAATCCGCGACGACCCTGACAGGGACGGGCGGCGCGAGCCAAGCGGACGGCCCGCCCCGAACGGACGGCCCGCCGAGAGGCCCACCCGGACGGACGGCGCACCCCGGGACGCCCGGCCCACCCCCGGGCTCACGGCCCACCCCCGGACGCACAGCCCGCCCCGGACGGACGGCCCGGCGAGAGGCCCGCCCCGGACGGACGGCGCGCCCCTAAGGCGCCCCGCCCAAAACCGCCCGCCCAAAAACCGCCCCGCCCAAGAACCGCCTCCTCAGCGCCCCGAGGTGAACGCCGCGTCGAACGAGGCCTCCGGCGGCTCGATCGCCACCAGCTTCCGCACGAACGCCAACGCATCCGGCGCCCCGACGAGGCGATCCATCCCGGCGTCTTCCCACTCGATCGAAATCGGCCCGGAGTACCCGATCGAGTTCAGCATCCGGAACACCGGTTCCCACGGGACGTCCCCGTGCCCCGTCGACACGAAGTCCCAGCCGCGCCGCGGGTCACCCCACGGCAGGTGCGACCCGAGACGCCCGTTCCGCCCATTGAACTGCTTCACCGACTCCTTGCAGTCCACGTGATAGATCCGATCCTTGAAGTCCCAGAGGAACCCGACCGGATCCAAGTCCTGCCAGACGAAGTGCGACGGATCGAAGTTCAGCCCGAACGCCGGCCGGTGGTCCACGGCCTCCAACGCTCGCACCGTCGACCAGTAGTCATAGGCGATCTCCGAGGGGTGTACCTCGTGGGCGAAGCGCACCCCCTCGGCGTCGAACACGTCGAGGATCGGGTTCCATCGATCAGCGAAGTCCTGATACCCGCGATCGATCATCGACTGCGGCACCGGCGGGAACATCGCCACCGTGTGCCAGATCGAGGACCCGGTGAACCCGACGACGGTGTCCACCCCCAAGGCCCGGGCGGCCCGCGCCGTGTCCTTCAATGCGGAAGCGGCCCGAGAACGCACCCCTTCGGGGTCTCCGTCTCCCCAGATCGCCGGCGACACGATCGCCTGGTGACGCTCGTCGATCGGGTGATCACAGACTGCCTGCCCGGTCAGGTGGTTCGAGATCGCCCAGACCTGCAGCCCGTACCGCTTCAGGATCTCCCGCCGGGAGGCTACGTACGACGGGTCGGAAACCGCCAGGCTGACGTCGAAATGGTCACCCCAGCACGCGATCTCGAGCCCGTCGTACCCCCATCCGGACGCGAGCTTGCACACCTCCTCGAACGGCAAATCCGCCCACTGACCGGTGAACAGCGTCACGGGCCTCGGCATGTCAGACCACCACCCATCCAGAACCAGACTCGGCGCTCAACGAGACCGCCGCCAGGACCTTCTGCACCTGCAGCCCATCGGCGAACGAGGGCGACGGATCAGCATCCTCGGCAACAGCCACCAGGAAATCCCGGAACTCGTGCGTGAACGTGTGCTCGTACCCCAGCGGGTGCCCGGGCGGCCACCATGCCCCCAGGTACGGGTGCTCCGGTTCGGTCACCAGCACCCGGCGGTAGCCCGCCTCCTCGGCGGGCTGAGAGCCGTCGAAGAACAGCAGCTCGTTCATCCGCTCGAAGTCGAACCGGATGCCGCCGTCCGACCCGTAGATTTCCAGCTGCATCGCGTTTTTCCGCCCGGTCGCGAACCGCGTCGCCTCGAACGTCGCGATGCCGCCGCCCACGAACCGGCCGAAGAACACGGCCGCGTCATCCACGGTCACCTCGCCGACGCCGGAGCCCCCGACCGCCGCCGACAACCCTGAGCCGCCGGAGAGCGGACGGGACCGCACGAACGTCTCGGTCAACCCGCTGACCCCGGACAACACGTCACCGACGACGAACTGCGCCGCGTCGACGATGTGCGCCGCGATGTCACCGAGCGCCCCGGACCCCGCCCGCTCCTTCTGCATCCGCCAGGTCAGCGGCGCCGACGGGTCGACGAGCCAGTCTTGCTGGTAAGCGGCACGGACATGGCGCAACGTCCCGATCCGGCCAGCTTTGACAAGCGACCGCGCGTACGCCAACGCCGGCACCCGCCGGTAGTTGAAGGCCACCATCGAGCGCACGCCCCGAGTGGCGGCCTCCGCAGCCGCTTCGGCCATCGCGGAGGCCTCCGACACGGTGTTCGCGAGCGGCTTCTCACAAATGACGTGCTTGCCCGCTCGCAACGCCTCGATGGCGATCGAGGCGTGCGTGTCCCCCGGCGTACAAATGTCGACGATCTGCACGTCGTCGCGCGCGATCAGCGTCCGCCAGTCGGTCTCGGCCGCGGACCACCCGTGCCGATCGGCCGCCGCCTTCACCGCCACCGGGTCGCGCCCGCCGATGGCTGCCATCCGGACCTCGACCGGCAGGTCGAACACGTGGCCGACGGTGCGCCAAGCCTGGGAGTGCACCGCGCCCATGAACGCGTACCCCACCATGCCGACGCCCAGGTCGAGCTTCCCAGTCACGACCGGAACCCGGTGGACATGTACTGGTCGACGTTCTCCTTCGTCACGGTGGCCGAGGCCAGCGTGATGTGCGCGGGGACGTCGTTCTCGACCAGGTCGGAGAAGCCCTTCTTCTGGCCGATCAGCCGTGCGATCGAGATCGCCGACGACGCCATGCTCGGGCTGTACGTCACGGTCGCTTTGAGCACCGAGTTGTCGGCCTTGATCGCCTCCATCGCGTCCAGCGAGCCGGCGCCGCCCACCATGAAGAACTCGCTGCGGTTGGCCTGCCGGATCGCCGCCAGCACACCGAGGCCCTGGTCGTCGTCGTGGTTCCAGATCGCGTCGATCCTCGGCGCCGCCTGCAGCAGGTTCGAGGTGACCTGTTGCCCCGAGGCCACCGTGAACTCCGCCGCGACGCGGTTCGTCACCCGGAGTCCGTAGGTGGCCAGCGCGTCCTTGAAGCCCCGGCTGCGGTCCTGGGTGAGCGGCAACGAGTCGATGCCGGCCACCTCGGCGATCACCGGGTTGGACCTGTTCGCCTGCTTCACCCGCGCTCCGATGTAGTGACCCGCAGAGACACCCATGCCGTAATTGTCCCCACCGATCCACGTCCGATACGCGAGCGGGCTGTCGAAGATCCGGTCCAGGTTCACGACCGGGATCCCGGCGTCCATTGCTTTCCGCGCCACGGCCGTGAGCTGCTTGCCGTCGTTCGGCAGCACGACCAGGACGTTGACCTTCTTGGTGATCAGCGTCTCGATCGCCGCGATCTGCGCCGCCACGTCGTTGGTCGGCTCCACCGGCTCGAACGTGACGTCCTCGAACTGCTTGGCCTGCGCCTCCGCGTTCTTCGCGATCGCACCGATCCAGCCGTGGTCGGCCTGCGGCGCCGAGAACCCGATCGTCACCTGGGTGCCCTTGGCGGCGTTGTCCCCGCCGACCGCCTTGGTGTTCGTCTCGTTGTTGTCGTCTCCGGAGTCGTTCGACGTGCAGCCGGCCGCCAGCACGGTCGCACCCACGGCGGCCCCGCCGAGCAGGAAGCTGCGGCGCCGGAGCCCGCTACGCGGGCCACTGATGACGTCACTCATGGTTCTCTCCTTTGAGAATTACGCGTGCGGGCGAACCACCGTGGGTGTGCTGAACCGCGGTGGGTGAACGGGATTTCGGGTAGAGCCGACGTCGAGCGGGGTGCGCTAGGTCGAGGTTTCGGCACGGCGCCTCTGCAGCAGCACGGCGCCGATGATGATCAGGCCCTTCGCCAGGTTCTGAACCGGCGTGGACAGGTTGTTCAGGATGAACAGGTTCGTGATCAGCGTGAACACCAGCACGCCGAGGAACGTGCCGACCAGCGTGCCCCGGCCACCGGTGAGGAGCGTTCCGCCGATGATGACCGCGGCAATAGCGTCCAACTCGTAGTTCTGGCCGTTCGTGGACGAGCCGGAGGCGGTCTGCGCGGTGAGCATCACCGCGGCCAGGCCGCAGCAGAGCCCGGACACCCCGTAGAGCAACGCCGTGTGCAGGCGGATGTCGATGCCGGCCAGCCGCGCGGCCTCGGGGTTGCCGCCGACCGCGACCGTGCGGCGGCCGAACGTGGTCAGGTTGAGTACGACCCAGCCGATCGCGAACGTGCCGAGCAACAACCAGACCAGGTACGGGACGCCGAGCAGTGACCCGTCGGCGATCCGGTTGAACGACTGCTGGGTGACGACCTGGGTTTGCAGGTTGGCGATCTGCTGGGCCAGTCCGCGGGCGCCGATCAGCATGCCGAGCGTCACGATGAACGGCACGAGTCGTCCGTAGGCGATGAGCGCGCCGTTGATCAGGCCGACGATCAGCCCGACGAGCAGCGCGCAGAGCACCATGACGAACGGTCCGTAGGACTGGGTGGCGACGGTGGTGCACCAGACCGAGGCGAGTCCGACGATCGAACCGACCGAGAGGTCGATGCCGCCGCCGATGATCACGAACGTCATGCCGACCGTGACGACGCCGATCACCGAGGCGTTGGTGAGGATCGTGCGGACGTTGCCGGTGGTCGCGAACGTGTCGGCGGTGACCAGACCGACGATGCAGAGGATGACCAGCGCGACGATCAACCCGATGTTGCGGGTGGCGCCGCCCTCCGACAGCGCCGCCAGCCAGGTGCGGATCGGGCTGGCCTGGGCCGTCGGTTTGGCCGCGGCCGCTTCGACCCGGGCGTGCTCGTCGGCGGGCGGTACGGCGGTGGCGGACGCGGTGGCCGACGGGTCGGCCGTTGGTCTCGTAGAGGGATCGGTCATGAGCGCCTCGCTCCAATGCGGTGGCGGCGGATCGTTCTTCAGTAGCGGTGCCGTCGCACACGGTGGTGGCCGGAGGTCGGCCGAGCCGGGTGCGCGCGGGGACGGTTGGGGCGGGTCAGCGGCCGGTGGTGACGCGTTCCCCGGCCATGACGAGGTCGAGAACCTGTGCTTCGGTGAGTTCGGACGCCGGGGCTTCGTGCACCACGTGTCCTTCCCGCACGACCAGGACGCGGTCGGCGAGGCCGAGTACTTCGGGTACTTCGCTGGAGACCATCAGCACGCCGACGCCCTGGTCGGCCAGGGACCGGATCAGCGCGTACAGCTCGGCGCGCGCTCCGATGTCGACGCCACGGGTCGGTTCGTCGAGCAACAGCAGGCGGGTCCGGCCCAGCAGCCAGCGCGAAACGACGGCCTTCTGCTGGTTGCCGCCGGAGAGCGTGCGCATGACGCGGCGCGGATCGGCCGGGCGGAGGTCCAGCGAACTGGTCACCGCACTCACTTCCGCGCGTTCCAAGCCGCGTCGCAGGAATCCGAGCCGGGAGAACCGCCGCAGCGACGCCAGCGCGACGTTGCGGTACACCGGCTCGCCGAGCAGCAGCGCCTGGCTCTTGCGCTCCTCGGGGGCGAGCCCCATCCCCGCGGCGACGGCGGCCTGCACGCTGCCGCGGCGCAGCGTCTTGCCGTCAACCTCGACGGTGCCGGTGGCGGATTTCCGGGCGCCGTAGACGGCTTCCAGGATCTCCGAGCGACCGGCGCCGACCAGCCCGGCCAACCCGACGATCTCGCCCGCCCGGACGCTGAACGAGATCCCCTCGAACTCCCCCGGCCGCCCCAGCCCGGTGACGCGCAGCAGCGGCGCAGCCGCCTCCGGCCCGCGCACCACACCGGCACGTACCGCGGCCGTCTCGACTCGAGGCGTCGCAGCCGTACCATCCCGCGTCGCTGCGGCATCGCGCGCCGCGGCCGTGTCGCCGCGTTCCGCGGAGGCATCCTCCCGCGCCCCGGTGGAATCGCCGCTCGCCGGAGCTGTATCGCCGGGCGCTGCGGAGGGGGCGTCGGCCCGATCGCCGCGCCGGGCCGGGAAGACGTACTCGACGTTCCGGCCCGTCATCAGCCGCACCACCTCAGCGGTGGGCGTCGTCCGGGCCGGGAGGTTCACGGCGACGGTCCGGCCGTCCTTGAGGATCGTGACCCGGTCGCCGATGTCCCGGATCTCGGCCAGCCGGTGCGAGATGTAGATGACCGCGACACCGGCGGAGGTCAGGTCCCGGATGACCCGGAACAGGTTCTCGACCTCGTCGTGGGCCAGCACCGCGGACGGCTCGTCCATGATGATCAGCCGGGCGTCGTGCGAGAGCGCACGGGCCATGCTGACGATCTGCTTGCCCGCGGCGGGCAGCCGGCCGACCTCGCGTCCGACCGGGATCTCGCCGTGGCCGAGCCGGGCCAGCAGTTCCCTGGCGCGCCGACGGGCCACCCCGCGGCTGCTGAACCCGAGCCGGCGCGGCTCGTGCCCGAGGAACACGTTCTCCGCGACCGTGAGGTCGTCGACGAGGTCCAGCTCCTGGTAGATCGTCGCGAGCCCGGCGCGTAACGCAGCGGTCGGTTTGGTGAACCGCACCGGCTCGCCGAGCCACTCGATCGAGCCCTCGTCCGGCTGGTGCGCGCCGGAGAGCACCTTGATCAGCGTCGACTTGCCTGCCCCGTTCTGACCGAGCAGGCAGTGCACCTCGCCGGGCAGAACCGTGAGGTCCACCCCGTCCAGCGCGCGGACGCCGGGGAACGTCTTGACGATGCCGGAGAGTCGCAGCAGCGGCGCGGCTCGATTCTCAGCAACGCTCGCGCCGCCTGTGCCGGTGGCGCCCGCCGCCGGGCTGGCGTCGCGGGCAGTCGTTTCTGGGGTGAGATCGGGGCCGCGGCCGTTGTCGTCGGGCCGGCCGGTCGCGGGCGTCATCGGGTCACCGGTCCGTACGCGAGTTCGCTGACCAGCGCGGCCGCTCCGGCCACCCCGGCGCGCGACCCCAGCTCGGACAGCACCACCGGCAGGTTGCGGGTGGCCAGCGGCAGCGACCGGCGGTAGATCACCGACCGCACCTCGGCGAGCAGCAGGTGCCCGAGCCCGGCGAGCCCGCCGCCGATCACGATCATCGACGGGTTGAAGAAACTCACCAGGCTGGCCAGCACACCGCCGAGGCGGCGCCCACCGTCGCGGATCAGCCCGATGCAGACCGGGTCACCCTCGACGGCGCCCGCACCGACGTCCGCGGCGGTGACCGTGCCGTGGGTCCGCAGGCGCTCGGCGAGCGACGGTGAGGTGTCGTTGCGCGCCGCGGCTAACGCGTCCCTGGCCAGCGCGGCACCACCGAAGACCGCCTCCAGGCAGCCGGCGTTGCCGCACGCGCAGACCGGGCCGTGCGGGTCGACCTGGATGTGCCCGATGTCGCCCGCACACCCGTCGACGCCCCGGTAGACCTGGCCGCCGACCACGATCCCGCAGCCGATCCCGGTGCCCACCTTGACGAACAGCAGGTCCTCGATCGACCGGGCCACTCCGCCGCGGCGTTCGCCGACGACCATGATGTTGACGTCGTTGTCGACGACGACCGGGCAGCCGTGGCGTCCGGCCAGTTCCTCGCGGACCGGGTAGCGATCCCAGCCCGGCATGATCGGCGGCGACACCGGGACGCCGTCCCGGTAGCTCACCGGCCCGGGGACACCGAGGCCGATCCCGGCGAGCCGGGTGAGGTGACCGTCGGCGCGCACCTTGGCGAGCAGGTCGTCGATGCGGTCGAGCACGGCTTCCGGCCCGCTCCGGATATCGATCGGCTCCTCCACCGACGCGACCGGCTCGAGCGAGGCGTCGGTGACCTCGACGGTGACCGACGTGGCGCCCAGGTCGACACCGGCGAACCGCAGCTCGGGGTCGAGTTCGACGAGCGTCGACCGGCGGCCGCCCCGGGACGCGGCCGGACCACCGTCGCGCGCCAAGCCGAGCTCGGCGAGCCGGCCCAGCTCGGCTGCCAGCCGGGCACGGGGGAGTTCCAGCCGGTCGCCGAGCTCGGCCCGGGACACGGGCCCCTCGTCGCGGAGGGTCAGCAGGATCTGGGACTGAGCGGTGTTGTCCGGTCTGGGCCGAGGCGTCATAACGCAGCCTTCCCGAGCGTCCGAGGCCGGGGTGGCCTCCGTCACAGGGCGTGGGACGACGGTAGGGCCGCTCAGGGATGCCTGTCCAGACTCTTTTGGATCACAGACGCCTAACTTTTGTTCGAGCGAACCGAAAGTTCTTGCACTCCCGTCCGAAACTGGGCGTAGCGGTCACGGGCCCCGGAGTAGTCCTCGGTGGCCTCGGGGGCACGTTCCGCCTCAACCGTCCACTGCGGCGGTTCTGCGGCACCGGACAGTGCCCACGCGGCCTGCCGGGCCGCGCCGAGCGCCACGTACTCCCCCGGCGCCGGGACGTCGACCGGGACGCCGAGGATGCCGGACGCGACCGCGCGCACCGCGGGCGAGAGCGCCGCGCCACCGATCAGCAGCGCCCGCCGCACCGGAACGCCGTGCTGCCGGACGGCGTCCAGACCGTCGGCGAGGCCGAGCAGCATGCCCTCGACGGCGGCGCGTGCGAGGTTCTCCGGGCGGGCGTTGGCGCGGGTCAGGCCGGTGAGCCGCCCGGTCTCGTCGGGCAGATCGGGGGTGCGCTCACCGTCCAGATAAGGCAGTAGGGTCAGCCCGGCAGCGCCGGGCGTGCTCGCGAGGGCCAGCTCCGACAGCCGGTCGAGGTCGACGCCGAGCAGGTCCGCGGCGGCGGTCAACACCCGGGCTGCGTTCAGCGTGCAGACCAGCGGCAGGAACCGGCCGGTCGCGTCGGCGAAGCCGGCGACGTAACCGCTCGGGTCGGTGGTCGGCGACTCGGAGACCGCGAACACGGTGCCGCTGGTCCCCAGCGAGACGACGACGTCGCCGGGGCCGGCGCCCAGTCCCAGGGCCGCGGCCATGTTGTCGCCGGTGCCCGCGGCCAGCGCGATGCCGTCCGGGGTATGGCCGACGATCGCGTCGGGCTTCTTGACCTCCGGCACGCCCAGCTCCCGGCCGAACGCACGTCGCAGCAGGTCGTGACGGTACTCACCGGTTGCGGCCGACCAGTAGCCGGTGCCGGACGCGTCGCCGCGGTCGGTGGTCGGGTCCGCGTTCGTCGACAGCTTCCAGGTCAGCCAGTCGTGCGGGAGCACCACCCGCTCGGTGCGGCGGGCCTCGTCCGGTTCGTTCGCGGCGAGCCACCGCAGCTTGGTGACCGTGAAGCTGGCGACCGGGACGACGCCGACCGCGTCCACCCAGGGCTGGGCGCCGCCGAGTTCGTCGATCAGGTCGGTGGCCGCCCCCGCCGAGCGGGTGTCGTTCCAGAGCAGCGCCGGGCGGACGACCTCGCCGTTCGCGTCGAGCGTCACCATGCCGTGCTGCTGACCACCGACGGCCAGCGCCTGCACGTCGTCCAGCAGCCCGTCGGACGCGCTACGCAGCGCGTCCCACCAGACCGCGGGAGCGACCTCGGTCGCGTCCGGATGAGGCGCGCGCCCCTGCCGGACCACCGCCCCGGTCTCGGCATCACAGATCAGGACCTTGGTGGATTGCGTCGAGCAGTCGACGCCTGCGACGAGTGCCATGCCGACTTCCTACCTCGCGGTCGTGCTCCGCACCACAGCGGCGAGACCGGCGCCCATCCTGCGGGCGGCCTCTTCGAGACGGTTCGGGGGATGTGCGGCATAACCGATCACCAGGCCGGGCGGTCCGGGAACCATCCGGTGCCAGGACAGCGGATGCACCCGGACGCCGACCTCGGCGACCTTCTCGGCGAGGACCGTGTCGGGGACGTCGCCGGGCAGCGAGATCAACAGGTGCAGGCCGGCGGCAACCCCTTCGACCCGGGCGTCCGGGAGGTGCCGGGTCAGCGCGGCGTGCAGCGCGTCCCGGCGGCGGCGCTGGCGGACCCGGACCCGTCGCAGGTGCCGCTCGTACTCGCCGGAGGCCAGGAGGTGCGCGAGGACGAGCTGGGACAACGCCGGGTTGCCCAGGTCGGTCGCGTGCTTCGCCGCGATCAGGTGGTCCCGCATCGCGCGCGGCGCGACCATCCAGCCCAGGCGCATGCCCGGCGCGAGCGTCTTGGACGTGCTGCCCATGTAGACGACGCGGTCCGCAGCGGACGCTTGGAGCGCGGCCACCGGCGCTCGGTCGTACCGGTGCTCGGCGTCATAATCGTCCTCGAGGATCAGGCCGCCGTGTGCGTCGGCCCAGCCGAGCAGTTCGCGCCGCCGCTGCGGGGCCAGCACGACGCCGGTCGGGAACTGGTGAGCCGGGGTCAGCAGCACAATGGGCGCACCGGTCGCGGCCAGCGCGTCGATCCGGAGCCCGTCGCCGTCCACCGGGACCGGATGTAGGTGCATGCCCCAGTGGATCAGCTGGTCACGCGCGCCGCGGGAACCGGGATCCTCGATCGCGACGGCTCTACCGGCGCCGAGGATGCGCGCGACCAGTGCGAGCGCCTGGGCCACGCCGGCCACGACCACGACATCGTCGGGGTCGGCGCGGGTGCCGCGGGTGCGGGCCAGCCAGGCGGCCAGCTCGGTGCGGAGCGGGAGCGTGCCGCGCGGGTCGCCGTAACCGAGGTCGGTGCTGGTCATCGTGGCCAGCACGGTTCGCTCGGCGCGGAGCCAGGCGGCGCGCGGGAACGCGGCGAGGTCGGGGCGGCCGGGCGAGAGGTCGAACTCGATCCCGGCCGCCGGGCCCAACGGCAGCCGAAACCCGGTCGGCGTCGACGCGCCGGCCCTGTCCGGCGGGCCGCCCACCGCGCCGGGGCCGGGCACGGCCTCGGCCGAGCCGGGCGCCGCCGGCCCGGGCGCGACCTCGGCCGGGTCGGGCGTCGCTGGGCCGGGCGTGGCCGGGCCAGCCCCGGCCGGTCCGGGCGCGGGCGGGGTGAGGAGGGTGGTGATCACGGTGCCGACGCCGGTCCGGGCCTGGGCGAGTCCCTCGTCGACGAGCCGCTGGTACGCCTCCACCACCACGCCCCGCGAGACGCCGAGATCCGTCGCGAGCACCCGGGTCGCCGGCAACCGCGCCCCGGCCACGAGGCGCCCGTCAGCGACCGCCGCACGCACCGCGTCGACCAGCCAGGTCGTCAGTCCCTTGGTCGGCGCGGACGCTGCCCGCAGCTGGAGGAAGTCCGAACCCGACGACATTGGTCTACCTTCTCGCGCGTTCAATGGTCCTTCAACCGAACCACGAGGGTCGCCGAGCATGACCGTATGGTCAACTCCGTACTCGCTCGTCCCGGTCTCGGCACCCGTACCGCCGCGGCGTCCGGCGCCACCGGCATGGTCTTTGTCGGCGGCAGCGTCGCGGTCTCCTCGCTGCTGGTGAGCAGCCCGCTCTTCACCGTCCAGGCAGTGCGCTACGGGCTGGCGTGCCTACTGCTCGTCGTGTTCGCGCGCCTCGCCCGGCAGCGAATCGTCGTACCGCGCGGCGTCGAGTGGCTCTGGCTCAGCGGGGTCGCGGTGACCGGCATGGTGATGTTCAACGTCGCGCTGGTCTACGGGTCGGAGCACGCCGAGCCAGCCGTGCTCGGCGTCGCGGTGGCGAGCGTGCCGGTGGTGATGGCCGCGGTCGGGCCGCTGCTCGAAGGGGCGCGGCCGACCGCGCGGGTGCTGGTCGCGGCGCTGGTGGTAACCGGCGGGGCGGCGCTGGTCGAGGGACTCGGACGCAGTGACACCCAGGGGCTGGTGTGGGCCGTCGTAGTGTTCGCGTGCGAGGCCGGCTTCACGCTGCTCGCGGTGCCCGTGCTGGGGCGCCACCGGCCGTGGGGCGTCTCGGTGCACACCACCTGGATCGCCGCGCTGATGTTCCTGGCGATCGGCGTCCTGCGCGAGGGGCCGACCGCCGCACTGCACCTGGACCGCACCGAGCTGGTTGCGGTCGGATACCTCGCGGTCGCGGTCACCGCGCTGGCGTTCGTGCTTTGGTACACGTGCGTGGACCGCCTCGGTTCCGGGCGAGCCGGGCTCCTGACCGGCGTCGCGCCGGTGGCGGCAGCGCTGAGCGGCATCGCTCTCGGCCAGCCGGTGCCGGGCGTGCTCGTCTGGGTCGGTATCGCGGTCGTCGCGGTCGGCCTGGCACTGGGGTTGAGCCCCGCCGGAGGCGCGCGCCCGCCCCGCGCTCCCCGGCCCCTCGCCGTGGGTCGACGCGAAGCAGGGCTCTAAGCAGATGGTCGATCGGGTGACCGGCTTCCACCTCAGGGAGACGCCCCACCGTGCAGGGTCCCGTCATCCGAGACACATCTCGGATGCCGGGCCCATCGGTCCGATTAGCACGACACTTCAGCCGACACGGCCAGCGCGTGCCCCGGAAGCGCGTGCCTCAGGCGCGGGAGGCGCGCGCGTCGGCGAGGAGTCCTCCGACTCGGAAGCGCGACGTCTCAGGCGCGGGAGGCGCGCGCGTCGGCGAGGAGTCCTCCGACTCGGAAGCGCGACGTCTCAGGCGCGAGACGCGCGCGCCTCGGCGAGGAGCCCTTCGGCCGACGCGCGGTGCGTCAGGCGCGGGAGGCGCGGGCGTCGGCGAGGAGTCCTTCGGCCTCGGCGCGGGCGGCCGGCACCTCGCGGTCGGCGGGGTCGTCGAACCGGAGTTGCCAGGTCAAACCATCAACGCCCGGCACCCGGCGGGCCAGCACCAGCACAGCGCCACCGGTGCCCAGATCGTGGCGACTGGTGTACGCCACGCTGCGCGTCACCCGGGTCTGCACCTCGGCCGGGAGATCACGTGGCTCGGCGAGCCGCACCCGGCGCACGGGCCCGTCCGCGACGACGCCCGGCTCGATCTCGACGCCCGGCGTGACGACGAGCGCCCCGTCCCGCCACACCGCTTTGTGGATCTCCGCCCAGCCGAGCCGATGCCACTCCGCCCCGTCGCCGGTGCCCTTCTTGGGCGGCAACCAGAGTGCCTGCGTGCTGGCCACCGCCACGGCCTCCGCGGTGTTGGCCCACGCCACCACCCGGTCGTGCGCCTCCAGCGGCGGTGTCACCGGCGGGGCATCCCGGCGCAGTAACCGGTCGAGCACTGTCTTGGGATTCAGCACAGAATTACAGGCCTCCGATCGCCTGTTGCCGCAGGCCGTGCAGGTACTGTTCGAGGGCGACCAGCTCGCCGAACAGCTTCATGTACTCGTCCGCGGCGTCGACGGGATTCACCCGCTGCAGCCTCGACTTGACGGCGACCACTCGACGGACGATGGCCAGCCGCTGCACCTCGTTGACCTGCGCGGCGACGTACCGGGGGTCGAGCTCACCGTCGTTGAACAACCGCTCGACCGCCAACTCGACGACCAGTGCCTGGGCGTCACTGCCCTCGCAGTGTGACACCAGCGCCTGCACCCACTCCGGGCCGGACGTGCCCGCGACCGCACCACCGACAGCGGCGACCGCGCGCCGCACCGCCCGATACGACGGATGGGTGTACGCGTCCTCGCCGACCGCGTCGAACAGCGGCCCGGCCAGCACCGGCTCCTGCACCGCGAGCTTCAGCGCTTCCCGCTCGACGAGCAGCGCGCGATCGTGCGGATCGGGGCGTCCACCGGCCGCCGGGCTCACCGGCGCGGCCGACTCTGCCTCCGGCGAGGTGCCCTGCCGCGGCGCGCGTCCGGGCTGCGTGCCCCGGCCGGCCGGCGTGCCTCGCCCGGCCTGCGCGTTCTTGCCTGACTGCGCCTTCCCGGCGGCTTCGTTCACGGCCTTGAGCACCGGCTCGAGGTCCATGCCCAGGTCACCGGCGAGCTTGCGCGCGTACTCGGGCCGCATCGCGCGGTCCTTGATGCGGGCGACCAGTGGCGCGGCCGCACGCAGCGCGGCCACCCGGCCCTCCACGGTGTCGAGGTCGTAGCGCGCGAGGATCGTCCGCAGGACGAACGCGACCAGCGGCTCACGCCGGGCCACCAGGTCGCGGACCGCGGAGTCGCCGTGCGCGAGCCGCAGGTCGCACGGGTCCATGTTCTGCGGCGACACCGCGATGAACGTCTGGGCGACGAACCGCTGATCGTCCTCGAACGCGCGCACCGCGGCCTTCTGCCCGGCGGCGTCACCGTCGAACGTGAAGATCACCTCGCCGCGGAACTCGTCCTGGTCCATCAGCAGGCGCCGGAGCACCTGGATGTGGTCGGCGCCGAACGCCGTGCCGCAGGTGGCGACCGCGGTGCCCACCCCGGCGAGGTGGCAGGCCATCACGTCGGTGTATCCCTCGACGACAACCGCGCGCTGCTGCTTCGCGATGTCCTTCTTCGCAGCCGCGACCCCGTACAGGACGTGCGACTTCTTGTAGATCGGCGACTCGGGCGTGTTGAGGTACTTCGGCCCGTCGTCCCCGTCGAGCAGGCGGCGGGCACCGAACCCGATCACCTCGCCACCGAGGTCGCGGATCGGCCAGACCAGCCGGCCGCGGAACCGGTCGATCAACGAGCCCGACCGGGCCGCCTTGGAGATACCGCCGGTGACCAGCTCCTCGTGCGTGAACCCGCGGCCGCGGAGGTGCTTGGTCAGCGCGTCCCAGCCGATCGGCGCGAACCCACAGTCGAACTGCCGGGCCGCGTCGGGGCCGAACCCGCGGGCGGCCAGGAACTCGCGGGCAGGCAGCGCCTCGCGGGTGCCGAGCTGCTCGGCGTAGAACTCCGCTGCCGCGGTGTGCGCCGCGATCAGCCGGGCGCGCTGGCCACTGTTGCGCACCGGCGCCGGACCGGCCTCGGTGTAGGTGAGCTGGACGCCGACCCGCGCCGCCAACCGCTCGACAGCCTCGGCGAACGACAGCACCTCGGTCTTCATCACGAAGCTGAGGACGTCACCGCCCTCGGCGCAGCCGTAGCAGTAGTAGACACCTTTGGCAGGATTTACGTTGAATGAGGGGGTCTTCTCGTCATGGAACGGGCACAGGCCCTTGAACGTGCCGCCGCCTGCCGGACGCAGCGTCACCCGCTCACCGATGACGTCGACGATCGCCGACCGTTCCCGCACCAGCGCAATGTCGCTGTCCCTGATCCGCCCCGCCACGGCGTCGAGTGTAAAGCTGAGGCCCGACAATCGGCGGCGCGGCCGATGGCAGAAAACTTTCGATAGTGGGCGTCTCTGCCACTCGACTGAAGGCCTGCCCGCACGTCATGCTCTGCCCCATGAGTATCGAGGTGCATGAGCTGCTGGTTTTCCCAGGCCCGGACGGTCGGGCAGGCAACCCGCTCGGTGTGATCCTGGACGGTGCGCGCGTTCCGGACGCCGACCGCCAGCGCATCGCAGCCGAGCTCAACTACAGCGAGACGGTCTTCGTCGACGACGCCGCCACCGGCGCGATCCGCATCTTCACCCCCGCCGCCGAACTGCCGTTCGCGGGTCACCCCACGGTGGGCACGGCGTGGCTGCTGGCGCAGGAGGGCACACCGGCCACCGCACTCCGCCCCCCGGCCGGCACCGTGCCCGTGCGGTACGAGCCCGAGCTCACCTGGGTCTCCGGACGCCCCGAATGGGCACCGCCGATCAACTTCCGGCAGCTCGCGAGCGCCGCCGAGGTCGACGCCTACCCGCAGCCCACCGAGGGCAACACGTACGTCTGGGCCTGGATCGACGAGGCCGCAGGCGTGGTCCGGTCCCGCTCGTTCCCGGTCGCGCTCGGGATCAGCGAGGACGAGGCCACCGGCGCGGCGGCGGTCGCGCTCGTCGGGCAGGTGCAGCGACGGGTCGAGATCCACCAGGGCGTCGGGTCCGTCCTGGTCGCCGGTCCGACCGGCGAGGGCCTGGTCGAGCTCGGCGGCCGGGTGTCGGCCGTCCGCCGGTTCGCGTTGGACGGCCCCCGATGACCGCGCCCCGCGTGTTACGCGGCCTGGTCACCCGCGTCCCTGCGGCGGACCCGACCGAGGCGGTGGCGCGCCTCGCGGAACGGTTCCGCTTCGAAACCGATTGTGCGGACGTTGCGAGCGACCTGGCCCACGGCGTCGAAGGGTTCGTCATCGTGGACGCCCGGTCGCCGGAGAAGTTCGCGGCCGGCCACCTCCCCGGAGCGGTCAACCTGCCTACCCGGACGATCAGCGAGGCGACCACCGCCGGGCTCGACCGCTCGCTCGTTTACGTCACGTACTGCGACGGGCCGCACTGCAACGGGTCGACCCGGTCGGCGCTGCGGCTCGCGGAGCTGGGTTTCCGGGTCAAAGAGATGATCGGCGGATTCCACTTCTGGACGATCGACGGACATCCGGTCGAGTGAGGGGCCGCGGCTCTGGCCCCGGGCGGTGGTTCCGCGGGCCGCGGCTTTGCCCCGGGCGGTGGTTCCGCGGGGCCGGCGGTGCCCACCACGGGGGGTACTAACGAGGACGCGAGGGCACCTGCCCGTACCGCGACGGCGGAGCGGGACGTCTCGCGACCGGCCGACGGGCGCCGGATGCGAATCCACCCGGCGCCCGCCATGCATGCGTAGATCTAAAAGCCGACGACCGAATGGGGGACGTAAGCCTTCTCGAGGGCCTCGAGTTCCTCGGCGGAGAGGTCGAGATCGACCGCAGCCACCGCGTCGTCGATGTGGGTCGGTTTGCTGGCGCCGATGATCGGCGCGGTCACGCCGGGCCTGGCCAGCACCCAGGCGAGCGCGACCTGCGCGCGGGGGACGCCGCGCTCGGCCGAGACGCGGGCGACCGCGTCGATCACCGCGCGGTCGGCCGCCTCGGTGGCGTCGTAGAGGGAGCGTCCGAAGCCGTCGTTGGCGCTGCGTGCGGTGGTGACGTCCGGGTCGCGTGTGAGCCGGCCGCGGGCCAGCGGCGACCAGGGGATGACGCCGATGCCCGCGTCGAGGCAGAGCGGCAGCATCTCCCGCTCCTCCTCGCGATTGAGCAGGTTGTAGTGATTTTGCATGGAGACGAAGCGGGTCCAGCCGTGCTTTTCGGCGGTGTGCAGGTATTTCGCGAACTGCCACGCCCACATCGAGCTCGCGCCGATGTAACGAGCCTTTCCTGCCTTGACGACGTCGTGCAGCGCTTCGGCGGTCTCCTCGATCGGGGTGCGCGGGTCGAAGCGGTGGATCTGGTAGAGGTCGACGTAGTCCGTGCCGAGACGGCGCAGGCTGTTGTCGATTTCGGCGAGAATGGTTTTGCGGGAGAGTCCGGCGCCGTTCGGGCCTTTGTGCATGCGGCCGTGCACCTTGGTGGCGAGGACGATCTCGTCACGGTTGGCGAAATCGCGTAGTGCGCGGCCGACAATTTCTTCGCTGCTGCCGTCGCTGTAGACGTTCGCCGTATCGAAGAAGTTGATGCCTCTCTCGAGCGCTTTCTGAATGAATGGGCGGCTCTCGTCCTCGGGCAGGGTCCAGGTGTGGTTGCCGCGGTTCGGATCGCCGTACGTCATGCAGCCGAGGCTGATCCGGGAGACTTCCAGGCCGGTGTTGCCCAGTCGGGCGTATTTCATCGAGGCTCCCTCGTGAGGCGGTCGTGCCAGGCGACCGCGGCCGGATCAGTCAGGCTGGCGACCTGGTCGACGACGACGCGGAGCCGCGCGGCGTCGTCCGGGGCGCTCTTCCACAGCGGGGCGAAGATCGGGTCGAGGTCGTCCGGCGCCCGGCGCACCAGCGCCTCGACGAGCGTGACCAGGATCTCGCGCTGCCGGTCGTAGCGGGCCTCCGCGCCGGGGCGGTTCATGACGTACCGCAGCGCCAGCCCCTTGAGCAGTGCGCACTCAGCGCGGGCCTTCCGGGGGACGATGAGGTCGGTCGCGTAGCCGCGCAGGGGGCCGGGGCCGGCGTTCGCTCGGGTGGCCCGCACCGCCACCGCCGAGAGGCGACCGACCAGCGCGCTGGTGACGTGCTTGAGCCTGGCCTGGGCGGCGTGGCTCCCGTCGTATCCGGCCAGGCCGTCCACGACGGGTTGCCTCAGCAGCTCGGCCAGTACTTCCCGCAGGTCATCGGGCGATTCGTCGGAGTAGGCGCCGGCAACGTCGGCGCAGAGTGCGAGCCGCTCGTCCGGGTCGGCGAGCAGCTCGATCCGGACGTGCCCGGCGTGCACACCGTCCTCCAGGTCGTGCACGGAGTACGCGACGTCGTCGGCCCAGTCCATGATCTGGGCTTCGAGGCACCGCTGATGCTGCGGCGCTCCCTCGCGGTACCACTGGAAGACCGGCTCGTCGTCGGGGTAGACGCCGAACTTCCGGGTGCCTGGTTTGCGCGCCCACGGGTATTTGGTGATCGCGTCGAGCGTGGCTCGGGTGAGGTTGAGGCCGGCGTCCGGCACCTTGGCCTCCAGGCGGCTGACGACGCGGAGCGTCTGCGCGTTGCCCTCGAAGCCACCGGCGCTCTGTGCGACGACGTCGAGCGCGTCCTCGCCGTTGTGGCCGAACGGGGGGTGGCCCAGGTCGTGGGCGAGTCCCGCGGTGTCGACGATGTCCGGGTCGGCGCCGAGCGCGACGCCCATCTCGCGGGCGATCTGGGCGACCTCGAGCGAGTGCGTGAGCCGGGTGCGGAGGAAGTCGTCCTGGCCGGCGGTGATCACCTGGGTCTTGGCGGCGAGTCGCCGGAAGCCCGCGGAGTGCAGGACGCGGGCACGGTCGCGCTGGAACGGGGTGCGGCCGGTGCCGGGGTCCTTCGCCGGCTCCGCGACGCGGCGCTGTGCGCCCCATTCATCCCAGCCCGCGTCGTCATCCATGGTGGCTACCAGACCGCCCGAGCGGACCCCGACACGAGCACTGACCACACGCCCTGGTGGACCTCCCACGAGCGATGGTGCACCAGGTCGCTGACCTCGCCGTCGGTGTTCACCCGAAAACCTTCGGCGCCCTCCGGCACCGACAGCGAGACGTGCCGGCCGCGATGTACCCGAACGTCTTCACGCCTGATGTGGACGCCGTCCCGCAGGGCCATTCCGTACGCATAGCGGTTGCGCGGACCATGCACCGCAGCCACCACCACGTCCAGCAGCCCGTCGTCCGGCTCCGCGTTCGGGGCCAGCGGCGTTCCTCCGCCGATCGACCGCCCGTTGCCGACCCCCAGCATCAGGATCGGCTGGCCGGCATCGTGTACCCGCACACCGTCCACTTCGACGTCCATCGCCCAGCCCTCGCTGGAGAACCCGGCGACCAGCCCACCGAGCGGGTACGCCGCCACCCCCAGTGTGGGCTTCCAGCCACTGGCCAGCCGGCCCGCTTCCGCGCCGACGCCCGCGTGCGCGGCGTTGACCAGCACTTCGCCGGTGTCGTCGACGGCGATGTCGAGGGTCCGTGGACGGCCGTCCAGTACGGTCTCGGCGGCGCTGACCGGGTCGAGCGGAATGCCCAGCGTCCGGGCGAGGTCGTTGCCGGTGCCGAGCGGGAGCAGCCCGAACGGACGCCCGGGGTCGAGCAGGTGCGCGTTGAAGAGCAACTGCACCGCCGCGTGCAACGACCCGTCACCGCCGGCCAGCACGGTCAACCGCTCCCGGTGGACGCGGAGCGCGGCGCCGAGAGCGTCCAGGTCGGCCGTGCGGACCACGATGACATCGGCGACCCGCCGCAGGACCTCCACCGCCTTGTCGACAGCGGCAAGCTCGGTACTGCCAGCACCCTCGTTCACGACCACCAGCAGCTCTTGCGGCATGCGTCGACCCTAACCAGGGCGGTTGTCCACAGCGACTCCGGCCGTCGCAGCGGAAGGTCGTCGTGGGCTGTCAAAGTTCTCGTTGTCATCCGCACGAGCGCGCTACCAGGAGAGTTTCCGATGTCCGCTTCCGAAGCCAAGCTCGCGACGATCCGCAAGCTGCTTGCCCAGGCCGAGGACGCAGCCGCCAGTCCGGCCGAGGCCGAAACGTTCACCGCGAAAGCCGCCGAGTTGATGGCTCGGTACGGCGTCGACCGCGCGATGCTCGCCGACGGCGACGAGACCGTCGACGCGATCGCCGACCGGGTGATCGACCTCGATCCGCCCTATGCGCTGGACAAGATCGGGCTGCTCAGCGGCATCGCGCGGGCGCTCGGCCTGCAGGTGGTCCAGCGCACCGGGTTCGGCGCGCGGGGCAAGGAGCTCTCCGCGCTGCTGTTCGGGTACTCGTCTGACATCGAGCGCACCGAGATCCTGTTCACTTCGCTGCTCGTGCAGGCCGCCCGTGGACTTGCCGCCGCACGCGTGCCCGCGCGGGAGAACAAGGCCGCGTACCGGCGTGCGTGGCTGGCCGGGTTCAGCGCGACCGTGCACGTCCGGCTCGCGGACGCCGAGTACCGGGCGCGGGCGGAAGCCACCGCGACGGCGTCCACCAGTGCGACGGGCCGCTCGGCCGAGTTGGTGCTCGCCGACCGGCAACGCACCGTCGACCAGCGGTTCGCCGAGGCGTTCCCGAAGCTTCGCTCGGCACCGCGCCGGGTGCTCACCGGCAGCGGGCACGGCGCCGGCGTCGCGGCCGGCGCCCGCGCGGACCTCGGCGGAGCAGCACTGGGTAGCCGCCGACGGGCCCTGGGCGGCTGACCTGCGCGGCTGACCTGCGCGGCTGACCTGCGCGGCTGACCTGCGCGGCTGACCTGCGCGGCTGACCTGCGCGGCTGACCTGGGCGGCTGACCTGGGCGGCTGACCTGGGCGGGGCGGCCCCGGCGGCTTCGGGCACCCGGTGGATGTCCGTACGTCCAGCCCGCGGGGGCCGATCTTTGGATGGTTGTCGGATCGTGGGGGTGTGCGGTGAATGGTTGACCGGTAGTGGGTGTGGGGGCACCCACGCGGGGACATCCATCTGCGAGCGGGCAGCCAAAGAATAGGACTCAGGTGACGAATCGGGCTCCGGTACGCGGGTTTCGGACCTGGCCGCTCGAATGCCGAGACGCGGCGCCCGACTGCTGACGCGCCGGTAGCCAGGTCCGAACGATGCGGTCCAGGGCACGCGGTAACGCGCCCTGCTGCCGCAACACCGGTGGCTCTCGGGCGGGCGGCGTGGCGCTCCCGGGGAAGCGGACCCACCTGGGCCAGTTCTAGCTCGCCCAAGTGGGGCCAGTTGCCTCGTCAACGGTTGTCGAACCCGACAGCGGTGACGAAAGCGGCACCACGTTCGCGGGAAACGGACGGCCCGTCCCGATCTCTGGGACGGGGCACCGCTCCAATGGGAGCTGCCGCGCACAGCGGGTGCCGCGCACAGCGGGTGCCGCGGGCAGCGCGCTGGCGGGCGGGCGGGGCGGGGCGGGGCGGCCGGGGCGGGGCGGGTGCGCGCGGTGCGCGGTTTGTGCTCGTTGAGCGTTGACCTACAGTTCCGGCCATCCGCCCCACGACGAAAGAGTCGCGCATGGCCCCCGTGGTTGATGCACACCAGCATTTCTGGGACATCGACGCGCTCGAATATGCCTGGCTCACCCCGGACGCCGGTCCGATCTACCGGACGTTCGAGTACGCCGAGCTGGAACCGCAGCTCGACGAGTGCGGTGTCAACGTCACCGTGCTCGTGCAGTCCGAAGGAAGCTTCGCGGACACCGACTCGATGCTCGCGCTGGCCGACCGGCATCCCCGGCTCGCCGCGGTCGTCGGATGGGTGCCGCTGCTCGACCCCGAGGAGACAGCACAAGCGCTCGACCGGTACGCGAAGGACCCGCGCTACGTCGGAGTGCGGCACCTGGTCCACGACGAACCCGACCCGGGCTGGATCCTGCGGCCGGCCGTCCAGGAGTCGCTCGGGATCGTCGCCGCGCGCGGCCTGACCTGGGACCAGATCTCCACGCTCCCCCGGCACCTCGAACACGTACCGAGGCTCGCCGAGAACCACCCTGACCTGCGGATCGTCATCGACCACCTCGCGAATCCGCCGATCGCCGACGGGGGCTGGGAACCCTGGGCAGGGTTGCTGGCGCGCGCGGCCGAGTACCCGAACGTCTTCGCGAAGCTCTCCGGCCTCGGCACCGCCGCCGCGCCCGGCTGGACCGCCGACGACCTGCGGCGTTACGTCGATCACGGGCTGACGGTCTTCGGTCCCCGCCGGCTGATGTGGGGTAGCGACTGGCCCGTGTCGGTGCTGGCCGGCGGCTATCGCCGGGCTTGGGACGCGATGCAAGAGCTGCTCGCACCTCTGGACGACGCTGACCGCGACGCGATTCTCGGCGGCACCGCGATCGACTTCTACCGCATCCCCGGCCTGAGCTAGGCCGCCGCGAGCCCGCTCGGCGTCGTCTGCCTCTCCGACGACGACGCGGTCCGCCGCACCCTGGGCGACGCCGATCTCGACGGCCGGGCGCTGGTCACTGACGTCGGGCACTCCGCAGGACGCCTGCGAGCGGAGCGCTCAACGACTTCCTGCACGCCACGGCAGTGGCCGGGGCGGCCGCGGAGGGCTACCCGGTGCTGATCGAGCAGTTCCGTTCGGAGAGACCTACCGCCGTGAACACGGCGGTAGGTCATTCCCGAAACCTCAGCGGCTGTCCGAGCCGCCCTCCTGAACCACGGTGGCGCGGGCCGCTTCCAGCCGCGCCACCGGCACGCGGAACGGCGAGCACGACACGTAATCCAGCCCGACCTTGTTGAAGAAGTGCACCGAATCCGGGTCGCCGCCGTGTTCACCGCAGACGCCGACCTTGAGGTCCGGACGGGTCGCCCGGCCCTTCTCGGTGCCGATCCGCACCAGCTCGCCGACGCCGTCCGCGTCGATCGTCTCGAACGGGCTGACGCCGAAGATCCCGACCTCCAGGTACGTGGAGAAGAACGCCGCCTCCACGTCGTCGCGGGAGAAGCCCCACGTCGTCTGGGTCAGGTCGTTGGTGCCGAACGAGAAGAATTGCGCGGCCTCGGCGATCTGGTCGGCGGTGAGCGCCGCACGGGGCAACTCGATCATCGTCCCGATCAGGATCTGCAGGTCGACGCCGGTCAGCTCGGCGACCTCCGCGAGGACCTTCTTCGCGTCGGCCTGGATGATCTCCAGCTCCTGGACCGACCCGACCAGCGGGATCATGATCTCCGGCTTCGGGTCCTTGCCGAGCTTGACCAGCTGGGCCGCCGCCTCCGCGATCGCCCGCACCTGGAGGTCGAACAGGCCCGGCACGACCAGCCCGAGCCGGACGCCACGCAGACCCAGCATCGGGTTCTGCTCGTGCAGCCGGTGGACGGCCTGCATGAGCCGCAGGTCGTTCTCGTTCTTCTCGCCCCGGGACTCGGCCAGCGCCACCCGGACCGACAGCTCGGTGATGTTCGGCAGGAACTCGTGCAGCGGCGGGTCGAGCAGCCGGATCGTCGTCGGCAACCCGTCCATCGCGGTGAGCAACTGGAGGAAGTCCCAGCGCTGCAACGGAAGCAGTGCCTCCAACGCAGCGTCCCTCTGCTCCTCGTCCTCGGCCAGGATCAGCCGCTCGACGTGCTGACGCCGCTCGCCGAGGAACATGTGCTCGGTCCGGCACAGCCCGATGCCCTCGGCACCGAACCGGCGTGCCCGTTCCGCGTCCTCGGCGGTGTCGGCGTTGGCCCGGACGCCCATCCGGCGGGTGCCGTCCGCGTGCTTCATGATGCGGTCGACGGCCTGGACCAAGTCGTCCGGATTCTCGATCTGACCTTCGAAGTACTCGACGACCGGCGAATCCACCACCGGTACCTCACCGAGGTAGACGCGCCCGGTCGAGCCGTCGATCGAGATCACGTCGCCCTCGTGCACCTCGGTGCCGTCCGGGGCGGTGAGGAACCGCCGCTTCGTGTTGACCTGCAGCTCCTCGGCACCACAGACACAGGTCTTGCCCATGCCACGCGCGACCACCGCCGCGTGTGAGGTCTTGCCACCGCGGCTGGTCAGGATGCCCTCGGCGGCGATCATGCCGTTCAGGTCATCCGGGTTGGTCTCCCGGCGAACCAGGATGACCTTCTCCCCCGACCGCGACCACTTGACCGCGGTGTACGAGTCGAAGACCGCCTTGCCGACCGCCGCACCCGGCGACGCGGACATACCCCGGCCGAGCTGGTGCGTCTTCGCCGACGTGTCGAACTGCGGGAACATCAGGTGGACGAGTTGCTCACCGGTGACCCGCTGGATCGCCTCGTCCAGATCGATGACGCCTTCGTCGACCAGCTGCGACGCGATCCGGAACGCGGCGGCCGCGGTGCGCTTCCCGACCCGGGTCTGCAGCATCCAGAGCTGACCGGCTTCGATCGTGAACTCGATGTCACACAGGTCGCGGTAGTGCCCCTCCAGCGTCGCCATGATCTCGAGGAGGCGGTCGTAGGAGGTCTTGTCGATCTTCTCCAGGTCCTGGAGCGGCACCGTGTTCCGGATGCCCGCGACGACGTCCTCACCCTGGGCGTTCTGCAGGTAGTCGCCGTAGACGCCCTGCTCGCCGGTGCCCGGGTCGCGGGTGAACGCCACGCCGGTGCCGGAGTCCATGCCCATGTTGCCGAAGACCATCGCGACAACGTTGACCGCGGTACCGAGATCGGCCGGGATGCGCTCCTGCCGCCGGTACAGCACGGCGCGGTCGGAGTTCCAGGACTCGAACACCGCGTTGATCGCCGCGGTCATCTGCTCCCGCGGGTCCTGCGGGAAGTCCGCCCCGGTGTGCTCCCGCACGATGCGCTTGTAGACGTCGACCAGCTGCCGTAAGTCGTCGGCGTCCAGATCGAGGTCGTTGTTCGTGCCCTTCGCGCGCTTGATCTCTTCCAGCGCGTCCTCGAAGGCCTCGCCACCGATGTTCTGGACGGTCTTGCCGAACATCTGGATCAGCCGGCGGTAGGAGTCCCAGGCGAACCGCTCGTTGTCGGCCTGGCGGGCCAGGCCCTCGACCGACCGGTCGTTGAGGCCGACGTTGAGGACGGTCTCCATCATCCCGGGCATCGAGAACTTCGCTCCGGACCGGACGCTGACCAGCAGCGGGTCGTCCGGGTCGCCGAGCGTCTTGCCGCGGGCCTTCTCCAGCGTCGCCAGGTGGGTCGCGATCTCGTCGTCGAGGCCGTCCGGGGTGGCGCCGGTGTCGAGGTAGATCGTGCACGCCTCGGTGGTGATCGTGAACCCGGGAGGCACCGGCAGCCCGAGGTTGGTCATCTCGGCGAGGTTGGCGCCCTTGCCGCCGAGGAGGTCCTTCAGCTCTTTATTGCCCTCGGCGAAGTCGTAGACGTACTTGGTGCGATCGTCCTTCAACGCGACCTCCCTGGGTGTCCGTCAACCGGTGAGTTACCGAGCGCGCCGTCGCGGAGAGTCACGGGTTCAGGCACGAATCGTTCTCCCTCGTCACCGGCGCTGGGATGGCCAGAGGTTAATGAGGCCCTCCCCCTGCTGGTGCCCGTTGTGAGCAGACGCACCCGAGTTGGTCAGACTGTTCCGATTCAGACGCGACGGGTTACCCGGAAACCTCTAAAACCGCACGTGAGAAGGGTCGCACGTAGTCTCTCCGACATCGAGCGGTAACCCGTTGAGCGGAAGCCTGGCGGAGGATCGCTACGCTGCGCGCGGGATCGAGCGGCCCATCGGAGAGAGGTACGCGTGAGCACGGCGCAGCCCCTTCGGAAGAACGATCCGCGACAACTCGGTCGGTATCGCCTGACCGGACGCCTGGGTTCCGGCGGGATGGGAATCGTCTACGCCGGCCTCGACGAGCTGCCGGACGGACGCGAGCGCAAGGTCGCGGTGAAGGTCATCCACCCGCACCTGGCGGATGCCCCCGAATTCCGGACCCGGTTCCGGTCCGAGGCGACCCTCGCGGCCCGGGTGGCCCGCTTCAGCACGGCTGCTGTCCTCGATGTGGACGTCGAGAGCGAGCAGCCGTTCCTCGTCACGGAGTTCGTCGACGGACCGACGCTGCAGGAGGTCGTCGAGGATCAGGGACCGCTGACCGGTGGGGCGCTCGACGCGGTGGCGATCGGGATCGCGACCGCGCTGGTGGCGATCCACGAAGCCGGCATCGTGCACCGCGACCTGAAGCCGAGCAACGTGATCCTGTCCCGGTTCGGGCCGCGGGTGATCGACTTCGGCATCGCCAGGGCCGCCGACGCGATGAGCGGGCTGACGAGCGGGGCGATCGGGTCGCCGCCGTACATGGCACCGGAACAGTTCCGCGGCGAGGCGATCACCCCGGCGACCGACATCCACGCGTGGGGCGCGGCGGTGTGCTTCGCCGGCACCGGCAAACCGCCGTTCGGGATCGGCGCACCCGAGGTGATGCTCTACCGGACGCTGGAGCAGGCGCCGGAGCTGTCCGCGCTGGACGAGACGCTGCGCGACCTCGCCGGCGCGGCGCTGCGCAAGGCGCCCGGCGAGCGGCCCAGCGCGCGTGACCTGCTCGCGGCGCTGACGCTGCGGCGCCCGGACGCCGCACCGTCGATCCCGGTGCCCCCGCTGCCCGCGGGCGCGTCCGCGGCGGCCGGAACCGCCGGAGCCGGAACCACCGGGGCCGGGGCCGGAACCGCCGGGGCCGGAACCGCCGGGGCCGGGGACGCCGGGGCCGGGGACGCCGGGGTGACCGACGTCGGCGCCGGCGATACCACCGTCCGGGTGGCGTCCGACGGATCCCCGCAGCCTCCGATCCCGGCGAAGAAGACCCGGCGGCGCACGGTCGTGCTCCGGACGGCCGCCGCCGCGGTGGTCCTCGCGGTGCTGGCCGGCGCCGCGGTCCTCTGGGTGGGCCAACGCGGCTCGGACACCCAAAGGTCGGACTCGTCCCCACCGGCCGCGGCCTCCGACAGCACCGTCCGGCAGTTCTCCGCCGACGACGACGCCACCGGCCCCGCCCCGGCCGTCCCCGGTGCGGTGCGCGGCGGCACCGTCGAGCTCTACGCCGCAGCGGACTTCTGGGAACTCGACCCGGTCCAGAACCAGTACACCGACGGCATGATGGCCAGCTCGCGGCTGCTGGCCCGCACGCTCACCGCGTACCGGGAGAACGGCTCGAAGGAGCCGACGCTGGTCGGTGACCTCGCCACCGACACCGGCCGCAGCACGGACGGCGGCCGCACCTGGGAGTTCACGATCCGGTCTGGGGTGACGTTCGCGGACGGCACGCCGGTGACCGCGCAGGACGTCGCACACGGCATCGCCCGGGCGTTCAGCACCCGGGCGAAGGGAATGACGTACCTGCAGGAGTGGCTGACCGGCCGGACCGACTTCCGCGCCGTCTACTCCGGCCCGACCAGCGACGCACCGTACCCACCCGGCGTCGAGGCGCCCAACGCGCAGACCCTCCGGCTGCGGTTCCCCGCGCCGCACCCGGATCTTCCGGCCGTCGCCGCGCTGCCGTTCACCGCGGCGGTCGCGGCGACCTGGAAGCCGAGGGAGAACGACCCGGTCCCGATCACCGGCCCCTACCGAATCGCCTCGGTCGCACCCGACCGCACGCTGACGCTCACCCGGAACCCGGCCTGGAAGCCCGAGACCGACCCTGTGCGCACCAACTACCCGGACCGGTACGTCGTCCGCTTTGGGGCGGAACGCACGGACGTCACCCGCCTGATGATGCGCGACGAGGCCCCGGCCGGCGTCCAGCTCAGCACGATCGACTCGAGCCAGGCCGACGAGGCCTACCAGATGGGGCTCGACAACCGGCTCGTGGACGGCGTCGGATCCGGCCACCGCGACCTCTGCTTCAATACCCAGCGCGTCCCGGACGTCAAGCAGCGCCGGGCACTGAGCCTGGCGTTCAACCCGGAGTCGGCACTGGCCGCGCTCGGTGGCAACTACGTGGGTGACTTCACGACCAGCCTGCTCTCGCCCCGCTTACCGGGGTATCCGGAGGACCAGTCCCGCGCCCTGCGCTCCGGTAACCCCGCTGCCGCGTCCGAGGCGCTGGACGGTGCCGAGGTGACGCTGGTGTTCGCCCACAAGGACACTGGCGAACACCGGCGGCTGGCCACGGCCGTCGTCACGGCGTTCGCCCGCGCCGGCGTCACCGTCGTGCCTCGCCCGGTGAAGGAGAACTTCCTGGCGGCGATCGGACGCGCGGACAACCCGTACGACCTCTACCTCTGCGAGTGGACGCCGGACTACCTGGACGGCAACGCGATGCTGCCGCACCTCTACTCCAGCCGAGTCCTGCGCACCGACGGCAACACGAACATGAGCTACCTGCGCGTCGAGGCCGTCGACGCCGAGCTGGACCGGATCGCTGCGCTGCCCGACCGCACCCGGGCCGCGCGGGAGTACGCGGCGTTCGCCAACCGCCTCCGCACCGAGTGGGCGCCCGCGATCCCGTTCTTCGACCAGCGGCGCTGGACGCTGACCGGCTCGAACGTCCGCGGAGTGTTCGTCAGCAAGCTCTGGGCGGTGCCCGACCTGGCGCGGGTCTGGGTGCAGGCCTGATCGGGCGATACCGTATGCGGGTGACAACCGTGTACAAAGTTCTCCGCGCCGACGAGTGGGCGGCCGCGCAGGCCACCGAGCAGTACGAGGGGTCTCCGGACGACCTGCGCGACGGCTTCGTCCACCTCTCCACCGCCACCCAGCTGCCCGGGACGCTCGACCGGCACTTCGGCGGCGAGACCGGGCTGATGTTGCTGGCCGTCGACGCGGAGACGCTCGGCGACGCGCTGCGGTGGGAGACGAGCACCGGCGGCGAGGCGTACCCGCACTACTACGGCGCGCTGCCGATGTCCGCCGTCACCGAGGCCACCCCGGTCCGCTCGGAGTAACCCACACCTCGATCACCGGGAACTCACATCCGATTCCCATCGGATCCGGACGCCGTTGCCGAGTTCGTTCGCGAGCATCGCCGGACATGCCGAGGCAATCGGAGGTCCCGATGTGGAAGCGCAGCCTGCTCGCGGTCGTCGTCCTGTTGGCCGCAGCGTGCTCCGGTGACGGCGCTGCCGACGACACGCGCTCGGCGCCGACCACCGGTCACACGCACGCCAACGCACCGTCACCCGAACCGTTGCGGCCGGGCGAGCGGTTCCTGACGCTCGAGATGCCGGAGCCCTACTCGCCGGCCGCGCCGAGCGGCGGTACCGACGACTACCGCTGCTTCCTCGTCGACCCGAAGCTGACCGCCGAGACCTTCCTGACCGGTAGTCAGTTCATGCCTGAGAACACCGATCTCGTCCACCACGCGATCTTCTTCCGGCTGAAGCCTGCCGACCTGTCGAAAGCCCACAAAGCCGACGCGGCGACGCCGGGCGTGGGATGGACCTGCTTCGGTAACGCCGGTATCGACGCCGCCGGCTGGGTCGCGTCCTGGGCGCCGGGCGCCAACGAGAAGCTGCTCGACCCGACGCTGGGTTTCCCCCTGCCGCCGGGCACCCAACTCGTCATGCAGGTCCACTACAACCTGCTCGGCGTGGACGGTGCCGCGCCCTCGGACCAGAGCTCGATCCGGCTGCGCCTCAACGACGACGTCTCCGGGATGAAGCGGCTGGGCGCCAGGCTGGTCGCGGCGCCGGTGGAGCTGCCCTGCACCGCCGCGGAATCCGGTCCGCTCTGCGATCGGAAGGCCGCCGTCGCCGACGTCACGAAGCGGTTCGGCCCGAAGGCGCCGCGCCGGGTGGCCGGCCTCAACCAGCTCTGCCGCAGCGGTAAGCCACCCGTCGCCGGCGCGACCCAGCAGTGCGACTTCCGTGCCAAGAAGAACGCCACGGTGTACGCGGCGGCCGGGCACATGCACCTGCTCGGCCGGTCGATCAAGATCGAGCTCAACCCCGGCACGCCGACCGCGAAGACGCTGCTCGACGTCCCGGCCTACGATTTCGACGACCAGTCGATCCGGCCGCTCGCGACGCCCGTCCAGGTCAAGGCCGGCGACACGTACCGCGTCACGTGCACGCACGACGCGAGCCTCCGCGGACAGTTGCCGCAGCTGAAGGGCCAGCCCGCGCGGTACGTGGTCTGGGGCGAGGGCACCAGCGACGAGATGTGCCTCGGCATGGTGCTCCAGGTGCCGACTACATAGGACTCTCATCGAACTCTCATCCCGCTCTGATCTGATCGAGCGGATGAGCGGACAGCCGAGCGTCCTCATCGTCGACGATCAGGCCAACATCGTCGATATGGTCGCGACCGTCCTGCGGTTCCACGGGTTCGCGGTCACGACAGCGGGCACCGCCGCCGAGGCGTTACGCCGCGCGGCGGCTGATCGGCCGGACATCGTCGTGCTCGACGTCCTGCTGCCCGACGGTGACGGGTTCCAGGTGTGCCGCACGCTGCGCGCGGACGGGCACGACGTCGGCATCGTCTTTCTCACCGCGCGCGACGGCACCGGGGAGAAGGTCGCCGGGCTCTCGTTCGGCGGCGACGACTACCTGACCAAACCGTTCTCGGTGGACGAGCTGGTGGCGCGGGTGCGGGCGGTGTTGCGGCGCGTGCGACCCGCTGCGGCCGGGGCTTCGTCCAGCGTATTGGTCTTCGCCGACGTCGAGCTGGACGACGACGCCTGCCAGGTCCGGCGCGGCGGGCGCCTCGTCCCGCTCTCGCCGACCGAGTTCAAGCTCCTGCGGTACCTGATGCAGAACCCCAACCGCGTGCTGTCCCGCGGGCAGATCCTCGACGCGGTGTGGAGTTACGACTTCGCCGGGACGTCCAACGTGGTCGATACCTACGTCGGTTACCTGCGGCGCAAGCTGGAGCAACTCGGCCCGCCGGTGATCTCGACCCGGCGCGGCTTCGGGTACGTCCTCGAGGCGCCTCGATGACGCGCCTGCCGCTGTGGTCGTCGCTGCTGATCGGTTTGCTCGTGCTGACGGCGGTGGCGCTCGGGATCGCCGGCGCCACCAACCTGGTCGCGCTGCGCGGTGACCTGGTGGCCCGGACCGACGTCCAGTTGCGGCTCGCCGCGTCCTACGTCGAGCAGCGCATGAACACGCCGGGGACCCGGCTCGGCGCGCAGCAGATGCTCGCGCCGACCGACTATCTGCTGGAGATCCGCGCCCCCGGCGGCAGGCTCGTGCGCCGCGCGGGCCTCGAACCACTGCCGGAAGAGCTGCTGATCGACGCCGCTCCGGCGCCCCGGCCGGACACCACGGTGTCCCGACCGGCGACCGTGCTCGACGGGCGGTACCGGGTCCTCACCGTCCGTGGCGCGTCCGCGGTCGTGGTGGTCGCTCTTTCGCTCAGCCCGGTGGAGGAGACCGTGCGCCGCCTCGCCCTCGTTCAGATCGCGGCGGGCGCGGCGGTGCTGCTGCTCCTGGGTCTGTTCGCGCTGCTGCTGGTCCGCCGTGGGTTGCGCCCGCTGGAGGCGGTCACTCGCACGGCGTCCGCGATTGCCGGTGGTGACCTCGATCGGAGGGTCCCGGCCCGGAAGGGCGCCGACCGAACCGAGGTCGGTCGGCTGACCGCCGCCGTCAACGGCATGCTCGCGCGCATCGAGGACGCCGTCGCGGCCCGGAGCCGTTCGGAGGACCAGCTGCGCCGGTTCGTGGCGGACGCGTCCCACGAGCTACGGACGCCGCTGACCTCGATCCGGGGGTACGTGCAGATGCTGCGCCAGGGCATCGTCGACGAGCGCCGCCGGCCGGACGTGCTGCGCCGCACCGACGAGGAAGCCGTCCGGATGAGCGCGATCGTCGACGACCTGCTGTACCTCGCGCGGCTCGACGTGCAACCGCTGCTGCGGGCCGACCGAGTGGATCTGGTCGCGCTCGTCCGGGACGCGGTGTCGGACGCCCTCGCCGCGCAGCCCGGGCGCCCTACCGAACTCGACCTGCCGCAACGCTGCGAGGTGTCCGGCGACACCGACGCCCTGCGTCAGGTGATGGCCAACTTGCTCGGCAACGTCCGCGTGCACACGCCGCCGGACGCACCGGTCCGGATCTCACTCACCGCCGACGAGACAACCGTGCGTCTCGAGGTCGCCGACCGCGGACCAGGGATGAGCGAACGGACCGCCGCGCGGGCGTTCGACCGGTTCGCGCGCGGGGCGTCCGCGACGGCGGGGAGCGGGCTGGGGCTGGCGATCGTCGCCGAGATAGTCGAGGCGCACGGCGGCACGGCAACGGTGCGCTCCGAGCCCCAAACCGGCACCACCGTCGCAGTGCACCTACCCGCCGGAGACGTCTAGTTCGGCGTCGGTGGGCGTGGTGAGCGCGTCGGGGTCGTCGAGCCATCCCTCGGGCAGCACCACGCGCCGGGCGCCGGTGGTGCGTCCGCGGGGCTCGCCGACCTCCGCTGCCGGGAACGGTGCCGCCGGATCGAGACGCGCCAGCAGGTCGTCGAGCTCGGCCAGGCTGCTCACCATGCCCATCTCCCGGCGCAGCGTCGACCCGACCGGATAACCCTTCAGGTACCAGGCGACGTGTTTGCGGAAGTCCGGCAAACCGCGGTCCTCCCCCATCCACTCCGCCAGCAACTCCGCGTGCCGTCGCATCGTCACCGCGACCTCGCCCAGGCGGGGGCGCACCCGCTCCGGACGCCCGGCGAACGCCGCCGCCAAGTCCGCGAACAACCACGGGCGGCCCAGGCAGCCCCGTCCGACGACCACGCCGGCGCAGCCGGTCTCGGCCACCATGCGGACCGCGTCGTCGGCCTCCCAGATATCGCCGTTCCCCAGCACCGGCACCTGCAGTGTCGCCGCCAGCTCCGCGATCGGCTCCCAGTTCGCGCGGCCGCCGTAGAACTGCGCGGCGGTGCGGCCGTGCAGCGCGACCGCGGCCACCCCGGCGTCCTCGGCCGCGCGTCCAGCGTCGCGGAACGTGACGTGGTTCTCGTCGATGCCGATGCGCAGCTTCACGGTGACCGGCACGTCGGTGCCTCGAGTGGCCCGAACCGCCCGCTCCACGATCTTTGCGAACAGTTTGCGCCGGAACGGCAGCGCCGAGCCGCCCCCACGGCGGGTCACCTTGGGCACCGGGCAGCCGAAGTTCAGGTCGACGTGGTCGGCCAGGTTTTCCTGCACGACCATCTCGACGGCCCGCCCGACGATGTCCGGGTCGACGCCGTAGAGCTGGATCGAGCGGGGCTGCTCGTCCGGCGAGAACGTGATCAGGTTCATCGTCTTCTGGTTGCGCTCGACCAGCGCCCGGGTCGTGATCATCTCGCTGACGTAGAGCCCGGCGCCGTGCTCGCGGCAGAGCCGGCGGAACGCGACGTTCGTGATCCCGGCCATCGGCGCCAGCACCACCGGCGGGTCGACGAGGTGCGGGCCGACGGTGAGCGGACGAGCGGCGGTCAGAGCAGAAGACACGCCCTCCAGCGTCTCACGCGCGCGGAGTAACCCGCCGCGCTCCCGTCGCGGATAGCCTCGCGGTCGGCGGTCCTCCCGGGCATGAAACGCGGATCGGTCCAGCCAGCGCTGGACCGATCCGCGTTTCATCGCGGACGCCGAGCGCGAGCGGAGCTGCGTCAGTGGATGGCGGCGTCCGACGAGCGCAATGCCGCGCCCGCCCGGCCGGAGCGGGTGGCGAGCACCTCGGCGACGATGCTCACCGCGGTCTCGGCGGGGCTGCGCGCGCCCAGATCCAGCCCTACCGGGCCATGAATGCGGTCGAGCTGCTCGGACGGCACCCCCGCCGCCAGCAAGCGCTGACGCCGAGTGGCCTGGGTGCGGCGGGACCCCAGCGCACCGAGGAACCCGCGGCCGTGGGCCAACCCCACCCGCAGCACCTCGTCCATCGCCGGATCGTGGTCGAGCAGCACGAGCACGTCCGCCGCCCAGAACGCGGAGACCGCGGCCACCGCGTCCTCGACCGAGGACACGTCCCGCGCAGACCACCCCAGCAGCGAAGCCTGCGCGGCCAGCGCTGATGCCAGCAACCCACCGCCGACGGTCACCACGGTCGGCGTCGGCACCCACGCGTCCACCAAGACGTTGTCGTTGACCACCGACCGGCTGCTCGCACCCGCCGCGAGCAGCCGGGACGCCTCGTCGATAGCAGAAGCGTCCCGGTCGGCGGCGCCGAGCGAACCGGTGACGCCGGACTCCTCCACCGCCAGCCACGAACCCGAGTCGAGGTCCGTTGCCAGCGCCACCGGCGAACCGGCTGCCAGCGCTTCCCACACCGCTCGGTCGGACACCGCGTGCACCAGCACCCGCGCGGACCCGGCGCACGCGAGGCCGGCCGCCACAGCGTCCGACTCGCTGACGGGAGCACGCACGACCGACGAGGAACCGGACAGCGCAGCCGGAACCACCCCGTCGACGACGGGGTCGGCGACCCCGCGGAGAACGCCTCCCACGCGCGCGCCGTCGTCACGGACCGCCAGCATTTCGCCGGCGGGCACCGCGCCGAACCCGCGCACGTCCACGACCCGGGCGACGGCAACCCGGTGGCCGCCGTCCAGCCACTCCACAACCGTCCGCCCGAGCTCGCGCATCAGCAGCCCAGAAGGCGCGTCGCCAGATACCCCTCGACCGCGTCGAGCCCCACCCGCTCCTGCGACCGCGAGTCACGCTCCCGGATCGTCACGGCCTGGTCCTCGAGCGTCTCGAAGTCGACCGTGATGCAGTACGGCGTGCCGATCTCGTCCTGACGCCGGTACCGCCGGCCGATGGCCCCCGCGTCGTCGAAGTCCACGTTCCAGTTGCGGCGCAACGTAGCCGCCAGGTCACGGGCCTTCGGCGAGAGGTCGGCGTTGCGGGAGAGCGGCAGCACCGCCGCCTTCACCGGCGCCAGCCGCGGGTCGAAGCGCATGACCTTGCGCTCCTCCATCACGCCCTTGGCGTTCGGCACCTGGTCCTCGGCGTACGCGTCGAGCATGAACGTGAGCACGGTGCGGTCCACACCGGCCGCCGGCTCGATGACGTACGGCGTCCAGCGCTCGCTCTTCCCCTGGTCGAAATAGGAGAGGTCAGCACCGGAGGCCTTCGCGTGCGCGCCCAGGTCGAAGTCGGTGCGGTTCGCGATGCCCTCGAGCTCACCCCACTCGGTGCCGGCGAACTCGAACTTGTACTCGATGTCCACCGTGCGCTTCGAGTAGTGCGAGAGCTTCTCCTTGGCGTGCTCGTAGAGCCGGAGCCGCTCCTTGTTGATGCCCAGGTCGACGTACCACTGCAGGCGCGTGTCGATCCAGTACTGGTGCCATTCCTCGTCGGTGCCGGGCTCGACGAAGAACTCCATCTCCATCTGCTCGAACTCCCGCGTCCGGAAGATGAAGTTTCCGGGCGTGATCTCGTTCCGGAAGCTCTTGCCCTGCTGGGCGATACCGAACGGTGGCTTCTTCCGGGACGTCTGCTGGACGTTGAGGAAGTTGATGAAGATGCCCTGCGCGGTCTCGGGCCGCAGGTAGGCCAGGCCGGTCTCGTCCTCGACCGGGCCCAGGAACGTCTTCAGCAGGCCGGAGAACTGGCGCGGCACGGTGAACGCGCCCTTCGTGCCACAGTTCGGACAGTTCACGTCCGCGAGGCCGTTGGCCGGCAACGACCCGTGCTTGGCCTCGTACGCCTCTTCCAGGTGGTCGGCGCGGAAACGCTTGTGGCAGCTCTGGCACTCGGTCAGCGGGTCGGTGAACGTCTCGACGTGTCCGGAGGCCTTCCAGACCTCGGGCGCCAGGATCACGCAGGAGTCCAGACCGACGACGTCGTCACGGCCGGTCACCATCGTCTTCCACCACTGGCGCTTGACGTTGTTCTTCAGCTCGACGCCGAGCGGACCGTAATCCCAGGAGGCGCGCAGGCCTCCGTAGATCTCGCTCGACGGGAACACGAAGCCCCGTCGCTTACTCAGGTTGACGATGACGTCCATGCGGTCGGCGGGCACCGGGATTCTCCATCCGGACTGGCAGTTCGGCGGCTATGACGAGCCAGGCTACCCCGCCGACGCCGGGCACCCGCCACCCCATTACGCCCTGGCCAATCCCGGTGTGTCGGCTTTCGTCCGGATCAGCGGGGACAGATCTGTGCCGCGTTCGCGTCGTTGAACACGATCGGGAACGTCTCCGAGCCCGACGCGCCACCCTGCCGCACGACCTGCGCCGTGACCAGCCAGTTGCTCTCCTGGTCCACTTCGATGTCCGAGCCGACCTGGTACGAGGTCACCTGGCCGGCGGACTCCTGCTCACCGGTGAACGCGTCGAGGCTGCGTTGAGCCTTGGCCTCGACGCACAGCCGGTCATACGCCTGGGGATAGCGGCCGGCCTGCAGGTCACCGAGGTACCCCTCGACCGTCGCGACCGCGTCGTCCTGCAGGGTGTTGTAGCTGTAGTAGAACAGGCCACCGACGCCGAACACCCCGCCGCCGCAGCAGAGCAGCAGCGTCGCGCCGAGCACCAGCGAGACGATGAGCACGGTCCGGTTCGCGCGCGGCACCGGCGGAGCGAACGCCGGCACCGCACCCATACCCGGCGGCGGGCTCGGCGGAGGTGGCAGCGCACGCAGCGCGCGCTCGGCCCGGATCTCCCGCTCGCTCACCGCGACCGGCGGACCGCCGGGCATACCAGTGCCGACGGGCATGCCGGGTCCGCCCGGCACACCGGGACCGCCCGGATAACCGCCAGGGGCGCCTGGATAACCGCCGGGGGCGCCTGGATAACCGCCGGGGGTGCCGGGGTAGGCGCCGGGGCCGGCAGGCGCGCCGGGGTAGCCGGCCGGGGAACCCGGATGGGCGCCCGGAGATCCCGGATAGGCGCCGGGGCTGCCAGGCGTGCCCGGAGCCCCGTACGCGGGAGTGCCCGATCCGGGCGATTGCTCACCCGATGAGCCATAACCACCGCTAGACGGTGGCACCCAAGTCATGACCGATCACTCCGCACCCCCTCAGCCTGCCAAACCGCAGCACGTACGGATAGCGGAGTCCCCTACCGGGGCGGTTCACCGACCCGGGTCACGTCGGCGTCCGGCGCGCGGTCGGTGCGTCCGACCGTCTCGGCCGACCCGTCCCACGCCCCCATCACCTCGAACGCGCTCGGCTCGTCGCTCGACTCGGCCAGCAGCGTGCTCGCGTGGACCTTCACGTCAAAATCCGACAGCGCTCGCCGAAAGCTGCCGACCGAGTCCCACTCGGTGGTCAGCGCCCACGCGGTCGGTACGTCGGCGGAACGCCCCACCCGCCCTCGGACGAACCCCGGCCGGGCCGCAAAGGCGCCCAGCGCCGCACGCGCACGCTCCAGGAACCCGGCGCCTTCCGCTTCCGGCACGTCGAATCGGCTGATGACCAGCACTACGCTGTCCCTTCCACGATGTGGCCCACACGCTACCCATCCGGGGAGTCTCCGTGTCCGAAGCCCAGCCCCCACTCGGACCGCGCTCGGCAGCGCTTCTGGCCTTCCTGCTCCGTCTCCCGCGGTTTGTGCTGGTCCTGGGCGTGATGGCGATCCTGCTCGCCGGCGCTTTCCTCCCCGGAATCCCCGGAGCGGTGCTGGTGCTGGCGATCGCCGCGCTGCTCGCCTGGCTGGCCCGGCTCGCCTGGAGGTCGGCCTCCTCCGGAGCCCGCGCCGGGCGGGTGGTGGCGGTCGCGGTCCTGCTCGCCTTCGCGCTCACCAAATTCTGAGGGACGCCCATCGAGGGTGGAAGTGGGCAGAATCACCCAGCGTAACTCCCCAATCGCTCCCTAGCGAGTTTGACAATCAATGTCGTCTGTAATGAGAATCGTTGTCATGTACAGCGGACCCCTCCGCGCGGTCGTCACCGCGCTGCTCGCTGTCGGCGTCGCTGCGGCGGCAACCGGCTGCTCCTCCTCCGACTCCAGCGCTGCTGCCGACGGCAAGCTCGGCGTCGTCGCCGCGTTCTACCCGCTGCAGTACGTCACGCAGCAGGTCGGCGGCGACCACGTCTCGGTGACGAACCTCGTCGAGCCCGGCACCGAGCCGCACGACGTCGAGCTGAGCCCCAAGCAAGTTGCCCAGGTCACCGACGCGGACGCGGTCGTCTACCTGCGGGAGTTCCAGCCCGCGGTGGACGACGCGGTCGACAGCGGGGCGAAGAACAAGTCCCTCGACGTGGCCGGCGTCGCACCGCTCTCGGACGGCTACGTGCCGCTCGAGGAGGGCGAACTGCACGAGGACGAGAAGGGTAAGGACCCGCACGTCTGGCTCGACCCCACCCGGCTGGCCGGCATCGCGGACGCGGTCGCGAAGAAGCTCGGCGACCTCGACCCCGATCACGCCGCGGAATACACGGCCAACGCGAAGGCGCTGAACACGAAGCTGGGCACGCTCGACGCCGAGTACAAGTCGGGTCTGGCGAGCTGCAAGCAGAAAACGATAGTCGTGAGCCACAACGCGTTCGGTTACCTCGCTGCGAGGTACGGTCTGACCCAGGTGCCGATCACCGGGCTCACGCCGGAGGAGGAGCCGTCCGCGGCTCGCCTGGCCGAGGTGGCCAAGTACGCGAAAGAGAACGGGGTCACGGTGATCTTCTTCGAGACGCTGGTCAGCCCGAAGATCGCCCAGGCGCTGGCCAGTGAGGTCGGGGCCAAGGCCGAGGTGCTCGACCCGATCGAGGGCATCGCCAAGGAAAGCAACGACGACTACTTCTCGGTGATGCGCACGAACCTGACCACGCTGCGAGGCGCATTGTCGTGCCAGTGAGTCCGCCGACCCCGGCACAGCCCGTGATCGCCGCCGAGCACGCGACCGTCGTGCTCGGCGAGCGGCCGGTGCTCCGCGACGTCTCGCTCGCGGTCACCGGCGGCGAGGTCGTCGCACTGCTCGGATCCAACGGGTCCGGCAAGTCGACGCTGGTCCGGACGCTGCTGGGGTTGGTGCCGCTCGCCGAGGGTGACGTCCGACTGTTCGGGACCCCGCTCACGGCGTTCTCCGACTGGCGTCGCATCGGGTACGTGCCGCAGCGGGCCGGTGCCTCCACGGGCGTGCCGGCAACCGTCCGCGAAGTGGTCACCAGCGGGCGACTGGCCCGCCGCGGCTTCCTCCGTTTCGCGTCCGCTGCCGACCGGGCCGCGGTCACCGAGGCGCTGGAGACCGTCGGGCTCGCCGAGCGCGCCCGGGAACGCGTGTCCACGCTCTCCGGCGGCCAGCAGCAGCGAGTCCTGATCGCCCGTGCGCTGGCCGGAGAGCCGGACCTGCTCGTCCTCGACGAACCGAACGCCGGGGTGGACGCCGCCAGCCAGCGCGCGTTTGCCGACACCGTTGCCCGGCTGGTCGAGCGCGGCACCACGCTCCTCGTCGTACTGCACGAGGTCGGCCCGCTCGCCGACCTGATCACCCGCACGGTCGTGCTCGACCACGGACGCGTCGCCCACGACGGCGTCCCGTGGGCCGACGGGCACCTCGGCGGCTACTGGATCGACACCGACCGGCACCACGTCCACGGCAACCCGACGACCAGTCCGGCCGGTGAGTGGGACGGCACCCCGGACCACGCCGGGCCCGCGAAGTCGAGGCGGTGAACGCAGTGAGCATCCTGCACTACGACTTCATGGTCCGGGCGCTGATCGCGGCGGTGCTGGTCGGGCTGACCGCGCCCGCGGTCGGGATCTACCTGGTGCAGCGGCGGATGTCGCTGGTCGGTGACGGCATCGGCCACATCGCACTCACCGGCGTCGCGCTCGGGTTCCTCACCGGCAACTCGCCGGTGTTCAGCGCGGTCGTGGTGGCTGCGCTCGGCGCGGTGGCGGTGGAGCTGATCCGCTCGCGCGGCGGGGCGTCCGGCGACGTGGCGTTGTCGCTGCTGTTCTACGGCGGAATCGCGGGCGGCGTCCTGCTGATGAGCCTCGCGCCGAGCGGTGGCAACGTGAACCTGCTCGGGTACCTGTTCGGTTCGCTGTTGACCACGGCGCCGTCCGATTTGATCGCGATGGGGATACTCGCGGCGCTGGTGCTCGGGTTCACCGTCGGGCTGCGATCGTGGCTGTTCGCGATCTGCCACGACGAGGAGTTCGCCCGAGTCTCCGGCATCCCGGTGCGGCTGCTCAACATCCTGCTGGCGGTGTCCGCGGCGGTGACCGTGACCGTCGCGATGCGGGTGGTCGGCGTCCTGCTGGTGAGCGCGCTGATGGTGATCCCGGTGGCGACCGCGCAGCAGGTGGCGCGCGGCTTCGCGGCCACGATGGCCGGTGCGATGGCGCTCAGCGTCACGGTCGCGCTGAGCGGCGCGGTCGGTTCGTTCTACCTGGACGTTCCGTCCGGCGCGTCGATCGTCGTCCTGGCCGTGCTGGTGTTCGTCGTGGTCGCGGTGGCGACCGCGGTCGGACGCCGCCTGCAGCGCCGCTCCGCGGTCACCCACCCCGATCACCCCCCGGCCGCAGCCACCAGCCCGGCCGCGGGCGCTGGATCGGCCGCGGCTGCGGCCGGGGCCGGGGCCGGGGCCGGGGCCGGGGCCGGGGCCGGGGCCGGGGCCGGGGCCGGGGCCGGGGCCGGGGCCGGGGCCGGGGCCGAAACGCCTCCGGCGGGGGCCGGCGCGGCGCCGACCGACGCGAGCCGCGCGGGCGCGCCGAGCCGATGACCCGCCGCACGGCCCCCGAGCTCGGCCTCACGTCCGATGCCGACGAAACCCCGGCGGCACCGCCCGCGCGACCGCTCGCGGCAGACGCCGAGCGGCCTGCGGAGCGCCAGGCATTCGCCGACGACGCGCACCCGGCGGAGCGCTCGGCGTCGGCCGACGCGCAGCGGGCGGAGCAACGGATCGGCGACGGCTCGGAGCGCGGGCCGGAAGGCGAGGTCGGGAGTTATGCGCCGGCGGCGGAGTTGTTGCGGGCGCTCGCGTCGCCGCTACGGATCGCGATCGTGATGCGACTCGACGACGCCGACCAGTGCGTCCACGAGCTGGTCGACGCGCTCGGCGTCCCGCAGCCGCTGGTCTCCCAGCACCTCCGTGTGCTGCGTGACGCCGGCGTCGTCGTGCCCCACCGGCGCGGACGCGAGGTCGCCTACTCGCTCGCCGATTCCCACGTCGCGCACGTGGTGCGGGACGCGGTCGCCCACTCCGCACATTCCCCGGCGTGATCGGTTAGGTGCGGCGGCACATCGCCGTTACGTCCGCGACCTGAGAGGATGGACGGCGAGCCCGTCCGGCGGGCCGGAGAGGATGCACTATGCAGGCGAGTGTCGGCCGTACTACGCGTCAGCGCACGGCAGTCATGGCATTGCTCTCCGAAGTCGAAGAGTTCCGCAGCGCTCAAGAACTGCACGAGTTGCTCCGGCAGCGCGGCGAGTCGGTCGGGCTGACCACCGTCTACCGCACGCTCCAGGCGCTCGCCGACGCCGAGGAGATCGACGTCATGCGCCCGCCCGGCGGTGAGCACCTCTACCGCCGCTGCTCCAGCGGACACCACCATCACCTGGTCTGCCGGGCGTGCGGCCGCACCGTCGAGGTCGCCGGCCCGACCGTGGAGAGCTGGGCGAACCGGGTCGCGGCCGAGCACGGCTTCGCCGACGTCTCACACACCCTGGAGATCTTCGGCACCTGCGCCGAGTGCGCCGCCCGCGCCTGAACCCGCGGCAGGCAGCAGCACGGCCTTGCCGGTGATCCGACCCTCGGCGAGCGCCACCAGCGCCTCCTTCGCGCGCTCCAGCGGATACCGCGCACTCACCGCGGAATCCAGCCTCCCGGCTGCGGCCTCCGCGAACACGGTGGCGAGATCGGCGCGGAACGCGGGCGTCCCCGTGCGGATGTAGTAGAGCGATCCGCGCCGCCCGTCCCGCCGGATCAGGCTGCGCAGGTTCCAGCCGGCGATCTTCCGTAGCGCGGTCAGCGCGGGTGCGAACCGGAACCCGGTGTTGTTCAGCGTCGACTGGCTGCCGTACCAGACCAGGCGCCCGCCCGGCCGCAGCAGCGCCCAGGAGTCGCCCAGACCGGCACCGCCGATCGGATCGAAGACGACGTCGACGCCGTCGGGCGCCAGCGCGCGGATCCGGGCAGGCAGGTCGTCACCGTGGTAGTCGATCGGTTCGCCGCCGAGCGTCCGCACCCGGTCGTGTTTGGCCGGCGACGCGGCGCCGAGGACGCGTGCGCCTGCCGCGACCGACAGCTGCGTGAGTAGCGTCCCCACGCCGCCGGAGGCGCCGAGGACGAGCACGGTCTCACCCGGCCGCACCACCGCCGACCGGTGGACCAGCTGGTGGGCGGTGACGCCGTTGGTGACGAGCGCGACCGCGTCGGCGGAGTCGAGCTCGTCGGGCACCGCGACCAGACCCGCGGCCGGCAGCACCACGTGCTCGGCCCAGGCGCCGGTGCGGGTCATCGCCGCGACGCGCTGCCCCGGACGGAGGCCGCTCGCGGCGCCGGCGTCGGTCACCGTGCCCACCAGGTCGTAACCGGGGACGAACGGGTACCGCGGCTGCCCCGGATAGCGGCCCAGCGCCATCTGCACCTCGGCGAACATCACGCCCGCGGCCTCCACCGCGATGCGCACGTCGCGCCGCCCGATCTGGGGCACGTCGCGTTCCTGGAGGACCAGCCCGGCCGGGCCGTCGGGTCCGGTCAGCACCGCTGCGCGCGTCTTCATGAACACACCCTCTCCGTTCCGTTAGAACCTCTAACTCAAGAGTGAAGCTGTTACGGTGGCTCTGTCAAGCGCGAGAGGAGGGGTGAGTGATGAGCAAGTCGAATCCGGTGGTCGATCGCCGCGAGCGATATCGGGAGCAGACCCGTGAGGAGGCGAAAGCCGTCGCCTTGCGGCAGCTCGCCGAGTCCGGCACCGGCGGCCTCTCGCTCAACGCGATCGCGCGGGAGATCGGGCTCTCCGGCCCGGCGCTCTACCGCTACTTCGCCAATCGGGACGCGCTGCTCACCGCGCTGGTCCTCGACGGTTTCACCGCGGTCGGGGACGTGCTGGACCAGGCCGCGGCCGACGCCGCCGACGAGCCGCCCGAGGCGCGGCTACGGGCCGTGCTCGGCGCGTTCCGCGCCTGGTCGATCGCCGAGCCGCACCGGTACCAGTTGCTGTTCGGTACGCCGGTTCCCGCCTATCGGGCCCCGGACGTCACGATCGCGGCCGCCGCACGGATGTTCACGGCCGTCCTGCGCACGATGGTGGACGTGGCCGCTGAACGAGACCGTGCCGACCCCACGCGGACGCCGCCCGCGCCGACGCCCCTGGACGAGCAGTTGGTGCTCTGGTACGCGGACTCGTCCGTGCCGCCGCACCTGGTGCGCGCGACCGTGATCGGGTGGTCGCGGCTGCACGGTGTGCTCAGCCTGGAGATCCAGGGCGCGTTCGGACCCATGCGCTTCGACGCCGGCCTGCTGTACGCCTCCGAGGTGGACACGATCATCGCGTCGCTCTAGCTGTCGTAGGGCTCGGCGGGCGGATCGATGCGGTCGAGCGTCCGCACCGTGATCGTCGGCACCGCCTCGCGGCTGACCGGATCGGTGCGCCGGGCCGGGTCGTAGGTGCCGACCACCGTGATCCAGGCGTCCCGCTCCAGGGTCGCGGGCTGGACGCCGTTCAGCGCGACCTTGAGCGGGCGTCCGTCGGCCGCGCAGCAGCTCAGCACGATGCGGGTCAGGTACACCGTGCTGTCGGGCCCGACCGTGACGAAGCCGGTGAGCCGCGCCTCACGTCCGCGCAGCGAAGCGCCGTCCTCCCAGAGCGCGCGCGTGACGTAGTCCAGCACCGAGAGTTTCACCGGGTCGCCGGCCGGCAGCGGTGGCAAGTCTGAACTCGGTTGCCCGACCGCGGCCGCTCCCTGCTTCTCCGCGGCGTACGAGCCGAGCGACGGGGGCCCGATCAGGAAGATCGTCAGAACGGGCAGGAGCAGCAGCCAGGCCACCCGGGGGCCGCCGTGCGAGTGGTCGTGCTCGTCAGCCGGTTGCCCGAACAGCTCCCGGTACAGCGTGATCGCCGCCGCGACGACCAGCACGACGCCCGCGGCGACCAGGTACCACCGCAGGCCGGGCTTCACGTAGCGCAGGTAGACGTCCGAGAACACCGTGATACGCAGGAGCGCACCACCGATGAGCAGCAGGACGATGCTCTGTGCCTCACGATTCACAGCAGCAGACTCCCCACCGCCACGCTGACCAAGACCGCCACCGTGAACACCAGCGGGCCGAACCTCAGCGCGAACCCGCGGCCGAACGTGCCGGCCTGCATCGCGAACAGCTTGACGTCGATCATCGGGCCGACGACCAGGAACGCCAGCCGCGCGGTCAGCGAGAACTGGCTCAGCGACGCCGCGACGAACGCGTCCGCCTCCGAGCAGATCGACAGCAGCACGGCGAGCAGGGCCAGCGCGAGCACCGCGAGCACGGGTTGCTCGGCGATCGCGTCCAGCCACTGCCGCGGCACCGTGACGTTGAGGAACGCCGCGGTGAGCCCGCCGACGACGAGGAACCCACCGGCATGGATCGCGTCGTGACGCACCGACAACCAGAAGCCGGTCCAGCGCGAGACACCGGTCAGATCGGGGCGCGGCGGGATCCGGATCCACTCGGCCCGCCCGAACCGCAACCAGAGCCAGCCCACCGCCACCGCGGTGAGCACCGAGGCGACGAACCGGGCGAGCACCATCTCCGGCCGCCCGGGGAACGCCACCGCGGTGGCGACCAGCACCACCGGGTTCACGGCGGGCGCCGAGAGCAGGAACGTGAGCGCCGCGGCGGGTGCCACGCCGCGCCGGACCAGCCCGCCGGCGATCGGCACCGAGCCGCACTCGCAGCCGGGCAGCGCCACCCCCGCGACGCCGGCGACCGGCACCGCGAGCGCCGGGCGGCGTGGGAGCGCGCGGAGGAAGAACGACGTCGGGACGAAAACCGCGATCGCCGCGCTGATCAGGACGCCGAAGACCAGGAACGGCAACGCCTGCACGACGATCGAGACGAAGATCGTGGCCCAGGTGCGGGCGGCCGGGGTGTCGAACAGGTCGACCAGCGGGCCGCGGAACAGCACGACGACGATGAGGACGGCCGCCAGGACCTCGACCGAGCCGAGCCGACGACGGCGCGTGGGGGCGGGAGCGGGGGCGTCCTGAATCGACATCGCTTCGGACCCTACCGTCGCACCCCGATCGCGTCGGGGTTACCCACAGGCACCAAACGTGAATAAGACATTCATTGTTTTCGGCGAACATCCTGCGGCAGAGTGTGAGCGGGAGCACACTATCGGCCAGCGGCATCGTCTCGGTAGGGGTCGCCACCTCCGAGACGGTGTCGCACTTACCAACGGTTGACACCGTCCTGCGGCGCACCCCTCGCGCACCGCAGGACGGTGATTTTGTGCCTCCCTTGTGGAGTTGGATGACTGCGGCGGATTGACTCGCCGAGCCGCCATGACCGGGCAGTATCGCCCTCAGCCGATGGCTGATAGACCGCCGAGCCGCCATGACCGGGCAGTATCGCCCTCAGCCGATGGCTGATAGACCGCCGAGCCGCCATGACCGGGCAGTATCGCCCTCAGCCGATGGCTGATTGACTCGCCGAGCCGCCATGAGCTGCATCGCCCTCAGCCCATGGCGGTCGGCGGGTCCGCCCGAGCACGACGGCACAGGTGGGGTTTCCGTAGCCGTCGCGCCCGGATCTTCACCCGGCGTCCGAAGGGCCCGCAACGAACACCGGGGAGAGCGGACCGCGACCAGCGGCGTCCGGAGTATCCGCCGCCGGACCGCTGAGACGCGCGGCCGGGCGCCAGACCGGGAACTGGCACCCGACCGCTCTCCACCCGACGCTCCCCGGCGAGGCGTACCCCGCGACCGTCGGGCGAGACCGCCCGACTCCATGGGACCCTGCGCGGCGCTTAATCGGTAGAGTGACGTAGCGTTCACTCACTTTCACTTACGGTCAGATGGCGGGCTGACCCTCCGGCACCGGGTTGGGCACGGCACCTCCGTACCGACGGTCGCGGGACGCGTAGATCTCGCACGCTCGCCAAATGTTGCGGCGGTCGAAGTCCGGGAACAGCGTGTCGTCGAAGACCAGTTCGGCGTACGCCGACTGCCACAGCAGGAAGTTGGATATCCGCTGCTCACCGGAGGAGCGCACGAACAAGTCGACGTCCGGAATCTGCGGCTCGTCCAGGTAGCGCGCGAACAGTTTCTCGTTGACCTTCTCCGGCGAGAGCCGCCCGGCCGCGACGTCTCGCGCGATCGCCGCAGCGGCGTCCGCGATCTCGGCCCGGCCGCCGTAGTTCACGCAGAACTGCAACGTGAGAACGTCGTTGCCGCGAGTCATCTCCTCGGCGTCCTCGAGCTCGGCGATCACGCTCCGCCACAACTTCGGACGCCGCCCGGCCCACCGCACCTTGACGCCCATCGCGTGCAGCTGATCGCGCCGACGCCGGATCACGTCCCGGTTGAATCCCATGAGGAACCGGACCTCATCCGGTGAGCGCTTCCAGTTCTCCGTGGAGAACGCGTAGGCCGAGAGGTACTTCACCCCGACCTCGATGCAGCCCTCGATGACGTCGAACAGCGAGTCCTCGCCGCGCTTGTGGCCCTCGGTCCGGGGCAGGCCGCGCTGCTTGGCCCAGCGTCCGTTGCCGTCCATGATCAGCGCGACGTGCCGCGGCACCAGGTCGGCCGGGATCGGCGGCGGACGCACACCACTCGGGTGCGGAGCCGGCGGGCTGACGGGCCCACGCCGCTTCCTCATCGGGAGTTCTCCCCTACGTTCGTGCGATCAACCAGCGGCAACGAGCGTAGGCCTCGCTCCAGGTGCCACTGCAGGTGGGCCGCCACCAGCCCGCTGGCTTCCCGGCGCGTGGACCCGTCGGTGTCACCGGCGTGGTTCCAGTCGCCGTCCAGCAACGCGACCATCAGCTCGAGCGACTCCACCGACGGTGACGCCGAGCCCGGCGGACGACAGTTCGCGCAGACGCAGCCGCCCGCCTGCACCGAGAACGCCCGGTGCGCACCGCGCAGCCCACAGACCGCGCACGCCATCAGCGCCGGCGCCCACCCCGCGTAGCTCATCGCCCGCAGCAGGTACGCGTCGAGGATCAGCGGCGCGTCGTGCTCACCCGCTGCCAGCGCCCGCAGCGCGCCGACCGTCAGCAGATGGAGCCGGAGCGCCGGTTCCCGTTCCTCGGCGGTCAACCGCTCCGCGGTCTCCGCGATCGCGGACGCCGCCGTGTACCGACCGTAGTCGTCGACGATGTGCTTCCCGAACGGTTCGACGGTCTCCACTTGGCTGACGACGTCCAGCGAGCGACCCTCGTAGAGCTGCAGATCCACGTGGCTGAACGGCTCCAGCCGGCCGCCGATCCGGCTCTTGGTCTTCCGCACGCCCTTGGCCACCGCACGGACCCGGCCGTGCCGCCGGGTCAGCAGCGTGATGATCCGGTCGGCCTCACCGAGTTGCTGTACCCGGAGGACGACGCCGATGTCCCGGTAGAGGGGCACTCAGAAACCTAGCCGCCGCAGCTGCCGAGGATCGCGTTGCCAGTCCTTGGCGACCTTCACCCGCAGGTCGAGGAAGATCCGGGTGCCGAGCAACGCCTCGATCTGCCGGCGTGACGTCGACCCCACGTGCTTGATCCGCTCGCCACCCGCGCCCACCACGATCGCCTTCTGGCTCGGACGCTCGACGAACACGGTCGCGTGGACGTCGAGCAGGTCGTCGCGGCCCTCACGCGGTTCCATCTCCTCGACGACGACCGCGAGCGAGTGCGGCAGCTCGTCGCGGACGCCCTCCAGCGCGGCCTCGCGGATCAGCTCGGCGACCATCACCTGCTCGGGTTCGTCGGTCAGCTCGCCGTCGGGGTAGAGCGGCGGCGACTCCGGCAGGTACTTGGCCAGCAGGTCGGTGAGCAGTCCGACCTGTTCACCGGACTTCGCTGACACCGGGACGACCTCGGCGAACTCCCCCAGCTGGGAGACCGCGAGCAGCTGCTCGGCGAGTCGCTTCTTGTCGACGAGGTCGGTTTTGGTGACGACGGCGAGCGTGTGCTTGCGCTTGAGCCCGGCGATCTCGTCGGCGATGAACCGGTCACCGCGCCCCACGGGTTCGTTCGCGGGTACGCACAGCGCGATCACGTCGACCTCGGACCAGGTCGTACGCACCAGGTCGTTGAGACGCTCGCCGAGCAGCGTCCGCGGCTTGTGCAGCCCCGGGGTGTCGATGAGGACGAGTTGGGCGTCCGGCCGGTGGACGATGCCCCGGACCGTGTGCCGCGTGGTCTGAGGTTTGCTGCTGGTGATCGCGACCTTGGTGCCAACCAGCGCATTCGTCAGCGTGGACTTGCCCGCGTTAGGTCGGCCCACAAAACACGCGAACCCGGCATGAAAATCGCTCACCAGTTCATTGTCCCACTCACGCCGACCACGCAGCCCAGCGCAGGCTGCGCGCTCCCGCCCGAGGACGCGTTACTGGGGTGTAAGGGCTTCTTAGAGGCCGGTTACGCGTCAGCTCGCGGAGCGCCGGGGCGCTGGTGGTCAGGTGCGCGCACGGATCGCGCCGGCCGGGTCCGCGACGAGGATGGGTGCGTCCGGCGTGAGGTCGTGCACGGCCGCTACGCCGAGTGGCTCGGGCTTGGGCGCCGCAGTGACCACGGCCGCCGCCTCCAGGCCCGGTGCGCCACTGGAGACCGCCATCGCCACGGCCACCTGCAACGCCGAGAGCTGCAGCGACGGCAGCGAGACCGTGGCTGCCGCGTACGTGCGGCCGTCGGTGTCGCGCACCGCCGCCCCCTCGGCGGCACCGGTGCGCGCCCGAGTCGAACGGGCGAGCGTGACGATCTTCGCGTCTTCCGGGTCGAGGGCAGAAAGGTCAGACATCGGCGGTACGGGTCTCCTCGCTCGGTTCTTCCTCGTTCTGCGGTTGCGGCTCCAGGCGCCGGACCAGCACGGTGTCGATCCGGTTCCGGCGGCCCCCGGCGCTCTCCGCGGTCAGCTCCAGGTCCTGGATCCGGACGCTCGCTCCCGGGATCGGCACCTTGCCCAGCTCGTGCGCGAGCAGGCCACCGACCGTCTCGATGTCGTCCGAATAATCCGGCAGTTCGACGTCGAGAAGTTCACCGAGGTCCTCGACCGCCAGCCGGGCGGTGACCCGCACCGACCCGTCGTCCAGCTCCTCGACCGGCGGACGCTCGTTGTCGTACTCGTCCGCGATCTCGCCGACGATCTCCTCGAGAATGTCCTCGATCGTCACCACGCCGGCGGTGCCGCCGTACTCGTCGATCACGATCGCCATGTGGATGCGCCGCTGCTGCATCTCCCGGAGCAGGTCGGCCGCCGGCTTCGACTCCGGCACGAACTCGGCATCCCGCATCACCTGCTCGACCCGGATCTGCCGGTCGGCCTCAGGCTGGCCCTGGACCCGCCGCACCATGTCCTTGAGGTACGCGACGCCGACGATGTCGTCGATGCTCTCGCCGAGCACCGGAATCCGGGAGAAGCCGCTGCGCAGCGCCAGCGACGTCGCCTGCCTAACCGTCTTCGTGCCTTCGATCCAGACGATCTCCGGCCGCGGCACCATGACCTCGCGGACGATCGTGTCGCCGAGCTCGAAGACCGAATGAATCATCTCGCGCTCGTCGCTCTCGACAACCCCGCGCTCCTCGGCGAGGTCGACCAGCTCGCGCAGTTCGGTCTCGGTGGCGAACGGGCCCTCACGGAAACCCCGACCCGGCGTCACCATGTTGCCGACCAGGATCAGCAGCCGGGCCAGCGGGTTGAGCACGCGGCCCAGCCAGCGGGTGATCCCGGCGCTGGCCAGCGCCACCGGGTACGGGTGCAGGCGGCCGATCGTCCGTGGGCCGACACCGACCAGCACGAAGCTGACGACGGTCATGCTGCCCGCGGTGACCAGCGCGGCGACCCAGCCCGGCCCCCACCGGTCGATCGCCACCAGCGCGACCAGCGTCGTCGCGGTGAGTTCGCAGGCCAGGCGGATCAGCAGCAGCAGGCTGACGTGCACCGGCAGGTTGCCGACCAGCGCGACCAGGTTCGCCGCACCGCGGGTACCCGCGCGCTGCATCTCCTCGGCGCGGGCGCGGGAGATCTGGTTGAACGCGGTGTCGGCGGCCGCGACCGCACCGGCGACGACCACGAGCCCGGCGGCCGCGGCCAGCAAGCCCGGCGTGCTCATCAGTGGTCGGAGATCGTCGGCTTGAGCGGGATATCAGCGACGGCCAGGATGCCGATGCTGCGCCGGTATGCGCTGATCAGCCGGTTCTGCAGGCCGAACATCTCGCGCTCCTCCTCCGGCTCGGCGTGGTCGTAGCCGAGCAGGTGCAGGATGCCGTGGACGGTGAGCAGCATCAACTCGTCCCCGGTCGCGTGGCCGGCGACCTTGGCCTGCCGTTCGGCCACCTCGGGGCAGAGGACGACGTCACCCAGGAGCGTGGGCTCGGGGCCGTCCTCGTCCGCGCCGGGGCCGCGGTCGGCGTCGAGCTCGTCCATCGGGAACGCGAGCACGTCGGTCGGGCCGGTCTTCTCCATCCACCGGTGGTTCAGTTCGGCCATGTAACCGATGTCGACGAGCAGGAGCGACAGCTCGGCCATCGGGTTGACACCCATTTCGTCCAGGGTGTTCCTGGCGACGGCCAGCAACGCGGTCTCGTTGACCTCGTGGCCCGACTCGTTCGAGATCTCGATCGACATCGTTTACAGCGTCTCCAGCTCTGTCGCTCGTCCGACTCCCTCTATCCAACACCGCGTGCCCGCTCGAGCGGGCACGCGGGGGCGAAGGATTCAGCTGCGTCGGCCGGGACGGCCTCCGGCTGCCCGCCGACCACCGGCCGGCGGATTGTCCGCGTCGTACCGTGCGTACGCGTCCACGATGTCGCCGACCAGCCGGTGCCGCACGACGTCGGTGCTGGAGAGCTCCGCGAAGTGCACGTCCTCGACGCCGTCCAGGATCTCCCGGACGACCCGGAGGCCGCTGGTGGCACCGCCCGGCAGGTCGACCTGCGTCACGTCGCCGGTGACGACGATCTTCGAGCCGAACCCGAGCCGGGTCAGGAACATCTTCATCTGCTCGGCCGTGGTGTTCTGGGCCTCGTCGAGGATGATGAACGCGTCGTTGAGCGTGCGCCCGCGCATGTACGCCAGCGGCGCGACCTCGATCGTCCCGGCCTGCATCAGGCGCGGGATCGAGTCGGGGTCGACCATGTCGTGCAGCGCGTCGTAGAGCGGACGCAGGTAGGGGTCGATCTTCTCGTAGAGCGTGCCGGGCAGGAAGCCGAGCCGCTCACCGGCCTCGACGGCCGGCCGGGTCAGGATGATCCGGTTGACCTGCTTGGCCTGGAGCGCCTGCACGGCCTTCGCCATCGCGAGGTACGTCTTGCCGGTACCGGCCGGGCCGATGCCGAAGACGATCGTGTGGTCGTCGATCGCGTCCACGTAACGCTTTTGGTTGAGCGTCTTCGGACGGATCGTGCGCCCACGCCTCGAGATGATGTTGAGGGTGAGAACTTCAGCCGGACGCTCCGCGCTGCCCGACTTCAGCATCGCGATCGTGCGGTTGACAGCGTCCGGTGTCAGCACCTCGCCGCGCTCCACCAGCGTGAGCAGCTCGGCAAAGAGCCGCTCGGCGAACGCGTTGTCGGCGGGGGTGCCGGTCAGCGTGATCTCGTTGCCGCGGACGTGGACGTCGGCGGCGACCGAACGCTCGATCAGACTCAGAATGGCGTCACCGGAGCCCAGCAGGCTGACCATCGCGTGGGCGTCAGGGACGACGATGCGGGTTTGCGCCGCGGGCGCCGCAGGCTTGTCAGCCAGGGGCGCGGGCGCTGCGTTTTTGTCTGCCATGGGCCGGCCGGGAGGCCGCTTCCGCCTGCTCTCGTACTCGGGAATCTTCTGCCCTTCAATCCTACCGGCCAAGCCCTCAACTGCCTCGCGAGAATCAAGGAGACCGGCACAGTCGCTCGCGTCCTGACCTGGAGCCCTCAGTGGGCCGCCCACTCGTCGTAAGTCTGCTGGTCGCGGGTGAAGCGGTAGGTGGCCCAGCGCATGAGCTCGATCTCGCCGTCCGGGGCGCGGAACAGCTCCAGCCGCTCCCCCGCCTCCCGGCCAGAGACCGTCCGCAGCAGGTCGGGCGCCTCGAACGCGAAGATCGCCGGCGGGGCGGCGGCGACCGCGCTCACCGACCGGGCCTCCAGATGCCCCCGGTGCCAGCGGAACACGAACTCGCTGCCCTCCGACCACCAGCGGCCGAGGATGCCGACGTACTCCTTCGGCACCGGGTCGCCGATCGTCCAGGGCGCGATGTCGACCGGGTCGTGCTCCAGGCTGGCGGCGATGAGCCGGTGCGGCGCGGCGGTGATGCCCCCGGCGGTGCCGGACGAGCCGAGGACGGCCGCGCCGATCGTCACACCACGGCGGCACCAGACCCCGGCGAGGAAGCCGGGCATCGCGCCGTTGTGGCCGATGTCGAGCGCCCGGTCGGACCCGCTGCCCTGCGGTTTCGCCTGCAGCCCGAGCCCCCACCCGGTGTGCCAGTCCACCGGGTCGGTGACGACGACCGGCTCGTACATCTCCTCCAGCGTCGAGCGGGCCAGCACCGCCGGATCGGGCTTCGCCAGGAACAGGGCCCAGCGCGCCATGTCGCCCGCGGTGCTCCAGAGCTGCGCGGCCGCCGCCGCACCACGCAGGTCGAAGTGCGGCTCCGGACGGGCGTGGTCGGAGTACTCGTCGATCAAGTAGCCCTGCGCGAACGGTTCGCGCGGCGCGACCGTGGTGTCGGTCAGCCCCAGTGGGGTGAGCAGCCGGTCGGTCAGCACCTCGTCCCAGCCGGCTCCGGTCTTGGCCGAGATCAGGTGCCCGAGCAGCGCGAACCCGAGGTTCGAGTAGTGCCAGCGGCGGCGCGGGCTCAGCACGGCCTCGGCCTTGGCGACCTCCTCGAGCATCCGGGTGTCGTCCGGGACGTCGAGCGTGTCCCAGATGTTGCCCCACGGCTCGCGCTGGAGGCCGGAGGTGTGGTTGAGGATGCTGCGGATCGTGAGCTGGCCGTGCGCCGGGAGCGCGAGGTGGGCGTCGATCTGGTCGTCGAGGTCGAGCATGCCGGCGTCGCGGAGCTGCAGGACGAGGAGCGCGGTGAACGTCTTGGTGACCGATCCGATCCGGAACTGCGTCTCGGGTCGAACCGCCTCGCCGTCGCCCGCGTCTCCGATGTAGAGACTCCAGTCCGGACGATCGGCCCGAGCCACTACGGCGGCCACGGCCGGCACTCGCTCATCGGCTTGGAGCGTACGTACGATCCGCTCGCAGGCAGCCGTTGCCTGGTCGGTCGGTGTCATCCCGGTTCTCCTCTCACCGCCGCACCCGAGAGGGTAACCATCTGTCCGTACTGTTATGCCGGTTACACCGACAGTGTGACGCTTCCGTGCCAGTTAGGAGGCTGCTCATTACGCAGCGTCCTCATGCGGTTACGCTCAGGTCCAGCGGCCGGTTCGGGCGTTGACGACGGCGAGCGCCGCCACACCCGCGGTCGACGTCCGGAGCACAGTGGGCCCCAGCCGCACCGGTACCGCACCTGCCGCGACGAACGCCTCCAGCTCGTCCGGCGCGATACCGCCCTCCGGGCCCACCACCAGCGCCACCGACCCGAGTTCGGACGGCAGCGCGATGATCGCCAGCGGCTCGACCGCCTCCTCGTGCAGCACGAACGCCGCATCGACCGAGGCCAGCAGCTTCCTGACGTCCGCAGTGGAGGCCGGATCCGCGACCTCCGGCAGCCAGAGCCGCCGGGCCTGCTTCGCGGCCTCGCGCGCCGTGCTCCGCCACCGGGCGAGCGCCTTGTCGCCGCGCGCTTCCTTCCACCGGGTCACCGACCGCGACGCCTGCCACGGCACGACCGCGTCGACACCGGCCTCGGTCATCATCTCGACCGCGGCTTCGCCGCGATCACCCTTCGGCAGCGCCTGGACGACGGTGACGGTCGGCGTCGAGCGCGGCACCCGTTCGATGCTGCGGACGTCGAGCCGCAGCGAATCACGCTCGGCCGCCACGACGACGCAGAACGCCCGGCCACCGACACCGTCGGCGAGCAGCAACGTCTCCCCCGGCCCGAGGCGGCGCACCAGCGCGGCGTGCCTGCCCTCGGGCCCGTCGAGCACGGTCGGGCCGACCGCGGGCAACTCGGCGACGAGGAAGACGGGGTCAGTCAAGCGTGCCCGTTGAACGCGTCGCGGACCTTGGAGAAGAACCCGCCCTGCTGCCGCATCGGCTCCGGACGCTCTTCACCGCGGAGCTTGGCCAGCTCACGCATCAGGCGCTCCTGCTCGGCGTCGAGCCGGGTGGGCGTCCGGACCTCGAGGTGGACGTGCAGGTCGCCCCGGCCGTTGCCGCGCAGGTGCGGGACGCCGCGCCCCCGGACCCGCACCACCGTGCCGGGCTGGGTGCCCGCCTTGACCTCGATCTGCTCCTCACCGTCGAGCGTCTTGAGATTCAAGTTGGTGCCGAGCGACGCCGCGGTCATCGGGAGCGAGACGCGGCAGTGCAGGTCGTCGCCCTGCCGGGTGAAGACGTCGTGCGGACGCTCGTGCACCTCGACGTACAGGTCTCCGGGCGGACCACCGCCGGGGCCGACCTCACCCTCGCCGGCCAGCCGGATCCGCATGCCGTCCTCGACACCGGCCGGGACCTTCACGGTCAGCGTCCGGCGGCTGCGCACCCGGCCGTCGCCGGCGCACCCCGGGCAGGGGTGCGGGATGACCGTGCCGAAGCCCTGGCAGGCCGCGCAGGGGCGGGACGTCATGACCTGGCCGAGGAACGAACGCTGGACGGTCTGCACCTCGCCGCGCCCACCGCAGACCTCACAGGTGGCCGGGTGGGTGCCGGGCGCGGTGCCCGCGCCGGAACACGTGGTGCAGCGCACCGCGGTGTCGACCGTGAGTTCCTGGTTGACGCCGAACGCCATGTCGACCAGGTCGAGGTCGAGCCGGATCAGCGCGTCCGAGCCGGGGCGGGTGCGCGGACGCGGGCCGCGCGTGGTGGCGCCGCCGAAGAACGCGTCCATGATGTCCTGGAAGCCCATCGTGAACGGGCCACCGGGACCACCGCCGGGTCCGCTGCCGCCACCGGGCGCCAACGGGTCACCGCCGAGATCGACGAGCTCACGCTTGGCCGGGTCGGACAACACCTCGTAGGCGGCCGAGACCTCTTTGAAGCGCTCCTGCGCCGCAGCGTCGGGGTTCACGTCCGGATGCAACTCGCGCGCGAGCCGGCGGTAGGCCCGTTTGATCTCCTCGGGCGTCGCGTCGCGCGCCACTCCGAGGATGCCGTAGTAGTCCTTCGCCACGTGTGTGTCCCCAACTCCGGAAGGCATATCCCTGCCAGCCCCGCTCAGTTCCCTGCGAGAATCTCACCGACGTACCGCGCTACGGCGCGGACCGCACTGATCGTGCCGGGATAGTCCATCCGGGTCGGACCGACCACCCCGAGACCAGCCAGCGCGGTGTCACCAGCACCGTAGGCCGTCGTCACCACCGAAATGCCCCGCAACTCCTCAACCTGGTTCTCGTCGCCGATCCGGACCCGCAACATGCTCGGCGATTCGACCTCGCCGACGAGCTTGAGGAGCACCACCTGCTCCTCCAACGCTTCCAGGATCGGGAAGACCGACCCCCGGAAGTCCACCGTACTGCGCGTGAGGTTGGCGGCGCCCGCCAGGACGACGCGTTCCTCGCGTCGTTCGACGAGCGTCTCGAGCAGGACGCTGGCGACGGTGGTGAGCGCCGGACGCAGTGCGGGCGCGATCGTGTCGAGCAGCTCCTCCACCCGCGTCGGCGCGTCGGAGAGACGCTGTCCTCCCAACGCGCTGTTCACGGTGGCCCGGAGCACGTTGACGTCGTCGTCGCCGATACCCGCCGGGAACTCGACCGTCCGCTGGTCGACCCGGCCGGTGTCGGTGATCAGGACCAGCAGCAGCCGGTTCGCGGAGAGCTGGACCAGCTCGATGTGCCGGACCGAGCTCCGGGTCAGGCTGGGGTACTGCACGACCGCGACCTGACGGGTCAGCTGCGCGAGCAACCGCACGGTGCGCGCAACGACGTCGTCCAGGTCGATCGCGCCGTTGAGCAACGTGTGGATCGCGCGCCGCTCGGCCACCGACAGCGGCTTCACGCCGGCCAGCCGGTCGACGAACAGCCGGTACCCCTTGTCGGTCGGAATCCGGCCGGCGCTGGTGTGCGGCTGGGCGATGTAGCCCTCTTCCTCCAGCACCGCCATATCGTTGCGGATCGTCGCCGGGGACACACCCAGCTGGTGGCGCTCGGCCAGTGCCTTGCTGCCGACCGGCTCCTCGGTGTTGACGTAGTCCTGGACGATCGCCCGGAGGACGGCCAGCTTTCGCTCGTCAAGCGTCACGCTGTCACCTCCCGACCCATCCCGCTCCGCGGAGCGGACCTCCCGATCTTGGCACTCCGCTGATGAGAGTGCCAAGCATACGGGGCAGATACGGTGGTCCGCTTCCTTCGTGCGCGGAGAATCACGCGCCGAACGGCGAAATCACCCGCCGTACCGACGTCGTTACGGCGTCACACCCGGGCGGCTGCCGTGTCGGTGAGGCCCTCGCAGATCGTCCTCGCGATCTCGCCGAGCTGGGCCACCTGCTCCGGGGTGAGCCGGTCGATCAGGCGCTTCCGCACCTCCTCGACGTGGGCCGGGGCAGCGGCCTTGAGCACCGCGAACCCCTCGTCGGTGAGGACGGCCAGCGCGCCGCGGCCGTCGGTCGGGCAGCTCTCGCGCCGGACCCAGCCGCGCTCCTCCAGCCGGGAGACGGCGTGCGACAACCGGCTCCGGGACGACAGCGACGAGTGCGCCAGCTCGCTCATCCGCAGCCGGTGGCCCGGGACGTCGGAGAGGCGGACGAGGATCTCGTAGTACGTGTGCGGCATACCGGCGTCACGCTGCAGCTGGCGGTCGAGCGCCTCGTTCAGCAACCGGTTGGCTTCGATGTACGCACGCCACGTGCGCTGCTCATCCGGGCTGAGCCACCGCGTCTCCGCCACGCCGACCACCTTCGCTCGCCCGCCTCCATCAGCGTCCCGAAGCCTAACCCGATCGCCGTGTCAGACCGGGTACTCGAGCGGGGCGTCTGTCACTGGTTCAGCATCCGACCCCACCGGGGATGAGCAGGGAACTTCTGTCACAGCGCCGACAGCCGCTCCGGGGCGTCGGCCGTACGCTGCCGACGTGACCGATCCCACCGCTCCACGGCCGCCCGGTTTTTCCGGATCTGAGCCGTTCAGCACGCCACCCGCATCCGGTCCGGGGTATCCCGGTTCGGGGCCTTCGTACCCGACGTCCGGACCGTCCTACCCGACCTCCTCCGGTGGTGCGCCGACCTCGGGTGGTGCGTACGGGGCACCGGGCGACTACGGCCCTCCCGGCAGTTACGAACAGCCCTACGGGCAGCCCAGCGGTTACGGACACCAGGGCGGCTACGGACAGCCGCCCTATGGCCAGCAGGCACCGTACGGACAGCAGCCGCCGTATGGTCAGCCCGGTCCTTACGGACAGCAGCCGCCGTACGGGCAGCAGGCCGGTTACGGCGCCTACCCGACCGCCAAGCCGGCCGACGACACGAAGACCTGGAACCTCGTTTCGCACTTCGGCGGCGTCGCCGGTGTGGCGATCGGCGGCACGGTCGCCGGGTGGGTGGCGCCGCTCATCGCGTACGCGTCGAAAGGGAACACGAACGCGAGCGTCCGCGCCCACTCAGTCGAAGCGCTGAACTTCCACATCACGTGGGCGGTCGCGAACGTCATCGCGCTGACGATCTTCTTCTGCGGCAGCGCGATCACGCTCGGGCTCGGCGCGATCATCCTCTGGGTGTTCCCGCTGGCGACGTTCCTGATCGCGGTGGTGTTCGGCATCATCGCCGGCGTCAAGGCCGCCAACGACGAACTCTACCGGTACCCGTTGTCGGTCCGGCTGATCAAGTAGCCGCCGCTCACGGCAGCAGGGCCCGCACCACCGCGTCGGCCAGCAGGCGTCCGCGCAGCGTCAGCACCGCCCTGCCCTCGCGGTGCGCCGCCTCCTCGAGCAGCCCGTCGGCAGCCGCCTGCCCGGCGGCGGCGCGCCCGGCGTCGTCCAGCACCGTCAACGGCAGGCCGTCGGCCAGCCGGAGCCGGAGCAGCACGTCCTCGACCCGCCGGTCCTCCGGCTCCAGCACCTCCCTGGCCTGCGCGGGTGAGGCCTTGACCGCCAGGCGGTCGGCGTACCGCGCCGGGTGGCGCACGTTCCACCAGCGGACGCCGCCCGCATGGCTGTGTGCCCCGGGACCGACGCCCCACCAGTCGCCGCTGCGCCAGTACAGCTCGTTGTGCCGGCACCGCGCGGCGTCGTCGGACGCCCAGTTCGACACCTCGTACCAGTGCAGCCCGGTCGCCGAGAGAGCGGCGTCCGCCATCAGGTACCGGTCGGCGAGCACGTCGTCGTCCGGAGCGGGGAGCACACCGCGGGCGATCTGCCTGGCCAGCCGCGTGCCGTCCTCCACGATCAGCGCGTAGGCGCTGACGTGGTCGACCCCGGCCGCGGTCACGGCTTCCAGCGAGGCCGCCCAGTCCTCGTGCGTCTCTCCCGGCGTTCCGTAGATCAGGTCGAGGTTGACGTGCGCGAAACCGGCGGCGCGGGCCTCCTGCGCGGCCTGTACCGCCCGCCCCGGGGTATGGCGCCGATCGAGGACGGCCAGCACGTGCGACCGCGCCGACTGCATGCCCAGCGAGATCCGGGTGAACCCGGCGGCCTTCAGCGCGGCGAGCGAGGCAGGGTCGACCGATTCGGGGTTCGCCTCGGTGGTCACCTCGGCGCCGGTGGTGAGCCCGAACACGTCGTCGATCCGGCCGAGGACCCGCGCGAGGTGGTCGGCGGGCAGCAACGTCGGGGTGCCGCCGCCGACGAACACCGTGTCCACCCTGGGCAGACCGTGCGGCGCCGCACCGAGCACGCTGCCCGCCAGATCGATCTCAGCGAGCGCGGCGTCCAGCCAGCTGTCGGCGTCGGTGCGGCCCGCGCCGCCCAGCTCACCCGGCGTGTAGGTGTTGAAGTCGCAATATCCGCAGCGGGCGGCGCAGAACGGCACGTGCACGTAGATCCCGAAGCCACGCTCACCGAGTCGTTCGAGCGCGCTCTCGGGGAGGTGGCCGTCGTCCGGGGCGGGTTGCCCGTCGGGCGGTGGTCCAGCCATCTCTCCAGTGTGTCAGGAGTTTTGCAGTGAGAGCGTCTTCCTGCTCACCGCAGGCTTACGCGGACGTCGTAGGCTCGGTGCCGGGCGTGTTTCGGTACCCGCCCACGAGCGTTCACAAACACACGGTGTTTCCCTAGGCGACGGCTGATTCCAGGGACGGAGGACGGCGGATGCGGAAAGCGGCCGTGATCGCGGTCGTGTTGGCAGCACTGGCCGCGGTGACCGTGATCAGCGTGTCGAGGCTCACCAAACTCCATGTGCCGTTCCTGTCCGACACCTGCCGCAGCTACGCCGCCGACAACGTGGTCCGGCTCGCCCCCGACCAGCTGACGCACGCGGCGACGATCGTGGCGGCGGCCGTGCGCCGCGATCTTCCCGAGCGGGCGGCCGCTATCGCGCTCGCCACCGCACTCCAGGAGTCCAAGCTCCGCAACCTCACCACCGGCGACCGTGACTCGGTCGGCCTGTTCCAGCAGCGCCCCTCGCAGGGTTGGGGCACGCCCGAGCAGCTGCAGGACCCCCGGTATGCCGCCGGTGAGTTCTACGAGCACCTGGTCAAGGTGCCCGGCTGGCAGAAGATGCGACTCACCGACGCCGCGCAGGCCGTGCAGCGCAGCGCCCATCCCGAGCTGTACCAGAAGTGGGAGGGCGACGCGTCGACGCTGGCCGCCGCGCTGCTGGGCGACGAAGCGGGCGCGGTCACCTGCCAGCTACGGCGTCCGCCGGACCGGGTCGGGCCGCAGGCGACCACAGCGCTGGTCGCCGAACTCGCCGCCGACCTGGGCAAGCTGACCGTCAACCCGAGCGTCGACGGCGACGTGCCGATCCTCACAGTCGCGGTGGGCGGCGGCGGCAAGTCGCGGCTGGGGTGGCAGTCCGCGCACTGGTTCGTCGCGAAGGCACACGAGTACGGCGTCCGGCGGGTGGCGTTCGCCGGTGACGTCTGGACCGCCGACAGCGGTAAGTGGCAGCGCGACACGTCCGCGCCCGGCGAGGCCTACGTCGAAGTCAGGATGGCCGCCGCGAGCTAGCCGGGGCGAGGAACTTGCGGGCCCGGTCGTGGAGCTCGGACGGCAGCTCGGGTGCTTCCAGGAGACGCGGCGCCAGGCTGCGCTCGCCGGTGAGCGCGCGGAACACCTCGCCGATCGTCACGCCGTGGCCGGGCCGGGAGATCACCCGGACCTCGTCGCCTGCCCCGAGTTCGCCTTCCTCGATGATCCGCAGGTAGGCGCCGGGCACCGCCCGATGGGTGAACCGCTTGATCAGGTCCGGCACGTCCCAGAAGCCGGCGAACGTCCGGCACGGGATCCGCGGCCGGCTGACCTCCAGCACCGTGCTCCCGACCGCCCAGCGCTCGCCGATCACCGCGCCGGTGCAGTCGACGCCGGTCGTCGAGAGGTTCTCGCCGAACGCGCCGAACGGCAGTTCCCGGTCGAGCTCGGCGGCCCACCAGGCCGCGTCCTCCCGGGCGTACGCGTAGACGGCCTGGTCGTAACCACCGTGGTTCTTCGTGTCGGCGATCACGTCGCCGACCAGCCCGACACCCTCTGCCCGCACCCGGCCGTCGACCGGACGCTTGTCGATGCCGGTGCTGCCCACGCTCTGGGTCCACGGGACGACCCGGAGGACGCCGATGTTGACGGACTGAACGGCGCCTGCCGCGGGGAGGATCATGCTTCGAGCCTACGGAGATAGGCGAGAACGGCCAGCACACGACGGTGATCGTCGGCGTCCAGCGGCAGGTCGAGCTTGGAGAGGATGTTGCCGATGTGTTTGGTGACCGCCGCCTCGGTGACGACCAGCGACCGGGCGATCGCGGCGTTCGACCGTCCCTCGGCCATCAGCGCGAGCACCTCGGCCTCCCGCGCGGTGAGCCGGTCGAGCGGGTCGGAGCGTCGGCGCAGCAGCTGCCGGATGACCTCCTGGTCGACCACCGTGCCACCGCTCGCCACCCGCGCCACCGCATCGGCGAAGTCGTCGACGTCACCGACGCGGTCCTTGAGCAGGTAGCCCACGCCTGCCCCGTCCGCGGTGTCGAGCAGCTCGGCGGCGTACGTCTGCTCGACGTACTGGCTGAGCACCAGCACCGGCAGCGTCGGACGCCTGGTGCGCAGCGTGACGGCGACCCGCAGGCCGTCGTCGGTGTGGGTCGGTGGCATCCGGACGTCGGTGACGACCAGGTCCGGCTGCGTCTCCTCGACCGCCGCGTCGAGCGCCGGTGCGTCACCGACCGCGGCGACGACCTCGTGGCCGTACCGGGTGAGCAGCGCGACCAGCCCTTCGCGCAGCAGCACGCTGTCTTCGGCCAGGACGATCCGGAGCACGGTGCTCATGTACGGCGACCCATCAGCAGGGAATCTCCACCCGCAGCAGCGTAGGGCCACCGATCGGGCTCACCAGCGTGAGGACCCCGTCCACCACCGAAACCCGGTCAGCGAGCCCGACCAGCCCGGTGCCCCGTGCGGCGTCCGCACCGCCGACGCCGTCGTCGATCACCTCGACGATCAGCCGCCCGTCGTCGATCCGGCCGCGCACGATGGCGCTGGCTGCGCCGCTGTGCCGGTCGACGTTGGTCAGCGCCTCGGTGACGACGAAGTACGCAGCCGCCTCGATCTCGCGCGGGAGCCGGCGCGGCGTGACGATCTCCACGGTCACCGGCACCGACGTCCGACTGGCCACATCGGCCACCGCCGGCGCGAGGCCGCGGTCGGTGAGCAGCTGCGGGTGCACGCCGCGGATCAGCTCGCGTAGCTCGCCGAGCGCCAGCTTGGCCTGGTCGTGCGCGGACGCCACCCGCCGCCCCGCGTCCGAGTCCGCGGGCAGGTCGAGGCGAGCCAGCCCGAGCTCCACGGTGAGCGCGACCAGCCGCTGCTGGGCGCCGTCGTGCAGGTCACGCTCGATCCGGCGGCGCTCGGCCTGGAACGCGTCCACCAGCCGGGCACGCGAGCGGGTCAGTGCCACGACCCGCTCGCCCGGCTCGGCATCCCGGCCGGCCAGCAGCAACCGGGTGAGCTGTGCCCGCCCGGCCGCCCAGGCCGTGACCGCGTAGGCGAACACGACGAGGAGGACCAGCCCGACGGGGACCAGCAGGAGAGCCTCGGTGGCGGTCTCGATCTCCCAGTCGGGCCCCATCTGGATCGTCCCGCTGCCCTCCGACTGGCCCGCGAGGACGATCAACGGTGCCGTGAGCAGAACACCCACGAGCGTGACAGCGATCGACAGCCCGATCATGTCTGCGATGCCGAGCACCGTGAGCAGCAGTGTGGCGGCCAGATCGCGCCAGGTGGCCGCCTCGCGGTACCGGTGGGTGAACCACGCCCAGGGGCCCGGCCGCGGCGGCGGGTGGTGCGGATCGACGATCGGCACCTCGTCGACCAGCCGGAGCCGCCACCGTTCGATCGGCGCCACGACCAGGCCGACGAGCGGGACGACCGCCAGGATGAGCAGCCCGAACATGAACAGCGCGAGCACCGCACCGGTCACCACGACCACGAACAGCCCGACTGCGACGACCAGGCCGAGCGCGCTGCCGGACACCAGGTAGACGAACCCTCGCCACGGCCACGACGACAGCAGGAACCGCCCCGGCGGGCGGGTCAGCGCCTGCCACGCCGTCCGGGGGCGTTCACCCCGGCCGAACTGCGATGTCCGTCCCGGTGGCGCGGCCACGGCCAGGGTGGGGCTGCTGCTGGTCATGTCACCGACGGTAGGTGCCGCCCTGCCCGGTGTCGGTAGAGCTGGGCCTACTACTCCCGGTCGAGCCTCCTAAACCGTCGTCAGATCCCACTGGATCTCCGGCAGGCCGGCGTCGGTCAGTGCCTTGTTCGTCGCGCTGAACGGGCGGGTGCCCAGGAAGCCCTTCGGGTTCATCGGGCTCGGGTGCCCGGCTTCCAGGACCACGTGGTTCGGGTTGGTGACCAGCGCGGCCTTCTTCCGGGCGTAGCTGCCCCACAGCAGGTACACCACCCGGTGGTCGAACGCGTTCACCGCCCGGATCGTCGCGTCGGTGAACTCTTCCCACCCCTTGTTGGCGTGCGAGCCGGGCTTGCCGCCGCGCACGGTGAGCACCGCGTTGAGCAGCAGCACGCCCTGCTCGCCCCACCCGGTCAGCTCGCCGCTGGTGGGCATCGCGCTGCCGACGTCGGCCGCCATCTCCTTGAACACGTTGCGCAGCGACGGCGGCACCCGCGTGCCCGCCCGGACGCTGAAGCACAGCCCGTGCGCCTGCCCCGGACCGTGGTACGGGTCCTGCCCGAGCAGCAGCACTCGCACCTGCTCGGGCGCGCAGAGCCGGTAGGCCGCGAACAGGTCGTCGACCGGCGGGTACACGGTCTGGTCGGCGTATTCGCGCTCGACGAACTCGCCGAGCGCCGCGACCCGCTCCCGGTCGAGGAAGGGCGTCAGCGCGGCCTGCCACGGCTCGGGCAACAGAGAGATCAAATCGAGTGCCATGCGCAGCACGCTAGGGCACCCGTACGACAGTTCGCGCACCGCCCATTGTGGAGTGGTGGAGCTGGCTCTACCACGAAGCCTCCGGTGGGCTGTGGTGATCGGCGGCCCGCATCGCGGTTGGCTCGGAGCATGCTCGCCACCGACCAGACCACCGCGGTCGCCGCCGCGCTCCATGGCGTCCGGAAGATCTACCGCACCCGGAGCCAGCGGGTCACCGCGCTCGACGGCGTCACGATCGTGTTCCCCGCGGGGACGTTCACCGCGGTCATGGGCCCGTCCGGTTCCGGGAAATCGACGCTGCTGCAGTGCGCGGCCGGGCTCGACTCCCCCACCGAGGGCACGGTCGAGGTCGCGGGCGTCACCGTCACCAAGCTCAACGAGACCCAGCGGACGCTGCTGCGCCGCGACCGGATCGGCTTCGTGTTCCAGTCGTTCAACCTGCTGCCGTCGCTGACCGCCGCGCAGAACGTCGAGCTGCCGCTGCGGTTGGCGCGCCGCCGCCCGTCCGGTGCTCAGATCCGGGACGCGCTGGCCGCCGTCGGGCTCGCCGACCGCGCCAAGCACCGCCCGACCGAGCTGTCCGGCGGGCAGCAGCAGCGGGTGGCGATCGCCCGTGCGCTGATCAGCCGCCCGGCGGTGCTCTTCGCCGACGAGCCGACCGGCGCGCTGGACAGCACCACCTCGCGCGAGGTGCTGACGCTGCTCCGCGGGCTGGTCGACCGGGAGCGTCAGACGATCGTGATGGTCACGCACGACCCGATCGCCGCCTCCTACGCCCACCGGGTCGTGTTCCTCGCCGACGGTCGTGTCGTCGGTCAGCTCGCCGACCCCACTGCCGACGCGGTCGCGGCCCGCCTCGCACATCTGGAGTCCTGATGCTCGCGCTGGACACGCTACGGAGCCGCTGGGCCGGGCTGCTCGGCACGATGGTCGCGGTCGCGCTCGGCGCGGCGCTGATCAGCGGCGCCGCGTCGCTGCTGGCCGCGGTCGGCGAGCGGGACGGCCTCGACACCGCGCTCACCCGGTACGCGGCGGCGCCGATCGTCGTGCAGGGCGCCCGGATGTCCGACGACCAGCTCGCCGACCAGCCCCCGCCGCCGCCCGGGCTGGCGCCGCGGTTGGCTGCCGTCCCCGGGGTGACGGCCGCGATCCCGGACGTCGTGTTCCCGGCGCAGCTGGACCGGGGCCCGGTCGAGGGGCGCGGCTGGTCGAGCGTGCGGCTGGCCGGGGCGTCGCTGGTGGGTGGTACTGCGCCCGCCGAGGGTGAGGTGGTGGTCGGACGGTCGTCGGGTCTGGCCCCCGGTGCGGTGGTGCGGCTACGGGCGGCGGACGGCGAGCACCGGCTGCGCGTCTCCGGTGTCCTCGATCGGCCCGGTTTCTACGTTTCCGACCGCGATGCGGCCCGGTGGGGAACGGTGCGCGCCGTCGGCCTTCTCGTCTCGAACGCCCCGGTGGACGCTCTGGCAGCGGCCATCCGGAAGGCGGTGGGACCGTCCGTCGTGGTCCGTACCGGCGACGATCGGCGGCTGGCCGAGCCGAACCCGGACCGTGTGCAGCTCGACGACGCAACCGCGCTGCTCGGCATCTCCGCCGGGCTGGCCGGATTTGTCGCGATCTTCGTGGTGGCCTCGACGTTCGCGTTCGCGGTCTCGCAGCGTCGGCGGGAGTTCGCGCTGCTGCGTCTCGTCGGCGCGTTCCCCCGGCAGGTACGGCGAATGGTCTACCTGGAGGCGCTGCTGGCCGGCGGTGCCGCCGCCGCGGGCGGGTCGCTGCTGGGCATCCCGCTCATGAGCGCCTACGCGTGGGGGCTGGAGCGGGCCGAGCTGGTGCCGTCGTCGTTCGCACCGGAGGCCCGGTTCTGGCCGCTGACGCTCGGGTTCGGCATCGGGCTGGTGGTCGCGCTGCTCGGGTCCTGGACCGCTGCCCGCCGCGCCGGACGCGTGTCGCCGGTGGAGGCCATGCGGGAGGCGGGCGTCGAGCGTCGTCCGATGACGTTGGGCCGTTGGTTCTGGGGGCTGCTGTTCCTCGCCGGCGCGGTGGCGATGATCGTGGTCGCCGGGTACGTCGAGGAGGAGGGCGCGATCGCGCTGACGGTCTTCGTCGGCGAGCTGTTCGTGGTCGCGTTCGCGCTGCTGGCGCCGGTGCTGCTGCCGCCGGTGATCCGGCTGGTCAGCTGGCCGCTGGCGGCATCGCGCGGAGCCGAGCCGCTGCTGGTGCGCCAGGGCGCGCTGACCGCGGTGCGCCGGGTCGCGTCCACGGCCGCGCCGGTGCTGGTCACGGTCGGGGTGGCCGGTTCGATGATCGGCGCGATCGCGACCCTGGCCCACGCCACCGACGCCGACCTGCGCGCCCGGCTGACCGCCGACGCCGTCGTGGTCGCGGCGTCCGGATCCGGCGTGGATGCGGGGGTGCCGGCCGCGGTGGCCGCTGCTGCGCCCGACGCCGTCGTGTCCGCCCCGCTGGCGACCACGGTGTGGGAGGTCGCACCTGCCGAGCCGGACGGGGCCGGCCGCCTCGGTCACGGGATCACCGGTGACGCGCTCGGCGTCGACCCGACGACGCTGCGCCGCACGCTGAACCCCGCGGTCGTCGCCGGGTCACTGGCCGACCTCCGCCCCGGCACGATCACCGTGCCGGACGCCACCGGTTTGGGCGTCGGTGACACGGTCGCGGTGACGTTCGCCGACGGGGCGACCGAACGGCTGCGGGTGGCCGCGGTGGTGTCCTCGCTCCAATCGACCAGCGTGCTCCTGCCGATCGACACGGTCCGCGCGCACGATCCGGCGGCGCTGGCACCCGCCGTGTACGTCCGGGGTTCGTCCCCCGACGCCGTCCGCGCGGCCGTCGGCGGGCTCGGTGTGGACGTGATCGATCGGGTCGCGTACGCCGACGCCCGGAGCGCGGAGGCGAACGAGGGGAACCAGCTGGCGCTGATCGCGTTGCTGGGCGTCGCGCTGCTCTACACCGGGCTGGCGATCGTGAACACGCTGCTGATGGCGACGTTCGACCGGCGGCAGGAGCTGGCGCTGCTGCGGCTGTCCGGTGCGACGCCGCGCCAGGGCGTCCGGGTGGTGGCCGGCGAGGCGGTGCTGGTGGTGCTGGTCGGGGTCGGGATGGCCGTCGCCGCGACGGTGTTCAGTCTGCTCGGTCTTGCCAACGCGCTGGGGCGCTCGGTCGAGGACGCCGCTCCGGTGGTGCCGTGGGGCTCGATCGGGGTGTCGGCGCTGGTGTGTCTGGCGCTGGCGCTCGGCGCGACCGTGCTCCCCGCGTGGTCCCTCCTGCACCGCCCCGCAGCCGGGTGACCCCGGGCGGTGTGTGCGCTGACGGTGGTGCGCCCGTGCGGTGGAGCTGGATGAGCTCCCGGCGGCGCGGTGGGGGCGTAAAGAGGTTTATTTGGCTTTGTCTTTGGGGCCTTCTCCGGTGGAGAGCGCAGCGATGAACGCCTCCTGAGGGACCTCGACGCGGCCGACCATCTTCATCCGCTTCTTGCCCTCTTTTTGCTTCTCGAGGAGCTTGCGCTTCCGGGAGATGTCACCGCCGTAGCACTTCGCGAGGACGTCCTTGCGGATCGCGCGGATGTTCTCGCGGGCGATGACCCGGGAACCGATCGCGGCCTGGATCGGCACCTCGAACTGCTGCCGCGGGATCAGCTCGCGGAGCTTCTGGGCCATCGTCGTGCCGTAGTTGTAGGCCTTGTCCTTGTGCACGATCGCGCTGAACGCGTCGACCTGCTCGCCCTGGAGCAGGATGTCGACCTTCACGAGCGCGGCGGTCTGCTCGCCGATGGGCTCGTAGTCGAGGCTCGCGTAACCCTTGGTGCGGGACTTCAGCTGGTCGAAGAAGTCGAAGATGATCTCGGCGAGCGGGAGCGTGTAGCGCAGCTCGACGCGGTCTTCGGAGAGGTAGTCCATGCCCTGGAGGACGCCGCGGCGGGACTGGCAGAGTTCCATGATCGCGCCGATGAAGTCGCTGGGCGCCAGGACGGTGGCGCGGACGATCGGCTCGTACACCTCGTCGATCTTCCCGTGCGGGAATTCGCTCGGGTTCGTGACGATGTGCTCGGTCTTGTCTTCCATGATCACGCGGTAGACGACGTTCGGCGCGGTCGCGATCAGGTCGAGGCCGAACTCGCGCTCCAGCCGCTCCCGGATGATCTCCAGGTGCAGCAGGCCGAGGAAGCCGACGCGGAAGCCGAACCCGAGCGCGGCGGAGGTCTCCGGCTCGTAGGCGAGTGCGGCGTCGTTGAGCTGGAGCTTGTCGAGCGCCTCGCGGAGGATCGGGTAGTCCGAGCCGTCGATCGGGTAGAGGCCGGAGAACACCATCGGCTTGGCTTCGGCGTAGCCGGGGAGGCTCTGCTGGGCCGGCTTCGCGTTGTTGGTGACCGTGTCACCGACCTTGGACTGACGGACGTCCTTCACCCCGGTGATCAGGTAGCCCACCTCGCCGACGCCGAGCGCGTCGGACGGCACCGGCTCGGGCGAGATGACGCCGAGTTCGAGCAGCTCGTGGGTGGCCGCGGTGGACATCATCTTGATGCGCTCGCGGGCGTTGAGCTGGCCGTCGATGACCCGGATATAGGTGACGACGCCGCGGTAGGTGTCGTAGACCGAGTCGAAGATCATCGCCCGGGCAGGGGCGTCCGCGTTGCCGGTCGGCGGGGGGAACTGGCGGACGATCTCGTTGAGCAGGTGCTCGACGCCCTCGCCGGTCTTGCCGGAGACCTTGAGGCAGTCTTCGGGCTCGCAGCCGATCAGCTTCGCGAGTTCCTCGGCGTACTTCTCGGGCTGGGCGGCGGGCAGGTCGATCTTGTTGAGCACCGGGATGATGTGCAGGTCGTTCTCGAGCGCCAGGTAGAGGTTCGCGAGCGTCTGCGCCTCGATGCCCTGGGCGGCGTCGACGAGGAGGACGGCGCCTTCGCAGGCAGCGAGGCTCCGGGACACCTCGTACGTGAAGTCGACGTGCCCCGGGGTGTCGATCATGTTCAGGATGTGGGTCTGGCCCTGGGCTTCCCACGGGAGACGGACGGCCTGCGACTTGATCGTGATGCCGCGCTCGCGCTCGATGTCCATCCGGTCGAGGTACTGGGCGCGCATCTGCCGCTCGTTGACCACGCCGGTCTTCTGCAGCATGCGGTCGGCCAGCGTCGACTTGCCGTGGTCGATGTGCGCGATGATGCAGAAGTTGCGGATCAGGCTCGGGTCTGTCGATCCCGGGCGCGGCGTCGGGGGCACGCGGGTGTCCCTCTCTTCCTCTGGAGACGTGAGTGGTGCGCGGCGTTCGGGCCGCCGTGTGCACCGGTCGCGGGGCGACGTTCCCCCAATTCTCCCACGCGCCCACGGTGCCCGTCTCGCGGCGGTGTCCCCCGCCCCTGGGGTGGCGCGCGGTGGCCGCGCGGTGGCCGCGCGGGGGCGCGCGGGCGCCGCGCGGTGGCGCGCGCTGAGCGGTGGCAAATCCTGGTCGTGATAGCCCCGGGGATTTGACACCGCGTCGGCGCGGCTCGGGCGTTTTGATGGGATCGCGTGGGAGCTGGTAACCTGGGTTTTCGCGCGGCGGGCGCGCGATGTGCGCTGCTCGACGAGGCCCTCGACGAGAGTCTCGAGCACCCCCGCCATCGTTCGAACTTGCCAGCACAACACGACCAAACCCGAGGCTTACGCGTGGCGAACATCAAGTCCCAGATCAAGCGCATCAAGACCAACGAGAAGGCGCGCCTGCGCAACAAGGCCGTCAAGTCGTCGCTCAAGACGGCGATCCGGAAGTTCCGGACGGCGGCCGACGCCGGTGACCGTGAGACGGCTCTCACCGAGCTGCGCAACGCGTCCCGTGCGCTCGACAAGGCCACCAGCAAGGGCGTCATCCACCAGAACCAGGCCGCGAACAAGAAGTCGGCCATGGCGAAGCGGGCCGAGTCGCTCTGACGCTCTGACGCGCACCACGAAGGCACCGCCCCTCCGGGGGACGGTGCCTTCGTCGTTTCGGCTCTATTCGGGCGGGCGGCTCTATTCGGGCGGGCGGGGCGGCCGCACGTGCACGATCCCGAGGACGGCGGTGTCGGGCTCCTCGTCGAGCGCGGCGTTACCGGAGATCGCCGCGTCGTTCCGGGACCGGGGACGCCGGGCCGCGTGCGGGTCCGGCAGCCGCCCGGCGACGACGTCGTTCAGCTTCACCATCGCCGCGACCGTCGCCGGCGTCGCCAGCACACCCCACCAGCTCACCAGGTCGGCGAACGCCAGCAGCATCGCCAGGACGATCGAGCCCTCGAAGTACAGCGCGCAGAGCAACTTGCCCGGCTCCAGGTGCCGCAGCCGCAGCACCCGCGCGTAGAGCGGGCGCGCCGCGTCCCGCACCGCCGGATCCGACCGCTCCCGGAGCGCCGCGAGTAACCGCGCCGTCACCGGACTTCCCTGGCGGAGACGATCGCGAGCACCGCCCGTTCCAGCGCGTAGTTCCGATCGTCGGCGCCACCCTTGACGTCGGCGTTGGCGACGGCCGCCGCCCGGGCAGCAGCCGCCAGCCCGGCCTGCGACCACCCGCGGCCCTGCCGCTGCGCGCGCTCGACCTTCCACGGCGGCATGCCCAGCGTGCTCGCGAGCTGGTACCCGCTCCCCCGCGCACCGGCGACCCTGGCGACGCTCCGGACGCCGTCCGCCAGCGCGTCCGCGATCGGTACCGGGTCGACGCCGATCGTCAGCGCCCACCGCAGGGCCTCGAGCGCACCGGCGGTGTCGCCGACCATCACCGCGTCGGCGACCGTGAAGCCGCTGACGTCCGCCCGCCCGCGGTGGTACTGCCGCACCGCCTCCGCGTCGACGCGCCCGCCGGTGTCCGCGACCAGCTGGCTGCACACCGAGGCCAGCTCACGCAGGTCGGAGCCGACCGCGTCGAGGATGAGCGAGGCGACCTCCTCGCTCGCCTTACCGCCCGCCCGCCGGATCTCGTCGCGCACGAACGTGACCTTGTCGCGCTGCTTGGTGAGCTTCGCGACGCTGGTGGTGACCGCGCCCGCCTTCTTCAGCCCGTCGCTCAGCGCCTTACCGCGTGCCTGCCCGAGGTGGGTGACGACCAGCACGATGCCGCTGCTGGGGTCCTTGGCGAGTGCGGTGCCGTGCTTGAGCAGCGCGGCTGCCAGGTCTTTGCCCGCGGTGTGGGCGTCGCGGGCGACGAGCACCCGCGCCTCGGCGAACAGGGACGGGCTGAACAGCTCCGGCAGCGCACCGGGGGTGAGCTGGGAGAGATCCAGTTCGCGGACGTCGCACTCCGGGTCGGCCGCGCGTGCGGCGGCGATCACGTCGGCGACCACACGGCCCGCGAGGAAGCTCTCGTCTCCGAGGACGAGGTGGAGCGGCGCGAGTGTGGCCGGGGGCGAAGAGGCAGCCGAGCCAGGCATGTCGCACATCGTTGCACGGTGCGCGGAAGGTTGCGGTCCCGCGTACGCGCTTTACGGGGTTATCGGTGCATCAACCCAGGTGGCGAGCCGCTTTTCCCCAGGCGTGGTACGCCCCCGGAAACGAGGTCAAGGTGGCCGGGCGGCGGTGGACAGCGACCCGTCCCGGTGCGCCACGACCGCCAGGTCGCCGCTCTGGTCGGTCCGCAGCACCCGCGCGCCCCGCCGCGCCAGGTACGCGAGAACGCCGGGGTCGGGATGCCCGTACTCGTTGTCGGCGCCCACCGGGATCACCGCCACCCGGGCTGCGGCGGCGTCCAGGAACGCGTGCTCCGACCACGCCGAGCCGTGGTGCGGCACCTTCAGCACGTCCACCGCCAGCGGCACACCCGCGTCCAGCAGCGCCCGCTCGGCGTCGTGCTCGGCGTCGCCGGGGAGCAGCACCGAGACCGACGCCACGTCCGCGCGGAGGATCAGGCTGTTGTTGTTCGGATCGCTGCGGGTCCCCCGCAGCACCCGCAGCGGCCCGAGCACCCGTAGTGCGACGGCTCCCGCGATCAGCTCCCGCCCTGCCGTCAACTGCACGATGCGGACGCCATGCCGGCGGGCCGATCGGGTCACCGCCGCAGCGCCCTCCGCCGGTTCCGCGTACGGGCCGAGCGCGATCACACCGACCGTCCGGCCTCGTAGCGCCCCGTCGAGGCCACCGATGTGGTCCAGGTGCAGGTGGCTCAGCACCAGCAGCGGCACCTGGTGGATCCCGAGCCGCCGGAGGCACCCGTCGACCGGTGCGGGGTCGGGGCCGACGTCGACGACCACCGCGGAGCCCGCACCGGCGCGGAGGACCACGGCGTCGCCCTGCCCGACGTCGCATGCCACCAGTGCCCAGCCCGGCGGTGGCCAGCCGGGCGCCACCACCCGGATCGGCAGGACCGCGACGACCACGGCGGCGGTCACCACCGCGAGGAGCCGGCGCGGTAACCGCCACCGAGCCAGGAACGCACCCCCGGCGAGTAGTGCCGCGAGCGCCCAGCCGCCGAATGCGCCGTCCGGCCACGGCACCAGGCCGTCGGGCACGGTGGCGCCCCGCTCCGCGACCACGACGAGCCACCGGGCCGGCCACTGTCCCAGCCAGGCCATCCCGATCGCGACCGGCTCCGCGACCGGCGCGGCCACCGCCGCGAGTAGCCCGAGCACGGTGGCCGGGGCGACCGCGGGTGCCGCGAGGAGGTTCGCCGGGATCGCGGTCAAGCTGACCGTCCCGGTCAACGCCGCGAGCAGCGGCGCGCAGGCGGCCTGGGCTGCGGCGGGCACGGCCAGCGCGTCCGCGGCGGGCACGGGTACGTGTCGGCGCTGCATCGCGGCGGACCAGACCGGCGCGAGGAGCAGCAGCCCGGCCGTGGCGGCCACCGAGAGCGCGAAGCCGGGCGCCGCGGCCAACGCCGGGTCGCCGAGGACCAGGGCCACCACCGAGACGCAGAGCGCGGGAACCGCGGCGCGGGGTCGCCCCAGCGCGAGCGCCAGCAGTCCGAGTCCGCACATCGCCGCCGCCCGGACGACGCTCGGCGAGGGGCGTGCCAGCACGACGAACCCCGCGACCGCGACCGCGGCGAGGGCCGCCGACCAGCCCGGGCTTACGCGCACTCCGCGGAGGGTGACCAGCACCAGCCCGGCCATGATCGCCAGGTTCGCGCCGGACACCGCGGTCAGGTGCGTCATCCCGGTCTGCCGGAACGCTTCCTCGACGCCGGGGTCGAGCTCGGACGTGTCACCGACGACGAGACCGGGCAGCAGGCCACCGGGTTTGTCGGGGAGCGGTGCGCAGGCGTCCCGGAGCCCTTCGCGCAGGTCGCCAGCGGCGCGCTGCAGCCAGGGTGGCTCGCCGAGCCGCTGCGGCGCTTCCGTGGTCGAGAGCACCGCGGCCGTGAGGTCCCGCCGCTGGGGCGCGAGCAGGCGTCCGCCGACGGCGACGGCCTGGCCCGGGAGCAGCCCTTCCCACCCGGCGTCGCGTCCGAGGACGAGGATCCGGCCGCCGGTCGCGTGGCGGACGCCGTCGGCGGTGAGCTCCTCCACCGACGCCGGGACGACCCAGAGCGGAACCCCACCGCGCCGGACGGCGGACGGGCGCGGATCATCCCGCACGACCAGCCGGACGCTGACCGTTCCCGATCGCACCACCGCACGGGCGAGCGGCCCGGTGTCCCGTTCCACGAGCCGCGGGAGCGCAGCGACGGCGCCGGTGGCCGCGCCCAGCGCCACCCCGGCGATCCCGAGCGCCAGCCCACCCACCCAAATCCCCCGCCCCTGCCCCAACCCACCCACGCCCACCGCGCGGCCCCACACGGGTCGCGCCACCCGCCCTCGCGCGCCCGACGCGCCGCCCACGCCCACCGCGCGGCCCCACGCGGGTCGCGCCACCCGCCCTCGCGCGCCCGGCCCGCCCCTCACGGGCGCGGCGCGGCCCGCGCGCACGGCGACGCCGGCCGCACTCACGGTCGCGCCACCCGCGCGCGCGGCCGCATCGGCGGCGCGGAGGAGGGTTGTGCCGGTCGCGGCGGCGATGGCCGCCACCAGGGCCGCGCCTGCGGCCGCCCAGGCCGCTGCGCCGGGCCCGTGGCCCAGGCACCACCACACGGTGATCCACGCCCCGAGCGCCACCCCCGCCAGCCGTAAGTCCACCGGCGGCCGCCCCGCGCCCGCCGCTGCCTCGCGGCTCGGCGCGGCCGCCGGAGCGGCGACCTGAGCGGCGCCGCCGGGAGCCGGGGCGCCGCCGGGAGCCGGGGCGCCGCCGGGCGCGCGCCGCTCACCCGACCTCACACCCGCACCAGCTCACGGAGCTTCTCGAACCGCGTGTCGCCGATCCCCTCGACCTCGCGCAGCTGGTCCACCGACCGGAAACCGCCGTGCTCGGTGCGGTACTCCACGATCCGCTCGGCGAGCACCGGGCCGACCCCGGGCAACGCGTCGAACTGCTCGGCGGTGGCGAGGTTCAGATCGAGCGGCGCGTCCGTACCGCTCGACGGCCCAGCGCCCGGAGCCGCACCGGCCGGCGCCGGGACCCCGACCGCGATCAACTCCCCGTCCACCACCTTGCGCGCCAGGTTGAGCGTTCCGAGGTCCGCACCCGGCAGCGCGCCACCGGCCGCCTCCACCGCGTCCGCGACCCGGGAACCGGCAGGGAGCCGCACCAGCCCGGGACGGCGCACCCGCCCACTCACCGCGACCACCGCCTCGGCCGGGGCCTCCGCCGACGAGGAGACGGCAGACGGCGCGTCGACGATCGACGCGGTCACCACCGGTTCGGTATCCGGACGGGCGCGCCAGGCCGCAACCCCGGCGATCAGCGCGACCAGCACCGCGACCGTCGCGAGCACGATCACCCCACGGCGGCTCGGACCGAGCGGCGAATCCAGCACGTCCGGCCCGGTACGTGACAGCGCGGCCACCCGTGACCGGGCGATCAGAGCGGCGTCGGTTACCTGTCGGCGTTCCATGCCGGCCGACCGTAAGCGCCCCGACCGCCCCACCCCACCGGCGACGACGCGCGCTGTGGACAACTCGCCCGTCGGTGGAAAACCTCCTCCACCGGCCCGGATGTGCTACCGGTGCCGCGTCACCGCCACACCCACCAGCCCCGGTCCGACGTGCGCACCGACGGTCGGCCCCACCTCACCGGTCAGCATCCGCCCGATCCGTGGCACCCGGACGAACAACCGCTCGCGCAGAGCGTCCGCACGCTCCTGGGCGGCCAGGTGCTGCACCGTCAGATCCACCCCGTCCGAGCCCGCGGCGAGGACCGCCATCTCCTCGAGCTTCGCCAGCGCGCGCTGCGCGGTCCGGACCCGCTCCGCGACGACGATCTGCCCGTCCTCCAGCCGCAGGATCGGCTTCACCGACAGCGTCGTCCCGATCAACGCGGCGGCCGCGCTGATCCGCCCGCCACGCCGCAGGTGTTCCAGCGTGTCCACGTAGAACAGCAGCGTGGTCCGGTCGACCGCGTCGAGCGCGGCGTCCCGGACCTCCTCGGCCGAACCACCGTCCTGCGCGACGCTCGCCGCCTCGAGCACCGCGGCGCCGAGGCCCATCGCGATCGAGCGGGAGTCGACCACGGTCACCGGGCCCGCGCTGGACGCCGCCGCCAGCAACGCGGCCTCGTACGTCCCGGAGAGCGTCGCCGAGAGGTGGATCGACACCACCGCGTCGACACCACCGGCGAACGCCTCCCGATATGCCTCGCCCAACGAGTGCGGCGTCGCCCTGGACGTCGTCACCGGTACCCGGCCCTGCCGCAGCGCGACCGCGACGTCGGCCGAGCTGATGTCGAGCCCTTCCCGGCCGGTGGCCTCACCGATCGTGACGTAGGTCGGGACCACGGTCAGCTCGTACCGGGCCACCAGCTCGCGCGGGATGTCGGACGTGGAATCGGTGACGACGGCAACGCGGCGAGCCATGCGCGAACACTAACCCCCGCTCAGACCTGGGGGTTCAACTCCGCGGTGACGAGGTCAGCTCCTCCTCGGCGGCCGGCTCGGCGTCGGCGGCCGTGGACGGCTCGTCGTTCGCGGCCGCACCGCTCAGCGGACCGACGTTGTGCGCGTGCAGACGCCAGCCGCGCGTCGTGGAGTGCCGCAGCTCAGACCAGCGGCAGTTGCCCAGCGCCGCCAGTTGCGCGGCCACCTCGTCCGACCAACCGGTGAGCGCCTGCACCGCACGCCGAGCCGCACCACCGTGGCACACCACGACGAGCGTCCCCTCGACCGCGCCGAGCGCGTCGGTCAGCGCCTCCCGCATCCGGGCGATGACGTCGGCCGGCCGCTCGATCCCGGGAAGCTCGGGCGTCTCACCCCGCTTCCACACCGCGTACTCGTCCGGCCACCGCTCGGCCAGCTCAGTGTGGGACAGGCCCTGCCAGGGCCCGAAGCCGGTCTCTCGCAGCCGGGCGTCGACGCTGACCGGGAGACCGGTCACGGCCGCCAACGCGTCGGCGGTGCGCTTGGCCCGCTGGAGGTCACTGCTGACGATCGCGTCCGGACCCTCGGCCGCGAGCAGCGGTGCCGCCTGGATCGCCTGCTGGACGCCGATCTCGTCGAGCGGGACGTCGGTCTGCCCCTGGATCCGGCCGGCGGCGTTCCACTCGGTCCGCCCGTGCCGCCAGATCAGGACGCGACGCGCGGTCACTGCGAGTTACCGGTGTCGCCACCGGTGGCCAGCGCGGCGTCCACGAACGGGATCGTCGGGCAGTCCTTCCACAGGCGCTCGAGGGCGTAGAACGACCGCTCCTCGGCGTGCTGCACGTGCACCACGATGTCGACGAAGTCGAGCAGGACCCAGCGCCCCTCGCGCTCGCCCTCCCGGCGTACCGGCTTGGCTCCCAGACCGAGCAGCCGCTCCTCCACCGCGTCGACGATCGCCGACACTTGACGCTCGTTCGGGGCCGACGCGATGACGAACGCGTCGGTAATGACGAGCTGCTCGCTGACGTCGAGAACGACGATGTCGGTCGCGAGCTTGTCGGAGGCGGCTTGGGCGGCGGCGAGCGCCAGCTCGTTCGCACGGGCGGAGACGGCCACGGCGGCCCCTTCCTGTAACTGACAATTCCGAACTACTAGCGTCTCACGTTCCGCGCAGGATCGCCGGTGCCGGTCGCCATCGACCGCCGAGAGCACAAAGCGAGAAACGATGAAAACAACCCCGTTGCCACCGAAACGGACTCTGCTGGCAGAAACGTGGCGCGCTAGGTAACAGAATTGAAACTCTGCCCGCCGGATCGAGAACCGAGCCCGATCGAGAAACCAAAGGGGCGCCCGGCAAAAGCCGGACGCCCCGTGGGAATACGGCTCAACCGCGGGCGAGCCGCGCCAGTGCCGAACCGATGAACAGGTAGACGACCGCCGCGATCCCCCAGTTGACGAGGACTGCCTGATCGACCGTGTCCATCTGGAACAGGTTCGCGAACGGCCTGGTCAGCCACCGGCCGACGTCGAGCACGAAGTCCACGATCATGTTCGCCTGGTTCGCGTTGAGCAGAACGAATACGATTCCGAGAACGATCATCACGACGAGCGCCGTCGTGATCGCCATCACCGCCCGGCTGGTCGACGAGCGGTATCCGCTGCGGTACGCCATTTCCGGCACGCCCTTCCTGCGCCATGTCCTGTGAGCCTGCTTGACGTCTCAGTGCCCGCCGAACAGGGCCGACGAAACATGCGTTCAGTCGGGTGTGGACGCCGCAGATCAACGCGTCACGGTCGGTACAGGCGGCGCTTCTCGATGTATTGGACGACCCCGTCCGGTACCAGGTACCAGACCGGCAGGCCCGCCCGGACCCGGTCCCGGCACCCGCTCGACGAGATCGCCATCGCCGGGACGTCGACCAGCGTCACCGCGTCCTCCGGGAGGTGAGCGCCGGACAGCGTGTAGCCGGGCCGGGTCACGCCGATGAAGTGCGCCAGGTCGAACAGCTCGTCGACGTCTTTCCAGGAGAGGATCGCCGAGAGCGCGTCGGCGCCGGTGATGAAGAACAGCTCGACGTCCGGACCCCAGAGCCGGCGAAGGTCGCGCAGCGTGTCGATCGTGTAGGTCGGGCCGGGTCGGTCGATGTCGACACGGCTGACCGAGAAGCGCGGGTTGGACGCCGTCGCGATGACGGTCATCAGGTAGCGGTCCTCGGGGGCGCTCACCGTGGCGTCGTCCTTCTGCCACGGGTTACCGGTCGGGACGAACACGACCTCGTCGAGGCCGAACAGGCTGCCGACCTCGCTCGCCGCGACCAGGTGACCGTGGTGGACCGGGTCGAACGTGCCGCCCATGACCCCGACCCGCCGGGCTGGCGGACGCCGTTCGCTCATCCCGAAATCTTCGCATCCCGACCGTGACGTACCCGAAGAGCCGCGCGTTCTGCGAGTCTCCTCACGTCGTTGAACCGCCGCGCCGATGCACGCGAGACCGGCCTCTACGAAGCCCGTAGAGGCCGGTTTCGCGTGAATCCGCGCCGGGACGCAAGCCTCAGCGCACGTGACCGTCGCCGGTGACGAGATACGTCGTGCTGGTCATCTCCGGCAGCCCCATCGGCCCCCGGGCGTGCAGCTTCTGCGTCGAGATGCCGATCTCGGCCCCGAACCCGAACTCCCCGCCGTCGGTGAACCGCGTCGACGCGTTCACCATCACCGCCGCGCTGTCCAGCCGCGAACTGAACCGCCGCACCGCCCTGGTGTCCGAGGAGACGATCGCCTCGGTGTGCCCGCTCCCCCACCGGCGGATGTGTGCGACCGCCTCGTCCACCGAGTCGACCACCCGCACCGCCAGATCCAGCGAGTTGTACTCGGTCTCCCAGTCGGCATCGGTCGCCGGCACGGTCAGCGGACCCGCCGGAACCAGCTCCGCAGTAGCGGCGTCCACGTGCAGGGTCACGCCGGACGCGTGCAGCGAGGCCGCTATCGACGGGAGAAATGCCTTCGCCACCGACGAATGCACCAGCAGCGTCTCCGCCGCGTTGCACACGCTAGGACGGTGCAGCTTCGAGTTGAGCGTGATCGACGACGCCATCTCCAGGTCGGCCGCCGCGTCCACGTAGACGTGGCAGTTACCCACCCCGGTCTCGATCACCGGCACGATCGAGTTCTCCACGACGTTCTTGATCAGCCCCGCACCACCGCGCGGAATGATCACGTCCACCAGCCCTCGGGCCCGCATCAGGTGCGTCACCGACTCCCGGTCGGTCCCCGGCACCAGCTGGATCGCGTCCGCGGGCAGACCCGCCTTCGCCGCCGCCTCGGACAGCACCGCGACCAGCGCGGTGTTCGAGTGGTACGCGGACGCCGAGCCCCGCAGCAGCGCCGCGTTTCCGCTCTTCACGCACAGCCCGGCGGCGTCCACCGTGACGTTAGGCCTGGCCTCGTAGATGATCCCGATGACGCCGAGCGGCACCCGGATCTGGCGCACCTCGAGCCCGTTCGGCAGCGTGTAGCCGCGGACGACCTCGCCGATCGGGTCGGGCAGCGCCGCGACGTCGCGGAGCCCTTGGGCCATACCCTCGATCCGCTCCGGTGACAGAGCGAGCCGGTCGAGCAGGCCACTCGAGAGCCCGGCCGCACGGCCCGCCTCGAGATCCTGCTCGTTCGCCGACAGCACCGTCGAGGACGCAGCGACGAGGGCGTCCGCCATCGCGTGCAGCGCGGCGTCCTTCTCCGCGCGCGTCAGCGGCGCCAGCTCCGCAGCAGCTTCCTTGGACCGGGCCGCTACGGCGCGGACCTCCTGCTCGGTCGTCATCCTGCGCTCCTCACCTAAGATTGTTCAACAATCTTACGGCGCCGCCCAAGAGAGATTCAGAGCAACGCCAGATCGTCCCGGTGGACGACCTCCCGGCGATACTTCGGCCCCACCGCATGCGTCGACTTCCCGAGCAACGGCGGCAGCTCCGCGGCGTCGTAGGCAACCAGCCCGCGCGCCACCGAAACCCCGGCCGGAGACACCAGATCAACCGGATCCCCGGCCACAAAATCCCCGGTGACCCCGGTGATCCCCGCCGACAGCAGCGACGCGCGCCGCGAGACCACGGCCTCCACCGCCCCGTCGTCGAGCAGCAGCTGGCCGCGCGGCGTCGTCGCGTGCCGCAGCCACAGCAGGCGCGTCGGCAGCCGCCGGCCGGTCGGCGCGAAGTACGTGCCGACGTCCTCGCCGACCAGTGCACCGGCTGCGTGGGTCGCCGACGTCAGCACCACGTGTACGCCCGCCGACGTCGCGACCTGAGCGGCCGCGACCTTGCTCGCCATGCCTCCGGTACCGACGCCCGAGGCTCCAGTGGAGCCCGCGACGACGTCGAGGAGATCCGAAGCCGAACTGACGAACGGCACCAGCTGCGCACCGGGCCGACGCGGATCCCCGGAGTACAGACCGTCCACATCCGACAGCAGCACCAGCGCGTCGGCGCGCAGCAAATGCGCCACCAGCGCGGCCAGCCGATCGTTGTCGCCGAACCGGATCTCGTCGGTGGCCACCGCGTCGTTCTCGTTCACGATCGGGACGACGCCCAGCTCCAGCAGCCGCTCGAAGTTGCGGCTCGCGTTCCGATAGTGCGCCCGCCGGATCACGTCGTCGGCGGTGAGCAGCACCTGGCCGACGGTCAGCCCGTACCGCTCGAACGACGTCGCGTAGCGCGCCACCAGCAACATCTGCCCGACCGACGCGCTGGCCTGCTGGGTCGCCAGATCACGCGGACGCCGCGCCAACCCGAGCGGCGCCATCCCGGCCGCGATCGCCCCGGACGACACCAGCACGACCTGCGCCCCGGCCTTCTGCCGTTCGGCGAGCACGTCCACCAGCGCGTCGATCCGGTCGGTCGCCAGACCGTTGTTGCGCAGCGTCAACGACGACGAGCCGATCTTGACGACGATCCGGCGGGCATCGGCGATAGCCGACCTCATAGGTCGTCGCCGTAGTCGTAAGCTCCGCGCTCGCCGCCCTTCTCCGGGTCCTGACCGCGACGCCGGCGCCGGGCGAGCAGCCGGTCCGACGCGCCGGCCCGATCCGTGAGCGCCAGCCGCGGGTCCTCGCCGCGGCGGGTGAGCAGCACCTCGGCCGCCCCGCCCAGCGTCGGCTCCCAGTCGAACGTCACGCCGCCGATCGTCACCGCGTCACCGGCGTGCGCACCGGCCTCCGCAAGCGCCTCCTCGACACCGAGCTTGGCCAGCCGATCGGCCAGGTACCCCACAGCCTCGTCGTTCTGGAAGTCGGTCTGCTTGATCCAGCGCTCCGGCTTCGCGCCGCGCACCACGTACCCGCCCTCGCCGTCCTCGGACACCGTGAACGGCGTCTCGTCCACCGCGGGCGGACGCAGCACGATGCGGGTCGGATCCGGCGCGCCCCGGCGTGCCCGGTCCTCTTCGACGATCGACGCCAACGCGAACAGCAGCGGCTTGAGCCCCTCCCGGGTCACCGTGCTGACCTCGAACACTCGATAGCCGCGGGCGTCCAGGTCGGGCCGGATGATCTCGGCCAGGTCCCGCCCGTGCGGCACGTCGACCTTGTTCAGCACCACCAGCCGCGGCCGGTCCTCGAGACCGCCGTAGGCCGCGAGCTCCGCCTCGAGCGCGTCGATGTCGGCGACCGGGTCGCGCCCGGGCTCCTCGGTCGCGGTGTCGACGACGTGCACGAGCACGGCCGTCCGCTCGATGTGCCGGAGGAACTCCAGCCCGAGCCCGCGTCCCGTGGCCGCACCGGGAATCAAGCCCGGCACGTCCGCCATCGTGAACACCGTCTCACCGGCGGTGACCACACCCAAGTTCGGGACCAACGTCGTGAACGGGTAGTCGGCGATCTTCGGCCGCGCGGCGGACACCACCGCGATCAGCGACGACTTGCCCGCGCTCGGGAACCCGACCAGCCCGACGTCGGCCATGCTCTTCAGTTCGAGGACGACGTCCTCGGCCTCGCCCGGCTCACCGAGCAGCGCGAAGCCGGGCGCCTTGCGCTTCGCGGTCGCCAGCGCCGCGTTGCCCAGCCCGCCGTGACCGCCCTGGGCGACCACAAAACGCGTGCCCGCGCCGGTCAGGTCGGCGAGCACCTCGCCGTCGCTGCCGTGGACGACAGTGCCGTCGGGGACCCGCAGCTCCAGGTCGGTGCCGTTCGCCCCGTAGCGGTTACCACCCTGGCCCGGCCGGCCGTTGGTGGCCTTGGCGTGCGGGTGGAAATGGAAGTCGAGCAGCGTGTGCACGTTCGGGTCGACGACCAGGACGACGTCGCCGCCCTTCCCGCCGTTACCACCGTCGGGGCCGCCGAGCGGCTTGAACTTCTCGCGGTGCACGGAAGCACATCCGTGGCCGCCATCACCGGCGGTGACATGTAGCACCACTCGGTCGACGAACGTCGCCACGGTGACTCCTCTGCCTCTCTGCTCGGCCGTTCCGGCCGAGTCCTCCCAAAACAACCGCCGTCACCGACGTGCTGTTCCTTCTAGATCGACGCTATGCCGAGCGCCACCGCCGGACGGTCCCACCGCCCTCCAGCAGCGCCTTCCATTGGCACCGCCCCGCCAGGGTCCCAACCGCAGCACCGCCGCGAGGCGAGCTACCGCCGGGCTACCCCGGGCGCGCCACCGTCACCGCGGCGAACCACCGCTCGGGGTGGGCGCCGCGCCGCGACACGACAAAGGCGGGTCGGGAAAGCCCGACCCGCCTTTGTGATGCGTTACCCCGGCGGGCTCAGGCCTCCACCGGGACGATGCTGACGGTCTTGCGACCGCGCTTCGACCCGAACGTCACCGCGCCCGGCGCGAGCGCGAACAGCGTGTCGTCGCCGCCGCGGCCGACCAGGTCGCCCGGGTGGAAGTGGGTGCCGCGCTGGCGGACGATGATCTCGCCGGCCTTCACGACCTGACCGCCGAAGCGCTTCACACCCAGCCGCTGGGCGGCGGAGTCGCGCCCGTTACGGGAGGACGATGCGCCCTTCTTGTGTGCCATGTCGCTAAGCCCTACTTCCCGCTCTCGATACCGGTGACCTTGATCTGGGTCAGCGGCTGACGGTGACCCTGACGCTTGTGGTAGCCGGTCTTGTTCTTGTACTTGTGGATCTTGATCTTCGGGCCCTTGGTGTGGGCAACGACCTCACCGGAGATCGTGAACGAAGCGAGCTTCGCAGCCTCGTGGGTGACGTTGACCTTGTCACCCTCACCGTCGACGACGAGCAGGGCCGGCAGCGTAATCGCGTCACCGGGCGCGCCCGAGATCTTCTCGACCTCGACGACGTCGCCGACCGCCACCTTGTACTGCTTGCCGCCGGTCTTGACGATGGCGTACATGAGACGCGGGTCTCCTACCTGCTCTGGAAGACAATGACTGACATGCATGCCTGACCGAACGAACACCCGGTAAGGGCGCTGTCTGCGCAGGCAGCGGGGGCGCGGTGAACGCGCCAACGGAAAGACTACCGTACCGGACGCGCGATCAGCGAACCGAGGCCTCCGCCCCGGCTCGTGGGGGTCGTCACTCGGTGTCGACCCCCTCCGGCGGACCGGCAGGCCGGGACGCCGCTCGCCGGGCACGGCGCGGTCGGCTCGTGGCCGCCGGGGTGATCGGAGTCGGCTCGGCACCGTCGACCACCATCTGATCGGCGGGCTTCACCGGCTCCGCACCGGCGTCCGCCGACGCGGCAATCGCGTGCGCCGTACCGACCCCGGTCGGATACACCTCCGCACCACCGCCGACGTCAGCGTTCGCGCCGGCGTCACCCGTCGACGCCGCCACCGCATGTGCCGTACCGACCCCGGTCGGATGCACCTCCGCGCCACCGCGAGCCACGTCCGCCGCGCCGCCATCCGCTACAGCACTGCCGCCAGCCGGCGCAGCGCCACCGCCAGCCGCCGGGCTGCCGCCGTCTGCGGCCGCCGGGCTGCCGTCGCTAGCGGCCGCCGAGTTGCCGCCATCCGCGGCCGCCGGGGTGCCGCCATCCGCGGCGGCCGGGCTGCCAGCGTCGGCTGCTGCCGGGCCGCTGTCGGCTGCGGCGGCCGGGCTGCTGTCGGCTGCGGCGGCCGGGCTGCTGTCGGCTGTCGTTGAACGGCCGGCGGTCGGCGATCCGGCCGCGCGCTGGGCGGCTCGCCGCCCCCGCGTCCGCCGGGTGGGCTCCGCCACCGGAGCGACGTCCACGACCTCGGCGTCGGCGACGTCGTACGCGAGCGCACTGTCGCCGTCCTCGATCGCCTCCCGCGCCAGGTCGTCGACGATCAGCGCCTCGGCCGTCGCGTCCGCTGCGACCTCGGCAGGCGACTCGTCCTCGGGCGCGACCGCGACCGCGCGAGCACTGGCCGCGTGGATCGCGGCGACCGCTGCCACCGCCGGAGCGGTCACGGTCCCCACCGCTTCGCCGCCGCCGCGCTTGCGACGGCCCCGACGACCCTCCTTGGCCTCGGCGACGACCGGCTCAGCGTGCTGGTGACCGCCGTTCCCGTTGCCCCCGGAGCTCTGGCGTCCGATCAGCGGCTCGTTGTGGATGATCACACCGCGACCGCGGCAGACCTCACACGTCTCGCTGAACGCCTCCAGCAGACCCTGACCGACCCGCTTCCGGGTCATCTGCACGAGGCCCAGCGACGTGACCTCGGCGACCTGGTGCTTCGTCCGGTCCCGCCCGAGGCACTCGGTCAGGCGCCGCAGCACCAGGTCACGGTTCGCCTCGAGCACCATGTCGATGAAGTCGATGACGATGATGCCGCCGATGTCGCGCAGCCGGAGCTGACGCACGATCTCCTCGGCCGCCTCCAGGTTGTTGCGGGTGACCGTCTCCTCGAGGTTCCCGCCCTGCCCGGTGAACTTGCCGGTGTTGACGTCGACGACCGTCATCGCCTCGGTCCGGTCGATCACCAGCGAACCACCGCTGGGCAGCCAGACCTTACGGTCGAGCGCCTTGGTGATCTGCTCGTCGATCCGGTACGCGGCGAACACGTCGGTCTCGGCGGTGTGGTGCACGAGCCGCTCAGCCAGGTCCGGCGAGACGTCGCGGACGTACTCCTCCACCTCCGGCCACGCCTCGGTGCCGGAGACCACGAGCTTCGAGAAGTCCTCGTTGAAGACGTCCCGGATCACCCGGATGACCAGGTCGGGCTCGGCGTTGAGCAGAGCGGGAGCGCCACCCTTGGTGGCCTTCTCCTTGATCGCCTGCCACTGCGCCTCGAGACGCTCGACGTCGTGGGTGAGCTCGGCCTCGCTGGCGCCCTCGGCTGCGGTGCGGATGATCACACCGGCGTTCTCCGGCACGATCTTCTTGAGGATGTCCTTGAGGCGCTTGCGCTCGGTGTCCGGCAGCTTCCGGCTGATGCCGGTCATCTGGCCTTCGGGGACGTAAACCAGGAACCGTCCCGGCAGGCTCACCTGGCTGGTCAGCCGGGCGCCCTTGTGTCCGATCGGGTCCTTGGTGACCTGCACCAGCACCGAGTCGCCGCTCTTCAGCGCGACCTCGATCTTGCGCGGACGGCCTTCCATCCCGGCGGCGTCCCAGTTCACCTCACCGGCGTAGAGCACCGCGTTGCGGCCCTTGCCGATGTCGACGAACGCCGCCTCCATGCTCGGCAGGACGTTCTGCACCCGGCCGAGGTACACGTTGCCCGCGTACGACGTGGAGCTGGCCTTCGTGACGTAGTGCTCGACCAGGACGTCGTCCTCGAGCACGGCGATCTGCGTGCGGTCACCGATCTGGCGGACGACCATCACGCGCTCGACGGCCTCGCGGCGAGCCAGGAACTCGGCCTCGGACAGCACCGGCGGACGCCGCCGGTTGCTCTCCCGGCCTTCGCGCCGACGCTGGCGCTTGGCCTCCAGCCGGGTCGAGCCCTTGACGCCCTGGACCTCGTCCTCGATCGACCGGGTAGTAGCCGGGGCCGGCTGCCGCACCTTGACCACGGTGTTCGGCGGGTCGTCGGTGCCGGATTCGCTCTCGCCGGCGCCCCGCCGACGACGGCGGCGACGGCGCCGCGTTCCGCCGCCTGCCTCGTCGTCACCGTCGGTGGTGCCGTCGGCGGCCTCCGCCGCCTCGTCATCGGCCTCGTCATCGGACGCGGTGGCCTCCGCGTCGTCCTCGGACGCATCATCCGCGCCGGTGGGCTCGTCCGCGTCGCCGTCCGCGGAGTCGGCGCCGTTCTCACCGCGCCCGCGACCACGGCCACGACGACCGCGCCGACGGCGACGGCGACCGTCCTCGCCGCCTTCTTCGTCCGCGTCTGCGTCGGTTTCGGCCTCGTTTTCGGCCTCGGCTTCGGCGTCGGTGGAGGTGACGTCCTCGATGTCGACGTCGTCCTCGGTCTCGTCCTCGATGTCCTCCGCGACCACGGGCGCCACCGGCTCCACCGCGCGGATCGGGACCGCGGACGGCTCGGGCGCCATGAACGTGACCATCGGTGCACGCCGGACGCGGGTGCGGCGGGTCGTCGACTCCTCGGCGGCCTCCGCAGGCTGCGACGGGGCGAACGGCGACGCCGCAGCAGCCACGGTCGGCTGAGCGCCCCGGTCGGCGTCACCGGCAGCCGGAGCGGTCCGCCCAGCGTCGGCACGCGAGGTTCCGACAGACGTCTCCTCGCCAGGTGCCACGCCGGCAGCCGCGCCTCCAGCGGGCGCGTTACCGCCGGACGCGCCTCCAGCAGGCGCTGCCGCAGCAGCGCTCCCGGCAGCCGCGCTCCCGGCAGCCGTGCTACCAGCAGGCGCCGGCCCAGCAGCCGCGCTTCCGGCAGCCTCGGTTCCGGCGGGCACGGTTCCGGCGGGCACGGTTCCGGCGGGCGCCGCAGAAGCGGCCGCGGTTCCGACAGCGCTCCCGGCAGGTGCAATACCGGCCGCCGCGGCGTCGGCCGGGGGCTCGGAGGCGCTTGCGGCGGCGGACGACGATCGGCGACGGCGACGCGACGTGGGCGCAGGCGCCTCCTCGTCGGTCGGTTTGCTCTCGCCGGCGGCAGGCGTGGCCTCGCCGACCGCTGCCGCGGTGCCCGTGGAGGCGGTGCCCGTCGAAGCGGTGCCCGTCGAAGCGGTGCCCGTCGAAGCGGTGCCCGGGGAGGCGGTGTCGGCGGAAGCGTTGTCGGCCTCCGCTGCGGTGGTGCGACGACGACGGCGGGTTCGCGGCGCTGTCACCTCGACCGCCACGTCAGGCGGCGTCGGGTCGTCGGTGGCAGAGGACTCCGTCGCCGGGGTCTCCGGCGCCGATGTCACTGCTGCGGACGTGTCGGCGGCGTCACTCTCGGCCGCCGGCTCCGCGGTGCGGCGGCGCGAGCGGGTCGCGCGGCGACGCGGCGCCGGTTCGTCGGCGGCGGCATCCCCGCTGGTCACAGTGGTCCCTTCAGCGCCGGACGCAGCCCCTGCCGGAGGAGCGCTGTCGGCCACCGAACCGGCCGAAGCCGAGCCACCGGACGCGGCGCCGCGGGTGCGGCTGCGCGAGGGGGCTGCGGCGGTGTCGCGCGTCACAGCGGCGTCGGGGGGCAGCGAGCTGCTGCTCACAGCGTCCGAAGAAGCAGTATCGGAACTGGGCGACGGCGGGTCGGCAGGTGGACCGGCAGGCCGACGGGCCGCACGTCTCCGCGCGGGTCGGGCGGTCAGCGACGCCTCGGCGTCGGCTGCGCTGTCACTATTCGTGCTACCGGTGGTCGCTCCGGCAGGGGAAATCCCTGCCGGACCAACCCCGGTCGGCTCGTTGTCGAGCATCCGGGCAAGTCTCCCGTCCGCCCCCGGGCGCGTGTCCGCGGCCACGCAGGGGCGTGTCGTATCGGTGCTGTCAAGCGGCTACCGGAACCTCCGGCGACCGCCGAGTCTCTTCTCTCACGCCGGTTAGGTCGGCGTTCCGATGGCGAGCCCGCCGCGGTCTGCATCGAGCGGATCGGCGATCCGGCCTTCGGCGGTGAGGGCCCCCTGTGCCATCCGAGTGGCTCGGGGCGGCACCGGAAACTCCGCCGGGTCCAGATCGGCCACCTGGCGTAGACCGGTCAGGAAGTCATCGGGTCGTACAGCGGGTGTCAGATGCCGTACAACGCAAATGATTATCGCACAGGGGCTGCCCGTGACAGCCGTGGACACTCCCAGCTCAGCCGGGGCGACCCCCGAGAGGGGGGCAACACCGTCACCTCCGGCGAGCCCCACCTCCTCCGCTACAACGGCGCTGACCAGCGCGGATCGCACATCGATCGAGCGTTGCCCGGCCTTCGTCCGGCGCTCGACCGGCACCGTCTCGGCAGCCAGCAACGCGGCCACCGCAGTCCGTGCCTGGGAGGGGTCTACCCCGGGAAGCTCGATCTGCCACTCGGACGCGTCAATTCTTTCCGGCAGCGAACCGCCGGTCGCCCGGACCGCCTCGACGATGTCGATCCCCGGCGGCAGCGCGCGATCGAGAGCGGACCGCAGTTGCTCGACGTCGACCTCGCGCGCCAGGCCGATCTCCAGGTACTCCGCTTCGCTGGCGACGCCGGTCGGGGCGGCGCCGACGTAGGAGACCTTCGGATGCGGTGTGAAACCGGCCGAATACGCCATCGGTACGCCTGCGCGCCGGAGCGCCCGCTCGAACGCGCGGGCGAAGTCGCGATGCGAGGTGAACCGCAGGCGGGCACGCTTCGCGTACCGCAAACGCACTCGCTGGACGACGGGGGGCGGCGGCGGACCGTCGGGCATTCGGGACAGCGCAGGCTCCTTTACGTGTTAACTACCGTAAGTGGCAGAAGTCGCTTACCGGTGGGGCCGATCTGAATCTCGGTGTCCATCGTGGGACAAACACCACAGTCGAAGCACGGCGTCCAGCGGCAGTCGTCCTGCTCGACCGAGTCGAGCGCGTCCTGCCAGTCCGCCCATAGCCATTCCTTGTCCAGACCGGAGTCCAGGTGGTCCCACGGCAGGACCTCGAGCTCCTCGCGCTCCCGGGTGGTGAACCACTGCAGTGAGACGCCGAGCGGCTCGAGCTCGACCTTCGCGGCGTCGATCCAGCGCTCGTAGGAGAAGTGCTCATGCCAGCCGTCGAAGCGGCCGCCCTCCTCCCAGACCCGCTGGATGACCCGGCCGACCCGACGATCGCCCCGCGAGAGCAGGCCTTCGATCAGCGAGGGCTTGCCGTCGTGATAGCGGTAACCGATCGCCTTGCCGAGGCTGCGGTCGGCGTTGATCGCCTGCCGCAGCTTCCGCAGCCGGTCGTCGACGACCTCCGGGTCCTCCTGCGCGGCCCACTGGAACGGGGTGTGCGGCTTGGGGACGAACCCGCCGATGCTCACCGTGCAGCGAATGTCTTTTCGGCCGGCCGCCTGACGACCGGCACGGATGACGTCGTGCGCCATCTCGGCGATCTCCAGGACGTCCTCGTCGGTCTCGGTCGGCAGACCGCACATGAAGTACAGCTTCACCTGGGTCCAGCCGGCGGAGTAGGCGGCCGTGACCGTGCGGATCAGGTCGTCCTTGCTCACCATTTTGTTGATGACGCGGCGCAAGCGCTCGCTGCCACCCTCGGGCGCGAACGTCAGGCCGGAGCGGCGCCCGTTGCGGGACAGCTCGTTGGCCAGGTCGATGTTGAACGCGTCCACCCGGGTCGACGGCAGGCTCAGCGAGGTGTTGGTGCCCTCGTAGCGGTCGGCCAGGTCCTTGGTGATCTCGGCGATCTCGGTGTGGTCGGCACTCGACAGGCTGAGCAGGCCAACCTCCTGGAAACCGGTGGCCTTGAGCGACGCGTCGACCATCTCGCCGATGCCGGTGATCGACCGCTCACGCACCGGGCGGGTGATCATCCCGGCCTGGCAGAACCGGCATCCCCGGGTGCAGCCGCGGAAGATCTCCACGCTGGCGCGCTCGTGCACGGTCTCGGCGAGCGGCACCAGCGGCTGCTTCGGGTACGGCCAGGCGTCCAGGTCCATCGTCGTGCGCTTGTTGATGCGGAACGGGACGTCGGCGCGGTTCGGCACCACTCGCTGGATCCGGCCGTCGGGCAGGTAGTCGACGTCGTAGAAGCGCGGAACGTAGACCGCCTCGGTGCGCGCGAGCCGGAGCAGGACCTCGTCGCGGCCACCCGGACGCCCCTGCTCCTTCCACTCCCGGATCACGTCGGTCATCTCGTTGACGGCTTCCTCGCCGTCGCCGAGCACTGCCGCGTCGATGAAGTCGGCGATCGGCTCGGGGTTGAACGCAGCGTGACCGCCAGCCAGGACGATCGGGTGGTCCTCGGTGCGGTCGGCCGCCTTGAGCGGGACGTTTGCGAGGTCGAGCGCGGTGAGCAGGTTCGTGTAACCGAGCTCGGTGGCGAAGCTCACACCGAGCACGTCGAAAGCCTGGACGGGCCGATGGGCGTCGACCGTGAACTGAGGGACGCCGTACTCGCGCATGAGCTTCTCGAGGTCAGGCCAGACGGCGTAGGTGCGCTCTGCGAGCGCGTCCGGCCGCTCGTTCAAGATCTCGTACAAAATTTGGACGCCCTGGTTGGGCAGACCCACCTCGTAGGCATCGGGGTACATGAGTGCCCACCGCACGGGGTGGGCGTCCCAGTCCTTGATCGTGGAGTTCAGCTCCCCGCCGACGTACTGGATCGGCTTCTGCACTTTCGGCAGCAGCTGTTCGAGACGAGGGAAGACCGACTGGACGCTCATAGTGCCCACCAGCCTACTGGCCGCGTGGTGCCGGCGGCCCCTCGGCCGATTGTCCGCTCATCGACGTATCGCGCCTCGCCGATAGGTCGGTGAGTGGACAAATAACTCCGGTGCATGACCACCGTCACGTGCGTATCCGGATGACGATGGCCTTCTGGATCGTTACAGTCGATGTGGGCGCAGGGAGCGCCCGACAGAGTAGGAGTGTCGACATGTTTTTCTCCGGAACCGCCGCGAACGCGCTGGTGCGCGCACGGTCGGCCCGGCACGCCCGGGACGCCTGGGCCCGTCTCGTCGACGAGAAGGGCGAGCGCCGCGCTTTCGCGGAGCTGGCTTCGTTCGCGGGTGGCTCGGACGCCGCCGTGCGGACCCTCACGCGGCACGGCATCGAGACCGACCTCGACTGACCGTCCGCCCCGAGATCTGATCAATCGAGCAGCTGTCGAACGGCCGACGAAGGCACCACAGTAGACAGCAAAGGCCCATAGCGAAGAAGCTATGGGCCTTTTCCGTGCGCGGAGGTCGCTGCGGCGCGGGCAGCCGCGAGCGCGCCGCGCGGGGGGCGGCCGCGAGCGCGCCGCGCGGGCGGCGGCGGGCAGCGCGGCCGCGGCGGGGCGGCCGCGGCCGGCGGGGCCGCTCCGGATGAAAAGCGGATTGGTCCAGTCAGGGCAGGACCAATCCGCGTTCGTCGCGCCCTCACCGCTATCCGGGCTGCGGAACGCGCCTGATCATGGGGTGGGCGTCGGCTCTGTGCCGTCGGCGGGAGATTCCTGGACGCCGTCGGGGGTGGCAGCGGGTGGCGACGTGACGTACACCGGCGATGGCGAGACCGTGACCTTCACCGTGACGTCGGGCGCGGGCTCACCACGCAGCGGGATGCCCACCACCGAGCCCACGAGACACGACACCAGGGCGATCACCGCGCCGGCACCGAGGAGGCCGGCGAGCATCGGCTTGGTGAAGATCGGTTGGGTTGCGCTGGGACCGGGGTCCGGGGGTTCCAGGGATGCTCCGCGTGGGCGGTCGTCCGACCAGGCGGTCGGAACCTCGCCGCTCACGTTCCAGCCCACGGGGCCAATCGGGCCGGACGGGTTTCCGCTGGTCGGTGCGCCACTCACGGGCATCGCGCCGTAGGCGCCGCTCACAGGTGCCGCGCCGCTGACCGGAGCCGCCGCGGCCGCGCCAGTCGGAATTGCACCGCTGACGCGAGCCGCACCGTTGGTGGGCGCCGCACCATAGCTCGGCGCGGCACCGTAGGCCGGTGCTGCTCCGCTCACCGGCGCCGTGCCGTTGACCGGTGCCGCGCCATATGGAGGTGATGCCCCGCTGACCGGCGCTGCACCACCCACCGGAGCTGCGCCGTACACCGGCGCAGCGCCACTGACCGGCGCTGCGCCGCTCACGGGAACCGCACCGCTCACGGGTGTTGCCCCGCCGGGAGGCGCTGCCCGATGCGCCGAGGCCGCACCGCTGACCGGAACCGCGCCACTCCTGGGAGACGCACCGCTCACGGGTGCCGCCCCGTACACCGGAGCCGCGCCACTGACCGGGGCCGCACCGCCCATGGGAGCCGCACCGCTGACCGGAACCGCGCCACTCCTGGGAGACGCACCACTCACGGGTGCCGCCCCATACACCGGAGCCGCGCCACTGACCGGGGCCGCACCGCCCATGGGAGCCGCACCGCTGACCGGAACCGCGCCGCCCATGGGAGCCGCGCCGCTCACCGGGGAGACGGCCGCCCGGCCGGGGTGTCCGCCGGGATCGCGGATCGCATCACGATCACCGGTCTCCCACTCGCGCCCCGGACGCTGGCGCGGCACCGCCGCGCTCGCCCGGCCGCTGGGCGCGGAGCCCGGCACGCTCGCGCTGCCCGCCGCACTGGCGTGGCCCCGCGCGTCGTCCCACTCCGGATCGACGTCTCCGGTGATCCAGTCGGGCTCGTCGGCGTCGTACCGCGGACGCCGAGACCGCCCGGCACGGGGCTGACCGGCCGGCTCGTATGCCCGGTCGTCGCGCTCGTGAACCTGATCATCCGGCTCGTAGGCGGGGTCGTACCCCCGGTCGTCGCGCTCGTAGGCCCGATCGTCGCGCTGGTAAGCCCGCTCCTGGTCATATGCCCGGTCCCGGTCGAAGACCCGATCGTCGCGACCGAAGGGCCGATCCTCGTCGTAAGACCGGCCCTGGTCGTAAGCCCGGCCCTGGTCGTAAGACCGGCCCTGGTCGTAAGGGCCGCCCTGGTCGTGGGATCGGTCGGCGCGCTCGTAGGGCCGGTCCTGGTCGTGGGGCCGGCCGCTCCGCTCGAGCGGCCGGTCATCCCGGTCGTGCGTCCGGACGTCGTGGTCGTAGCGTCGCTCGTCAGGGGCGGCCGATGAGGGGTCGTCGTCGCGGCGCGCCCGCTCGGCCGCTTCTCGCGCCAACCGCGCCGCCGCCCGCGTCCCCTCGGCCGGCCGCGCATCGGCCTGCCTGCCCTCGTCGCTCGCCCGGCGCCCGGAGCGACGCCCTTCCCGCTCGGGGTAGCTCTCCCGTTCCGGGTGGCCCTCCCGCTCCGGGTAACCGCCTGGCTCTACGGGCGGTTCGTCGTATCGACCGCTCAGGCGATCCTCGCGCATAGGACCACGCCAATCTTCGCCTCGCCGATCCTGGCCCTGCTGATCCTCGGCCCGGCGGCCATCGCCCTGCCGGTCCTCGCCTCGACGACCCTCTGCCCGGCGCCCCTCTTCCGGCCGATCCTCGACCCAGCGACCGTCCGCCCGCCGATCCTCCGCCCAGCGACCGTCCTCCCGACGATCCTCAGCCCAGCGACCGTCCTCCCGCCGATCCTCCGCCCAGCGACCGTCCTCCCGACGATCCTCAGCCCAGCGACCGTCCTCCCGCCGATCCTCCGCCCAGCGACCGTCCTCCCGACGATCCTCAGCCCAGCGACCGTCCTCCCGCCGATCCTCCGCCCAGCGACCGTCCTCCCGACGATCCTCAGCCCAGCGGCCATCCTTCGGGGGGTCCTCGACCCGGCGAGCGTCCTCCCGACGATCCTCGACCCGGCGAGCGTCCTCCCGCCGATCCTGGGCCCAGCGGCCCTCCTCCGGACGGTCCTCGACCCGACGACCGTCTCGGCGGTCGCCGCTGCGGCGCTCCTCGCCGCGAAGCTCCTCGCTGTGGCGGTCCTCGTGCCGACGGTCCTCGGCGCGGCGGCTCTCTCGGTCATCCCGGCCCGGCCCGCGGTCGTAAGCCCCGTCGTAGCGCGCCGACGCCTCGTAGCCGGCTGAGGCACGGTCATCGAAGGCACCCTCGTCGTAGGCAGCTTCGTCCTCCGGCACGTCCGTCGGACCGAGGACCCGGTGCCCCGACGTGTGCAGGTAGTCCAAGTAATAGTCTCCGTCGTCCGGATGCCGGCCCCGCTCGTCGGGCCGGTTCCGCCGCTGCTCGATGCGCTGGATCAGACCCGTTCGGCCCAAAAGACCGGTGGCACTCGGGTCCTGCTGCTCGCCTCCCGAAGGCGCGCTCCCCGACGGCCCGGGCCCGGCCGATCCGGGTCCAACCCCGGACGGCCCAGCCTCCGGGGGCTGACCGCCGAACGGCGCCGGCCCGGACGGCTGAGCCCCGGGCGGCACGGGCCCGGGCGGCACGGGCCCGGGCGGCACGGGCCCGGACGGCACGGGCCCGGACGGCGCCGGGCCGGACGGCACGGGCCCGGACGGCGCCGGGCCGGACGGAGGGCTGCCGGAGACCGGGGCGTCGCCCGGGGACCGCCCGACCGATCGGGCGTGCGGCGAACCGTCCGAAGGCGGCCTCGACGCCGATCGGTGCTCTGGCGGGTAGTCGCCCGGCATGACCATCCTTGTCTCACGTGCAGTGCGGAACAGCGGGACTCCAGCGTCCTCCGTTACCTCCCGGGCAAAAGTAAAGGCCGGACCTCAGACTGATGCATGGACCCTCGGTCTCCGGTTAGCTCCCCCGAAGAGTCAGGTGAGCGCCGCCCGATCGGACGGTTCCGTTCACTTCGAGTAACTGCACCGGCACACAAAGACGTCCACATCGGAGAACCGCTACCGACGTGTGAGGATCGAACCATGGGTCGGACCGTCGCATTCGTGCTCGGGGGTGGCGGCGTCCTCGGCGCCGTCGAGGTCGGCATGATCCGGGCGCTCTACGACGCGGGCATCTACCCCGATCTTGTCGTCGGGACTTCGATCGGCGCGCTGAACGGCGTCGTTCTCGCCGCGGCACCGATCGACGAGGCTACCGACCGCCTGACCGAACTCTGGTCGTCCAGCGCCGCCCGCGACGTCTTCCGCGCGTCGATGGCGCGCCAGGTCGGGCAGCTGGTTCGCACCGGGACGCACGCTCACTCGTCCGGGCCGCTGCGGGCGTTGCTGAAGCCGCTGGAGGGCCTGCGCTTCGAGGATTTGCGCGTCCCGTTCCAGTGCTGCGCGGCCTCGATCGAGCGGGCCGCCGAGCGGTGGTTCACCTCCGGGCCGTTGATCGACGCCGTGATGGCCTCCTGCGCGGTGCCGGGTTTACTCCCGCCCGTGCGCATTGAGGACGAGCACTACCTTGATGGGGGGTTGGTGAACAGCATCCCCGTCGGCCGCGCCCTCGAACTCGGCGCCGACCAGGTGTTCGTCCTGCAGGTCGGCCGGATCGAGCGACCGCTGCGAGCACCCTCCAAGCCGTGGGAGGTGGCGATGGTGGCGTTCGAGATCGCCAGGCGGCACCGGTTCGCGCGCGACATGGCGTCCCTACCGGACAACACCGACGTCCACGTGCTGCCGACCGGGCTCGGCGAGCCCATCGAGACGAAGGCCGACCGGGCGCTGACCGACCTGTCCCCGCTGGCGTACCGGTCGTTCGGGCTGATCGACCGCCGCATCGACCGCGCCTATCAGGCCAGCACCGCCTACCTGGCCGAGAACGGACTGGCCTGAGTCATGCCGATCCCCCGCTGGTTCCGCCGTGTCATCGTGGCACCGGCCGCCGTCTGCATCCTTTCCGGGCTGCTGCTGACGATGCCGCTCTGGTTGATCGTCGTCGGCCTGGTCTCGATCGGGCTGAAGGGGCGGCGCAGGTTACTGCGCGTCGTCTGGCTCGGGACGCTGTACTGCGTCCTGGAACTCGTGGTGCTGCTGGAGCTCTTCGGACTCTGGCTCGCCGCCGGGTGCAGCGCGCGTCGCGTCCGGAGCCCGAAGTTTCAGGTACGGCACTACCAGCTCGTCGCCTGGGTTTTGAACATCGCCTATCGGCAGGCGGGTCGCGTCCTCAAGCTGCGGGTGCGCACCGACGGGCCGGACCCGGACGCACATCCGGGGCGTCCGCTGATCGTGCTCTCCAGGCACGCCGGCCCCGGCGACTCGTTCCTGCTGACCAACGCGCTGATCAACCAGTACGCACGCGAGCCGCGGATCGTCCTGAAGGACACGCTGCAGTGGGATCCGGCGGTCGACGTCCTGCTCAACCGGCTGCCGAGCCGGTTCATCTCGCCCAACCCCGGCTCGTCCGGCGACGCCGTCGAGGATCAGATCGCGACGCTCGCGACCGGCCTGGACGAGAACGACGCGTTCGTGATCTTCCCGGAGGGCGGCAACTTCACCCCGAACCGCCGCACGAAGATCATCGAGAGCCTGCGCCGCAAGGGTCTGCACTCCGCCGCGCGACGCGCCGAGGAGATGATCCACGTTCTGGCTCCCCGGCCGGGCGGCGTGGTCGCCGCGCTCGGGGCCGCGCCACCGGACGCGGACGTGCTGCTGGTCGCGCACACCGGGCTCGACCACATGCTCACGGTCGCCGACGTATGGCGGGAGCTGCCGATGGACAAGACGATCACGATGCGGTTCTGGTTGGTGCCTGCGGCCGAGGTGCCGCGAGCGAATCCGGAGCAGCAGGTCGAGTGGCTCTACGGCTGGTGGGAGCGGATCGACGATTGGATCGAGGAACATCGCGCCGCCGCTTGACGTACGGTTTTTCACGTGACCTCAGATCTCACCGTAACGGCGTCCTCACTCGCTGACGAACTCCTCGCGTTGGTCTGTACCGCGGACCCGCTCGGTGCGTCGCTGCTGGGGCTTCCGGGGTACGACGACGGCCTCGCGGACCCCTCGGCGAACGAGGAGGCCCGGCTGGGCGTGGCGTTCGGTGAGCTCGCCGAGCGGGCGCTCGCCCTCGATCCGGACGGGCTCTCGGAGGTCGACCGGCAGACCCGTGACTTCATCGCCCACCTGGCGAGCACCGAGCGGGACGCGGCCGCGCTGCACACGGTCGAGTGGACGATCACCGACTTCTTCGCCGCCCCGGCCGCGGCGCTGGTCGACCTGCTGCCGCGGGTCCCGCTGGTCACGCCAGAGAAGGCGAGCGGATTCCTCGACCGCCTCGGCCGCTTCCCGGCCTTCCTCGCCGCGGTCGCCGACCGCCACCGCGAGGGGCTCGCCGCCGGCCGGACGCCGGTCGCCTCGCTGGTCCGGGCCGCGATCGGCCACCTCGACCGGGTGCTGGCCGACGAGAACCTGGCCGGTCTGCGGGTGCCGGGCGGGCCGGGCGTCACTGACCAGGAGGCGTTCACCGCCGAGCGCGACCGGTTGCTCGCCGAGGCGGTCGTTCCGGCGCTCACCGCGTACCGCACCGTGCTGCAGGACGAGATCCTGCCCGCCGGCCGTCCGGACGAGCAGCCGGGCGCCTACTACCTCCCGGGCGGCACGGAGATCTACGCGACGCTGGCCCGCAAGCACACCTCGACCCACCGCACGCCGGAAGAGCTGCACGCGGTCGGTCTGCAGATCATCGCGGCGCTGGAGAGCGAGTACGCGGAGATCGGCCGCCGGGTGTTCGGCACCGCTGACCAGGCGGAGATCTTCGCCCGGCTGCGCACCGACCCGGTGCTGCGCTACGCATCCGCCGAGGAGATGCTCGAGCAGGCGCGGAGTGCGGTGGCGCGGGCGTGGGCGGCGGCACCCGCCTGGTTCGGGCACCGTCCGTCGACCGAGTGCGTCGTCGAGCCGGTTCCGGCCGCTGCCGCGCCCGGCTCGCCCCCGGCGTACTACCTGCCCGGCGCGATCGACGGCTCCCGGCAGGGCACGTACTTCCTCAACACCTACGCGCCGACCGAACGGTTCCGGCACACCGCGGAGGTCGTGGCGTTCCACGAGGCCGTGCCCGGCCACCACTTCCAGATCTCGATCGCGCAGGAGATGACCGGTCTGCCGCTAGCGCGGCGGCTGCTGGCCGACACCGCGTACGCCGAGGGGTGGGGCCTGTACTGCGAACGCCTCGCGGACGAGATGGGCCTCTATTCGGACGACGTCGCGCGGCTCGGCATGCTCAGCGCCGACTCGTGGCGGGCGGCGCGGCTCGTCGTGGACACCGGGCTCCACGCGCTCGGTTGGTCGCGCGACGAGGCGCTGACCTGGATGCGGACGCACACGCCGCTGTCGGACCAGGAGACCGCGACCGAGATCGACCGCTACATCGCGTACCCGGGCCAGGCACTGTCCTACATGGTCGGCCGCCTGGAACTGCTGACGCTCCGCGCGCGGGCGTCGAAGGAGCTGGGCGAGGCGTTCGACCTCAAGGCGTTCCACGACACGGTCCTGGGCGCCGGCTCCCTCCCCCTGGCCGTCCTGGGAGACGTGGTCGACCGCTGGATCGCGGGCACAGCCCGCTAGCTCGAACGTGGAGCCCGCCGAGGACGAGGCTGGCGTCCGCGCGCAACGACGCCGCGACCTTGGCCTTGGCGTCTCAAGTCGTTGCGCGCGGCCGTCAGGCTCGCCCCTCGGCGGGCCGTGCACTACAGGGCGTGGATGGCGGCGCCTAGGAGGGCTAGCTTCTCGGTGTACTGGACGGGGTAGGTGCCCGCGGGGTCGGCCGGGCGGTCCGGGTCGATGTAGCGGTAGCCGAGGTTCGAGTGCACCGAGACGATGTACGACTCGAACGGCTTACCGGGCAACGACTTCACGATCCCGGCGTCGTTGCCGGACGTGTCGGCGAGCCCGGTCTTGTGCGCGAACGTCACCTGCGCGGCGGCGTTGCACGGCCGGACGTCCTGCCCGTAGGAGCGCGTCCCGACCGTCACCGTGCCGTCGGCCGGGTTGATCCAGCGAGCCGGTGTGGTCTGCGGGATCCCCTGCGCCGGGTACTCGCGTCCGCAGTAGTTCGTGGTCGACAGCACCTGGTTGAGCCCTTGCTCGCCGAGCTTCCCGAGCACGTACGTCCGCGACGAGGCGCTCAGCACCGACGCGGTCACCCGCGTTCCGGACGGCGTCCGCCACAGCACGCCGGGCGATCCGTTGAACAGCAGCAGCAGCTTCGCGGTGTCGATCGAGCTCATCGTCACCGCGTTCGCCCAGGTGCCCCCGGTGTTCGGGTTGGTACCGGCCAGGCGCAGCGTCGGCAGCCCGAGGTCGACGAACTGCTGGTTGAGCCCGTCGATCTTGCCCCGCTCATGCATCAGTTTGATCAGCGCACACGTCGACGGGTTCGACGAGACCGTGATCATCTCGTCGAACAGCTGCGTGATCGACGTCGCCGTACGCGCTCCCCCGCAGAGCGAGCTGGGCGTGCCGACCGGCGTGTACGTGTAGGTGTCGTCGAGGCTGAGTTCGCCGGCGTCCACCATCCGCAGGATGCCGAACGCGACCATCAGCTTCAGCACCGACGCGGGGTAGGGCGACATGAAGTCGACCGGCGCGCTCTCCCTGCCGGGGACGATGTCGATCGTGCCCTGGGCGTTGTTGTTGTCCCAGGTGGCGTCGTCCCACTGGCGCCACCGCACCTGCGTGGTCGTCAGGTTCTTGTCCAGCGGAATGATCTTGCCGTTCGGGTACTGGGGGCTGAGCAGGACGTCCGCGGCGGCGACCGGGCGTCCGGACCGGTCGAGCTTGATCACGGTCGCGTCGAGCTGCGGCGTCTGGTGGATCGGGGCCGCGGCGGCGATCGCCGGGGCCGCGGGGATCTTGGCCGCGTCCCCGGGAGCGACCTGTGTCCGGTAGAGCTGCGTGGCAGCCGCGGTGGACGGTGGCACGGTGTCGAGGACGTCCGCGAACTGCTGGGCATCGACGGCTTTTCGGAGTGCGGTGGCGAGTGCGGCGTCGGCGGCCGGGGAACGTCCGAAGACACTCTCCTCCGCCGCCGAGGCGCCACCCGCGTGGGTCACCGTAGCTCCCAGTAACGCTATGCCGAGTGCTCCGGCGGTCCATCGTCGCCAGTGCTGCCTACGCATGGTTCCTCCTCAACAGCGGATTCCACTGTGTAAGTGAGGTGAGCCCGTACGAAGGTTGCGCCGTTAATGCAACTTTAAGGGTGAAACGGAAATTCAGAGCTGGGTCCAGCAGTAGAGCCGGCGGTCGCCCCGGACGTTGCCGCAGAGGCGTCGCAGTTCGTCGGTGGTCTCGAGCAGCGCTTCCTGGTCGACGTCCCCGTCGCCGAACTCGTCGCCGACCAGGACATTCCACTGCTCGACGGCGTCCTCCCACTCCAGTTCCGGATCGCCGTCGGCTCCCTGGATCGCGGCGACGACAAAACCGTCGACCGCGGTGACCCAGGGGCCGGCGTCGCCGCCGTCGTGCACGAGTTCGCCGGACGTCTGCGCGAGCAGATCGTCGTACTCCCGGGTGCTCAGCACCTCGACCAGGCCGAGCAGAACAACGGTCGGATCGACCCCGGGCAGCTCGGCGACCTCCTCGGCCGGGAGCTGGCTGACCGGGCTCTTCCCGAGGTCGAGCGCGGCGATCCGGTCGGGAGAAGCGACGAAGTACTCGTAGTCGACGGCCACGGCGAACACTCTACGTGCGCGTCCCCGGTGGCCCTGGTGCGGTGGCCGGCGCGTGGCGTGACGCACAGTCAGCGCGACGCCTGCTGGAAGCGCCGTACCGCGAGCGGGGCGAAAACCGCCAGCAGGGCCAGTGACCAGCACAGCGACATGAGCACCGGATGGTCGAGCGGGAACGAGTGGCCGTGCGGCGGCACCGGGTTGCCGAACAGCGTCCGCACCGCGGCGACCGTGGAGGCCACCGGGTTCCACTCGGCCAGCGGCCGTAGCCAGCCGGGCAGGCCCTGCGACGGCACGAACGTGTTCGCCAGAAACGTCAGCGGGAACGCCCAGGCGAACGTCGCCTGGTCGGCGATCGTCACGGACCGGGCGACCAGCCCGGTGAACGCGCCGACCCAGAGCATCGCCAGCGCCAGCAGGAGCAGCAGCCCGTAGGCGGCCGCCGCGTGCGCGACGTCGGTCCGGATCCGCCAGCCGACCAGATATCCGAGCAGGCCCATCGTCACCAGTCCCAGCACGGCCTGCAGCATCACCGACAGCACGTGCCCGCCCAGCGCTGCCGACCGGGCCATCGGCAGGGACCGCAGCCGGTCGATGAAACCGCTGGTCCGATCGGTGGCCACCGCGACCGCCATCGCCGTGCACATCAACGCCATCGACTGGGTGAAGATCCCGGGCATCAGGAATTCCCGGTAGTTACCGCCGCCCGGCAGCACGACCGCGCTCCCGAACACGTACGCGAACAGCACCACGAACACGACCGGCATCACCAGCCCGGCGGCGGCCTCCTCCGGCACCCGGGTCATGTGCAGGAGGTGCCGCGTGACGATGACCCCGGTGTCGCTGACGGCCCGACCCAACCGCGTGCTCATCGCACCGCCGCCGGGGTCCGGGAACCGCCGGTGAGCTGCAGAACACCTCATCTAGTGTGGATTCGCGCAGTCCGACGTCGGCCAGTGCCACCCCGGTGGCGTCCAGCTCGCGAACCACCCCGAGCAGCGTCCCGACACCGGCGGCCGGCGCCGAGATCCGCAGCGTGTCCTCCTCGACGGCAGGCTCGGCGTCGGTGACGCGCCGCAGCACGTCGACCGCGACCGGGATCCCGTCCGGGTGGACGACGACCACGTCGATCCGCTCGCCGGACACCGTCGCCTTGAGCTCGGCGGGCGTGCCGTCGGCGACGACCCGCCCCTGGTCGATGACCGCGATCCGCCCGGCCAGACGGTCCGCCTCCTCCAGGTACTGGGTACTCAGCAGCACGGTGGTGCCCTCGGCGACGAGCTCCCGGATCAGGTCCCACATCACGGCGCGGTTGCGCGGGTCGAGGCCGGTCGTCGGCTCGTCCAGGAACAGGACGTCCGGCGCGACGAGCAGGCTGGCGGCCAGGTCGAGCCGCCTGCGGGTGCCACCGGAGTACGTGCGCACCAGCTTGTCCGCAACCGCGACCAGGTCGAACCGCTCGATCAGCTCGTCGGCCCGGCGCCGGGCCTCCCGCCGGGTCAGCCGCGACAGCCGGCCGACCAACCGCAGGTTCGCCGCCCCGGTGAGCAGCTCGTCAACGGCCGCGTACTGGCCGGCGAGCCCGATCCGGTGCCGGACCTCCTCGGCCTGGTCGACGACGTCGAACCCGGCCACGGTGGCGCGCCCCGCGTCGGGCCGCAGCAGCGTCGCGAGCACCCGGATCGTCGTCGACTTGCCTGCGCCGTTGGGGCCGAGCAGCGCGTACACCGTGCCCGCCGGGATCGCCAGGTCGACGCCGTCGAGCGCCTGCACGGTCCCGAATCGTTTCGTGAGCCCTTCGGCGCGTATCGCGGTCTCCATCGGACCTCCTTAACGTTGTTAAATTTAACGCTGTTAAGGATGGCTCTAACATTGTTAAGCTGTCAACCGGGTCCGGGAGGTGGAGATGGCGCTCGATCGGGAGACGCTGGTGCGCACCGCACTGCGGCTGATCGACGAGGGAGGCCTCGACTCGCTCACGCTGCGCAAGCTCGCCGCCGAGCTGGGCGTGCAGGCACCGGCCTTGTACTGGCACTTCAAGAACAAACGCGAACTTCTGGACGCCGTCGCGACGCACCTCGTCGCGGAACAGCGGTCGACCTCCGGCACCGCGCCGGACGACGGTCAGCCGTGGTGGGAGTGGATCGAACAGCGGTTGCTCGACGGGCGGCGCACCCTGCTGTCGCACCGGGACAGCGCGCTGATCGCCGCCGGCAACCGCCCGACGCCGGATGCGCTCCCGGCCTCCGATGCCACCCTGTCCTCACTGGCCGCCGGCGGGGTTCCCCCCGGCGAGGCGCTGCTGTTCACGCTGGCCGCAGGCAACTATCTGCTCGGCGGTGTGCTGGAACGGCAGTCCGCAGAGGCACGCGAGCCCACCGACACCGAGACCGAGACGTTCCGGCTGATGCAGGACGCGGAGCGTTACCCCACGCTCGCCGCCGCGGTCGCCGAGCTCCTCGCGAACGGCGGCCGCGGCCCGGACAGCGCCGATTCCCCCGAAGGTGCTGGTGGGCTCGACGACGCGGTGTTCCGGTTCGGGCTCGGGCTCATGATCGACGGCCTGCGCGCCCGCCTCACGCGTGCGGACCAGGATTCCGGCCCGTGACCGGCGGGTAGCGCGGAATCCGCAGATCACACGAGACTCCGGTCAACTTGTGTGACTGGGTCGATAGGCTGACGACTCGTCTTACGGGGAGTTAGTCATGCAGCCTGGCCAGCACTACGGCCCTTCCGCCGTCCCGGCGCCGGTGTCCAGCGATCCGTACGCGTCTCCGGGTTACGTCGATCCGACGTCCGCGGCGCCCCACAGCTCCTACCCGGCACCGGGCTTCCACGCCGCCGCGCCGCAGAGCGGCTTACCGCAGTCCGCTCCGCCGGGTTACCCACCGGCCGGCTACCCGGGCGGATACCCACCTGCCGCCCCGTATCCCCCTTACCCGGCCGCAGCGCCGTATCCGGCGTACGGCCCCGCGCCCTACGGGGCAGCCGGGCCGTTCCCCGGCCAGCCGGTGCCGCCGCACTTGATCGGTGCGCCGCCGCCGCCCGGCCTGCGGATCGTCCGCCGGTCGAAGGCGTCGTTCTCGATCATCTTCCCGCTGCTCGGCCTGTTCATCGCGGGTCTGGTCTGCCCCACGCTCCCGTGGATCGACTCGGGTACGGAGAGCTTCTCGCTCTGGGAACTGATGGACAACCTCTGGGAAGCCGGGTCTGCCGCCGGTGACGACTGGGGCGTGCAGTACGTCAAGTGGGCCTGGCCGTTCGTCCTCGTGTGGGCCGCGTTCGTCGCGTTCGCCGGGACGCTGGACAACGCCGGGTTCCGCATCACCTACGGCGTCATCTACACGCTGTGCTCGGTGGGGCTGCTCGGCATGATGCTGCTCGGTGTCCTGGCGCTGATGGCCGCGAGCTCCACGGTCAGCACGAGCTCCGGTTCGACGTCGTCCAGCGGCACGGACGGCGGCAAGCTGGCGATCGTGATCATCGGTGCGCTGATCATCTTCGCCGTGCTGATCCTGAGCGTGTTCCTCGTGTTCAAGCTGCGCGGCCTCGCCTACCGGATCCTCGCCGGGCTCGGCCTGTTCGCGTTCGCGCTGCTGCACCTGGCCACGGTGGCGACGCTGTTCGATGACTCACCGGTCGACGCCGAGCCCGGGGCGTACCTAGCGTCGTTCGGCTACGTCCTGTGCGCCGTCGGCTGCTTCATCGGTCCGAAGTACATCCCCCACTACGCCCGATAACGCGCGGCGGCGGAAGAGCAGGAGGAAGGCGCCGCCGGCGACGAGACCCCAGAACGCGGCGCCGATGCCCGCGAGCGTCACGCCCGACGCCGTCACCACGAACGTCACGACCGCGGCCTCGCGTCCGCCGGGCAGGGCGTCGGCGGAGGTGAGCGCCGCGGTCAACGCCGACCCGAGCGCCGCCAGCAACGCCAACCCGGCCACCGCCTCGATCAGCACCGGCGGTGCCAGCACGACGAGCGCGGTCGCCAGCCCGGCTCCGAGCCCGAGCACGGCCATCCCCGCGCCGGCCGCGACCGACGCGATCCACCGCCGCTCCGGGTCCGGATGCGCGTCCGGCCCGGCGGCGAGCGCGGCGCTGATCGCCGCGAGGTTGATCGCGTGGCCGCCGAACGGCGCCGCGAGCGCACTGCCCAATCCGGTCGTGACGAGCGCGGGACGCAGCGGCGGCCGGTACCCGTAGCTGGCCATCACCGCCATGCCCGGCACGTTCTGAGCCGCCATCGTCACCAGGAACAGCGGCAGCGCGATGCTCACCACCGCACTCACCCCGAACGTCGGCGCGGTGAGGTCGACGACCGGCCGCAGCGTCGCGTCCAACCCGTCGTCCCACTGCGTCACGCCGACGCCGATCGCGGCCACCACCAGCGCCGCGGGCACCGCCCACGCGCGGGCGAACCGGGTGAGCACCGCCCACACGAGGATCACCGGCAGCGCCAGCAGCGGGGTCTCGACCACCGCACGCACCGGCGAGAGGCACAGATCGAGCAGCACCCCGGCGAGCATCGCGCTGGCCACCGGCGCCGGTATCGCGGCGATCCACCGCGCCAGCGGCGCGAACATCCCGGCGACCACGATCAGCGCGGCGGAGATCAGGAACGCCCCGACCGCGGCAGCGAACCCGCCGGGCACGGCGCCGGTCGAGACGAGCAGCGCGGCGCCCGGCGTCGACCAGGCGATCGTGATCGGCATCCGGTACCGCAACCCGAGCCAGAGCGCGGCAGCCGCGGTCGCCAGGCAGACCGCGAGCAGACCGGACGCGGCCTCACCCGGGTCGGCACCGACCGCCCGCAACCCGGCGACCACCACCGCGAACGAGCTGGCGAAGCCGACCAGCGCCGTCACGACACCGGCCAGCACCGGCTGGAGCACTCCGCGCATCCCGCCTCCTCCGCCACGGCAGGCGTTCCATAAACGGAACGCTCGCTCGATGCGGAACGATAGCCGGATGGCCGAGCAACCTCCAAGCGCGTTCTCCGATGATCCGGCCGTCGTCGGACGGCGGATCCGGGCGCTACGCGAGGAACGTGGCATCTCGCTGTCCGCGCTGGCGCGGCGCGCGGGCATCGGCAAGGCGACGCTCTCCGGCCTGGAGACCGGCGTCCGCAACCCGACGTTGGAGACGCTGTACGCGGTCACCGGGCAGCTGGGCGTCCCGCTCGCGGCCCTGCTCGGCCCGCAGGCCGCGGGCCAACCACAGACCGACGCGCCGGTCGTCGTGCACGGCGCGGCGGTCGAAGCGACGCTGCTCGAGGTCTTCGACGATCCGGACGCGACGTACGAGCTCTACCGGATCCGCGTCCGGGCCGGCGCCACCCAGGTCTCCCCGGCACACCCGGCCGGCGTCACCGAGCACCTGACCGTTTTCCGCGGCGAGGTGACGGCGGGCCCGGTCGACGCATCGCTCCGGGCGAGCGCGGGCGGCTACCTGCGGTGGGCCGCGGACACACCGCACACCTACGCGGCCGGCGCGGACGACGTCGAGGCCGCGTTGCTCATCCGGACACCGCGGCGCTGAGCCGTCAGAGCGAGGCCCAGGCGATCCGGAACGTACGGGTGTTGTCGCTGGTCCGGCCGGTCACCTGGAGGCTGCGCCGGGTTCCGGCGCCGGTCAGCCGCAACGCCGAACCGGACGCCATCGGATAACTCAGCGGCGCGGAGAGCAGCGCGCCGCACTGGTCGTCCAGGCCCCGGGTCGCGAACAGCAGGTTGTCCAGCTCGCCCGCCTGCTGCACCGGTGCCGACGCGGGACGCCGCAGCCGGCCGACAAAACCGCCGGCACCGTCGCCGGACAGGGTCCAGTAGCCCACCGAGCCGCGCGGGCCGGTCGACGCCACGCTGGACGCCAGCCGGAACGAGCCCTCGGCCGCCGGGTTGTCGGTCTCCAGCGTGATCCGGACCGCGTTGTCGTCGCCCGGAAGCGGCGCCTCGATGCGCAGCGTCGCCGGCATCCGGAACGTCTTGGTGACCGCGCGGCAGCCCAGCTCCTGTCCGGTCACCGTGATGCTGGCCGGCCCCGCCCAGCGCCCGGTCGGAACCGGGACCGGGCGGCGCGGCCGGGTCGGGCTGGGGGACGCGGTGGGCTGGACGGACTCCGGTGGCGGGCCGGGCGCGATCGCGCCCTGCTCGGCCCGCTCACCGCCGGGTTCGGACGCGGTGGGCCAGACCGTCGGACCCTGCCGCACCGGCCCGCGGTTGACGAGCAGCGGGCCCTCGTTACGAGTCTGACCGATCTGCCAGCCGGTGAACACCAGCGCACCCGCGAGCACCACCGAGACCAGAAGGATCGCTCCCCCGGTACTCTTCCCGACCCCCAGTCGCCATTCCCCCAGCACGTCACCAATGGTACATAACGGTCACGGTGGTGAAAGCCGACCGTCAGAGCTTGGCGACGCCGACCCGGATCGCCGCGCGCTCGCCCACCTCGGCCTCGTGCACCGCGTCGACGTCGCCGAGCGGGCCGTAAACGAGCTCCTCGGCCAGTACCTCGGCCGCGACGAAGTCCTGGTGCTCCTTCACCGCCTCGACGACCTCGTCCGGAGCCTCCAGCCGGAGCGTGATCCGGTCGGAGACGTCGAGCCCGGCGTCCTTGCGGGCCTGCTGGACCGCGCGGACGACGTCCCGGGCGACGCCCTCGGCCTGCAGCGACGGCGTCAGGTCGGTGTCGAGCACGACGACGCCGACGTTGCCGGGCAGCGCCGCCGACCGGTCCGGTTCGGCCGGCACCAGTTTGAGGTCGTACTCGCCCTCGTTCAGCTCGACGCCGCCGGCGACGACGGTTCCGCTCGCGGACGACCAGTCACCGGCCTTCACCGCCTTGATCACCCGCTGCACGTCCTTGCCCAGCCGCGGGCCGAGTACGCGCGGCACCACGGTCAGCACGGTCGAACACGCCATGTCGACGTCCGGCTGGAGCCGCACCTCCTTGACGTTCACCTCGTCGGCGAGCAGCTCGCGGAACGGCTCCAGCGCCACGGCGTCCGGAACAGCGACGGTCAGCGACGCCAACGGGAGCCGGACCCGGAGCTTCTTCGCCTTGCGCAGCGAGAGCGCGGACGACGCCACGTCGCGCACCCGGTCCATGGCGGCCACCAGCTCGGCGTCCCCAGGCAGCTCGTCGGCCGAAGGCCAGTCGGTGAGGTGCACCGACCGGCCGCCGGTCAGCCCCTGCCAGACCTCCTCGGCCAGCATCGGCAGCAGCGGCGCCGCCACCCGGGACACGGTCTCCAGCACCGTGTAGAGCGTGTCGAACGCGTCCGCGTCGCCGGCCCAGAACCGGTCCCGCGACCGGCGGATGTACCAGTTCGTCAGCGTGTCCAGGAAGCTCCGGACGTCCGCGCAGGCGCCGGAGATGTCGTAGACATCCATCGCCTCGGTCGTCTCGTCGACCAGGTCACGCAGCTTCGCCAGCACGTACCGGTCGAGCACGTGCTCCGAGTCCGTGCGCCGGGACGCCGTGTAGCCCGAAGCGTTCGCGTACAACGTGAAGAAGTAGTACGCGTTCCACAGCGGGTTGAGCACCTGGCGGACGCTGTCCCGGATGCCGCTCTCGGTGACGACGAGGTCCCCACCGCGCAGGATCGGCGACGACATGAGGAACCAGCGCATCGCGTCGGCACCGTAGACGTCGAACATCTCGTAGACGTCCGGGTAGTTCCGGCGCGACTTGCTCATCTTCGTGCCGTCGTTGCCCAGCACGATGCCGTGCGAGACGCACGTCGTGAACGCCGGGCGGTCGAACAGCGCGGTGGCCAGCACGTGCAGCGTGTAGAACCAGCCGCGGGTCTGCCCGATGTACTCGACGATGAAGTCACCCGGGTAGTGGTTCTCGAACCACTCGGTGTTCTCGAACGGGTAGTGCACCTGGGCGAACGGCATCGAGCCCGACTCGAACCAGCAGTCGAGCACCTCCGGGACGCGCCGCATCGTGGAGCGTCCGGTCGGGTCGTCAGGGTTCGGGCGGGTCAGCTCGTCGACGTACGGCCGGTGCAGGTCGGTCGGGCGCACACCGAAGTCACGCTCGATCTCGTCCAGCGAGCCATAGACGTCGACCCGCGGGTAGTTCGGGTCGTCGGACTTCCAGACCGGGATCGGCGCACCCCAGAAGCGGTTCCGGCTGATCGACCAGTCCCGGGCGTTCCCGATCCACTTGCCGAACGAGCCCTCCTTGACGTGGCCGGGCACCCAGGTGATCTGCTGGTTCAGCTCGACCATCCGGTCACGGAACTTCGTGACCTGGACGAACCAGCTCGACACGGCCTTGTAGACCAGCGGCGTGTCGCAGCGCCAGCAGTGCGGGTACGGGTGCTCGTAGGAGTCCTGCCGGACGACGAGACCCCGGTCACGCAAATCGCGCGAGATCGGCTTGTTCGACTCGAACACCTGCAGGCCCTGGTAGGCGGGCACCAGCGCGGTGAAGCGCGTGTGCTCGTCGACCGTGACGATCGTCGGGATGCCGTTGGCGTTGCAGAGGTTCTGGTCGTCCTCGCCGAACGCCGGCGCCATGTGCACGACGCCGGTGCCGTCCTCGGTCGTGACGAAGTCACCCGCGAGGACCTGCCAGGCGTTGGCGACGTCGTCGCGGCCGGTGAGGAAGTCGAAGAGCGGGGTGTACTTCCGTCCGACCAGATCGGCGCCCTTGACGGTGCCGACCTGCTCGTAGCCCTCCAGCTCCTTCTCGTACGCGCCGACCCTGGCCGCGCCCAGGATGACCTTCTCGCCCGCCTTCTCGAGAACCGCGTAATCGATGTCCGGCCCCACCGCGACCGCCAGGTTGCTCGGCAGCGTCCACGGCGTCGTCGTCCAGACCCAGAGCTTCTCCCCGGTCTCCAGCGCGAACGCGACGGTCACCGCCGGGTCCTGCCGGGCCCGATAGACGTCGTCCATCCGGGTCTCGGTGTTCGACAGCGGCGTCTCGCAGCGCCAGCAGTACGGCAGCACCTTGAAGCCCTCGTAGACCAGCCCCTTGTCGAACAGGGTCTTGAAGGCCCAGAGGACGCTCTCGGTGTAGTCGAGGTCGAGCGTCTTGTAGTCGTTCTCGAAGTCGACCCAGCGCGCCTGGCGAGTGACGTACCGCTCCCAGTCCTTGGTGTAGCGGAGGACGGAGGTGCGACAGGCCTCGTTGAACTTCGCGATGCCCAGGTCGAGCACCTCGGCCTTGGTGGAGATGCCCAGCTGACGCTCGGCCTCGACCTCGGCGGGCAGCCCGTGGGTGTCCCAGCCGAACCGCCGCTCGACGTGCTTGCCCCGCATCGTGTGGTAGCGCGGAACCAGGTCCTTCACGTACCCGGTGAGCAGGTGGCCGTAGTGCGGCAGTCCGTTGGCGAACGGCGGGCCGTCGTAGAAGACGTACTCGTTGCTGCCGTTCTCACCGGCCGGGCGGGTGTCGATGCTGGCCTGGAAAGTGGCGTCGCTGCTCCAGTGGTCGAGCACTCGCTGCTCGATCTCGGGGAACGACGCGGCAGCCGGAACCGGCTTCTTCGGGTCGTTCTGCGGATACGCCATGGTCGGCTCGTTCCCTTCGCACACGGTCTCTGTCGTCACACGTGTGCGAGGACGAGCGCGAACGCCCGCGGTACCACCTCGCTTGATCCCTCAGCCGAGAGATCCGCTCGTTGGAGGCTGTGACGGGCCTTACCCGTCCGGTTCTACTGAGCTCCTGAGAGCCGTTCTTCCGGAGGCTCACCGGTGATGGCCGGGTCGATGCCTGTCCGGCTAGCGTAGCGCGGCCCCGGGAATTGACCGAACCAGTTACCTGTGTCACACCGCGTCACGTCTGATCGGGCTGACCAGTCCTCCGTTCGACAGTCCGCACGAACGGGAGATGATGATGACTACAGAGACCACGGACACCACGGACCGCGTCGAGATCACCCCGCGCCTCGCCGTGCACCAGTTCGCGCCGGAGGGCTACCGGGCGGTGCTGGCGCTGGAGAAGTACGTCGCGAGCAAGGTCGACCACGTCGTGTTCGAGCTGCTGAAGCTGCGGGCGTCGATGCTGAACGGCTGCTCGTTCTGCGTCGACATGCACTCGCGGGACGCCGCCGCGGCCGGTGAGGACACTCGGCGGCTGTTCGCGGTGGCCGCGTGGCGGGAGGCGCCATTCTTCACCCGCCGGGAGCGGGCGGCGCTCGCGCTGACCGACGCGGTGACCCGCCTCGGCGAGCACGGCGTCCCGGACGACGTCTGGGAGGAGGCCGCCGCGGTGTGGTCGGAGGAGGAACTCGCGAACCTGATCCTGGCCATCGGCACGATCAACCTCTGGAACCGGATCGCGATCACCACGCACACTCCGCCGCCGCTCACGGTGTGATCCATCCGCGGTCGCGTGGCCGGGCTCGGCCACGCGACCGGGCCCGGCGCCGTCAGTGCCGGTAGAGTGGGCGACGGAACGACGGAATCCGCCGGCCTGGTTGCCGGTTGGGTGTAGAGGCGCGCAGTGTGGCGAGCCCTGGACGCGAGAGGTTTCGTCACCGCGCGAGCGGCGTCACGTCGGCGCCGCACGGCCGGCTGATCGGTGCCCCGCCATCCAACGGGCGACCTCAGCGCGGCCACGCCGTCGTCTGGAAGGACTTCGTTGCTCTCAACCGAGCAGTCGCACACCCGTGCCCGCACCACCCCGCACCAACGCACTCCCGAGGAGCCGTCGTTCCTCGACCTGGGCGTGCCCGCCCCCGTTGTCGACGCACTCGCGACCGGCGGCGTTCTGACGCCGTTCCCGATTCAGGCCGCCACGTTGCCCGACACGCTCGCCGGTAAGGACGTTCTCGGTCGTGGACGCACCGGCAGCGGTAAGACGCTCGCCTTCGTGCTCCCGGTCGTCAGCCGCCTGGCGGCGGCTCCCACCCGGCGTCGGGCCGGTCGCCCGCGCGGGCTGATCCTGGTCCCGACCCGCGAGTTGGCCACCCAGGTGCATGCGGCGCTCCGTCCCTTGGCGGACGCCACCGGCCTCACCACGACGACCGTCTTCGGCGGCGTCGGCCTCGGAAAGCAGATCAGCACGCTGGCCGGCGGCATCGACATCCTGGTCGCGTGCCCCGGGCGGCTCGAGGAGCTGATCCGGATGGGGCACTGTGACCTCGGCGGCGTCGAGATCACCGTGCTCGACGAGGCCGACCACATGGCCGACCTGGGCTTCCTGCCGTCAGTCAAGCGCCTGCTCGACCGCACTCCGGCCGACGGTCAGCGGCTGCTGTTCTCGGCCACCCTCGACAACGGCGTCGACGTGCTGGTTCGCCGGTACCTCACGGCGCCGGTCACGCACTCGGTCGACCCGGCGGTGGCTCCGGTCGCGACGATGGTGCACCACGTGTTCCTGGTGGCGGCCGACACGAAGGCGGACGTCGTCCGGCAGCTGGCCTCGGGCCGGGACCGCAGCCTGCTGTTCACCCGTACCAAGAGCGGCGCCCGCCGGTTGGCACGATCGCTGACCGCCGCCGGTGTCCCGGCCGTCGACCTGCACGGCAACCTGGCGCAGAACGCCCGTGAGCGTAACCTCGCCGCGTTCTCGTCCGGTTCGGTGAAGGTGCTGGTCGCGACCGACATCGCGGCGCGTGGCGTGCACGTCGACGACGTCACGCTGGTCGTCCACGTCGACCCGCCGGCCGAGCACAAGGCGTACCTGCACCGGTCGGGGCGGACCGCGCGGGCCGGTGCGGACGGGGTCGTGGTCACGATCGCGACGCCCGACCAGCAGTCGGACGTGCGGGTGCTCGCGCGGAAGGCGGGAATCGCGCCGAAGACCGTAACGGTGCGGCCGGGCGCGGCCGAGATCCTGGCGCTGACCGGGCCGCCCGCGGAGTACGTGACGCCGCCGGTGGCCGCACCGGCCGCGAACGGCGGCGGGCGCGCTGGTGGCCGCAGCGGCGGAAACGCCGGTGGGCGCAACGGCGGGATCGCCGGTGGCCGCAACGGCGCGAACGCCGGTGGGCGCAGCGGCGCCGGCCGGAACCTCGGTGGCCGGAGCACGAACGGCCGCGGCGCGGTTGACCCGGGTGTCGGCGGCCGGGACACCGGCGGCCGTAGCGCGGGCGCCGTCGGCGGGCGTGGAGGCGGCCGGGGTGCGGTTGACCGCAGCGCAGGCGGCCGGACTGCTGGTGGGCGCACCGCAGGCGACCGCACCACCAGCGGGCGGAGCGCAGGCGGCCGGGGCGGCTCCGTCTACACCTCCAGCAGCGACGGCACCAGCGGCTACAGCGGCGGCGCGGCCGCGCACAGCGAGCGCTCCGGCGGTCGCCGTCGTCGGCCCCGCCGGGTCGCCTGATCGATCCACTCACGCCCGCTCCGCAGCTCGATCGCGGGGCGGGCGTGGTCTTGCCCGCACTGACTGGCGAGACGCGGGCCGTGCTGCCAGAGTGGCCACAGACGTATCCACACTGACAGAGGTCGACGATGGACACAGGCGATCTGGCACCGGACTTCGAGCTGCCCGACCAGGACGGCGTCCCACGCCGGCTAACCACGCTGCTGGCCGAGGGCGGCCCCGTCGTGCTGTTCTTCTACCCGGCGGCGATGAGCCCCGGCTGCACCGCCGAGAGCTGCCACTTCCGCGATCTCGCCAAGGAGTTCGCCGCGGTCGGCGCCCAGCGGATCGGCATCAGCAACGACCGGGTCGAGGTCCAGCAGGAGTTCGCCGGCCGCCACAGCCTCGACTACCCGCTGCTGTCCGACCTCGGCGGCGTCGTCGCGGCCGAGTACGGCGTCAAGCGCCGCCTCGGGCCGCTCGCGGTCAAGCGCCACACGTTCGTCATCGACGTGGACCGCCGCCTGCTCGCCGTGATCCGCAGCGAGCTCCGCATGTCCGTCCACGCCGACAAGGCCCTCGAGGTCCTGCGCGCACGGCCGGCCTGACAGCCGGCGCTCGAGCACCTCGGTGCCGCACAAACCACACAGGTAAATCCGAATCACGCCTGTCCGTCCGGTCACAATGACACGGCTGATCACCCCCTTTTGGCGGTGATCGCCATGATGTGCCCCCCAGCCCGGCAGCGACCCGTCCCACCATGGCGCGGTGACCGCAACAGCTCTCGAGAAGACCGCTGAAACCGCCGTCGACTTACCGGACGCTGTCCGAGCTCACGTCTCTCCCCCGCCGGAAAAGGGCAGATCGGAACGAAACCGCTACTTCGACGTCCTCCGCGCCGCCTCCATCGCCTGCGTCGTGCTGTATCACACGTTTCCGCTGGCAGTGCTCTCGTACTGGCCACGGATGGGCCTGCTGTTCGCGATCGCGGGTTCGCTCACCGCCCGGTCGCTGGACACGAACGTCCGGCGGGCGGTGGGCACGCGGCTGCGTCGTCTGCTGCTGCCGCTCTGGGTCGCCGCGCTGATCGCCGTTCCGCTGATGCTCGGCCTCGGCTGGCGTCCGGACGCCGGCTGGGAACTGCTGTTCTGGGTGGTGCCGTTCGCCGACCCGCCCGGCGCGCCGTGGGCCGGTCCGCTCACCGAGGTCCTCTGGTACCTGCGCACGTATTTTTGGCTGCTCCTGCTGTCCCCGCTGCTGCTGCCGCTCTTCCGGCGCTTTCCCCGGACGACGGTGCTGGTCCCGGTCACGGTGGCCGTCGCGATCGGCACCGGCCTGTTCGATGTGTGGACGCTGGGCGCGCACCTCGGTGCGGTGGTGCGGGACGCGTCGGTGTACCTCCCGTGCTGGCTGCTCGGTTTCGCCCACCGGGACGGGTGGATCGCGCACGCCCGACGCCGGCTCGTCCTGGTCGGCGGGGTGGCACTCGTACTCGCCGGCGTCGTCTGGGCCCTGGCGCACCCGGAGTCCGGCTCGGTCGACCTCAACGCGATCCCGCTGGCCCAGCTGCTGTACTCGGCCGGGATCGGGCTGCTCCTGCTGCGGGCCACGCCGCGCTGGGCCGGGCTGGAGCGTCGCTGGTGGCCGTACCAGCCGGTGAACTGGCTGGTGCTGGTCGTCAACCGGCGCGCGGTGGTGATCTACCTGTGGCACAACGTGGCGCTGGCGCTGAGCTTCCCGATCGGGACGGCGCTCGGCGTCTGGACGCTCGGGACCGTGGGCGGCATGGCGGCCTGCTGTGTGATCACGCTGGTGCTGATCTGCGCGGGGGTTGTGGCCGTGGGCTGGGTGGAGGACGTGTCCGCCGGACGTCGTCCGATGCTGCTACCTCGGCTGCCCGAACGGCGAGAAACCGCCGCGCCGTCGGCCGAAGGCCCGGGCCCCGGGCCGGCAGACGCACGTCCGGGCCCCGGGCCGGCAGACGCACGTCCGAGCCCCGGGCCGGCAGACGCACGTCCGGGCCCCGGGCCTGGGGGCGCGGCGGCGGAGCAGGCTGACGTCGAGGGCACCGGTGAGCAGACCGCGTGGGACCCGTGGGCGCTGCGCCTGCTCCGCGCCGACCAGATCCCCGCGGAGCAGAGCCACCCGATCCAGGTGGTCCACGCGGTCGGCATCGCGGGCGCCGAGGTCAGGGTCGGGCCGGCACCGGTGCTCGTGCGCGAGGTCGCGTGGTCGGCCTACCCCGGCAAGGACGAGCCGGAGCGCGGACGGCGCAGTGATCAGCGCGAGTTCTGAATCGTTCCTCACGTTCCTCTCATGGAGACGGACGGATGATCACGGATGTGAGCGAACGCCCCACCCGTAACCGCGACCTCTACCTGGATGCTCTCCGCACTGCGGCGATCATCCGGGTGGTCACGTACCACACGTTCGGTGGCAGCTGGCTGAGCTGGGTCTTCCCGGCGATGGGCGTGATGTTCGCGCTCGCGGGTGGCCTGATGGTGCGGTCGCTGGACCGACAGCCCGCGCTCACCGTGGTGCGCAACCGGTTCCGCCGGTTGCTCCCGGCGCTGTGGCTGTTCGGCCTCGTCATCATCCCGGTGATGATCTGGGGCGGCGGCGCGCTCAACACCTGGACCGACCCGAACACCGGCGAGCCGGTGCCGCTCTGGAAGCTGGTCTTCTGGGTGCTGCCGGTCTTCGACCCGCCCGGCAACGAGTTCGGCACGAACTTCACGGTCGTGCTCTGGTACCTGCGGACGTACCTGTGGCTGGTCGCGCTGAGCCCGCTTCTGCTCAAGGCGTTCCGCCGGTGGCCGGTGCCGACGCTCATCGCGCCGCTGGCCATCGTCGTCGTGCAGTCGTTCGGCATCATTCCGGGGCCGGACGAGGGCCAGGTCTGGGACCTGCTGTCGACGCTCGGCATGTTCGCGCCGTGCTGGATGCTCGGCTTCGCGCACCGCACCGGCAAGCTGGCGAAGGTTCCGCTGCCCGCGCTGCTCGGCATCGCGGCCGCGTGCGGGGTCGCGGGTGTGGCCTGGGCGCTCAACCACCCGATCGAGGGTGAGCCGGGGTCGACCTACGACCTCAACGGCATCCCGCTCGGGCAGGCGCTGTGGTCGATCGCGTTCATCATCCCGCTGCTACGGTTCGCGCCGGACGCCGGCTGGATCGGCCGGACGCCGTTCCTCGGGCGTCTGGTCGCGCTGGTCAACGCCAGGGCGGTGACGATCTACCTCTGGCACAACGTGATGATCGACGCGTCGTTCCCGGTCGACGACTGGTTGACGCGGTTCGGGCCCGTCGCAGGCGTGGTCGAGAGCCCGGCCTGGGACTTCCTGATGATCTGGATCCTCACCGCTGGGGCGGTCGTGCTGTTCGGCTGGGTGGAAGACTTGGCGGCGCGGCGCAAGCCGCGGCTGTTCCCGGTCGGTCCATCCGCCGCCCAACGGCGGGCGGAGTACGCCGCGGAGCGGCGCGCAGAGTACGCCGCGGAGCGGGCCGCCGCGGCCGAGCCGCCGACGCCCGTCGGAGCTGCGCCGGTCCCCGCGCGCCCCCAGCACGCCGCCGCGCGACCCCGGGGCCCGTATCGGGAGCAGCCCACGCACGCGTATCCGGTCCAGCGCTCGGCACCCCGCCACGGCGGCCCAAGCGAGCGTTACTGAGCGGAAACACAGTGAAAGGGCCTCATCCGCAGCTCGGATGGAGCCCTTTCGTCGACTGCTCTTCGAAACGCGTCCGAAACAGAAAGTGCGTAGAGCATTACTAGCAGTTTCTTGCGCATTCAACCAGTCGCCAAGTGTGCCGAGTTCATTCGACCAATCGCCAGAGTTCGCGACGTCGAAATACCCACGCCGCCCTGACGCAGCACAACATCGCCGGGCTGCGCCAGTATGAGGACATGCCTTCGACGGCCTCGGCGCCACTGCCGAACACCGCCACGCATCAAGGACGTGATCGGTACCTCGACACGCTCCGGGCATTAGCCCTCTTCCGGGTGGTCGCTTACCACGCATCCCCGGTCATGTGGTTCAAATGGCTCCCCTCGATGGGCATCATGTTCGCCCTCGCCGGGTCGCTCATGGTCCGCTCGATGGACAAGTCCGCTCCGCGGGCCGTGCTCAACCGTCTACGGCGTCTCCTACCTGTCCTATGGGTTTTTGGTGCCATATGGATTCCGGTAATGATCTGGCACGACGGCACGCCGGGTCAATGGGTGGACGCCGATGGCCGCTCGGTACCGACCTGGCAGCTCGTGTTCTGGCTGATCCCGGTGGGGAACCCGGTGGGCAGCACCTGGGGTGTCATCGGCTGGGGTGTTCTCTGGTACATCAAGACGTATCTGCTATTCGTCGCCCTCTCGCCACTGCTGCTCCCGGTTTTCCGCAGGCTTCCGTGGGTGACGATGGCCGCGCCGTTCGTCTTGCTCGCGCTCGTCGAGACCGAGGTGCTGCCGATCCGCGACTGGTGGGGCTCCTCGATCGGCGACGCGCTGACCTACCTGGGTTGCTGGCTCATCGGGTTCGCCCGCGCCGACGGGATACTGCAGCGGATGCGCCTCTCGGCGCTGCTCGCAATCGGTGGGGCGGTGGCACTGGCCGGCGTCGCCTGGCTGCTCGGTCCCGGCAATGCGGACGCCACGGCGAACGGTGAGAACCCGCTGTCACTGTTGAACAGCAACCTGGCGATCGGGCTCTTCTATTTCGGCAGCGTTTTCATCCTGATGCGCTTCTCATTCCGCATGGAATGGCTCACGCGCTTTCCGCTGCTCGACCGCACGATCACGATCTTCAATTCACGCGCGGTGACGATCTTCCTCTGGCACGGCATCGCATTGGCTATCGCGGTGAACGTGTTCTCCCAGATCGGGGTCTACCAGTGGTACATCTGGTTCCCGTTCGGCTGGGTGTTGATCGGCGCAGCGGTCCTGCTGTTCGGCTGGATCGAGGACGTTGCCGCCCGCCGGAAGCCCGAGCTGCTGCCGGGCGGGGTGCGGCGTCCGACGCCGGATCAGGCCGCGGACGCCGCACTACTGGCTCCCCCGCCCGCCGAGCTGGACGCGGCACCGGTCTCCCCGGCGCCCCGCGCGAACCAGCGCGTGGCCCGTGACCGCCCGGACGACCCGGACCCCGACTCGCCGCGTCTGCTGCCGTAACCCCCGGCAGCGACTGACGCGAAAGCGGGCTCTAAGCGTCGCTTAAAGCCCGCTTTCGCGTGAACACGGGTGGCTCAGGCCTCGGGGAACCAGATCTTGATCTCGCGCGCCGCCGACTCGGGCGAGTCGGACGCGTGCGCCAGGTTCTGCTGGTTGGAGAGCGAGTAGTCGCCGCGGATCGTGCCGGCGGCGGCCTTGCGTCCGTCGGTGGCGCCGATCAGCGCGCGGACGACCGAGATCGCCTGATCGCCGGAGAGGACGAGCGCCACCAGCGGCCCGGACGTGATGAAGTCACGCAGCGGCGGGTACCAGGCCTGCTCGAGGTGCTCGGCGTAGTGCTCGTCGGCGAGTGCGGCGTCGATCGTCCGCAGGTTCATCGCGTCGATCGTCAGGCCTTTGCGCTCGAACCGCCCCAGCACCTCCCCGACCAGACCGCGGCGGACGGCGTCGGGCTTGATCAGGACCAGCGTGCGCTCGGACACAGGGTGACTCCTCGTTCGGCCGGGCGTCGCGGCACTCGGCGGACAGCTTCGGCGGGTAGGGGCCACCGGGGGTGAACACCGGCAGCAGACGCGCATCGACCCGCCACCGGAGCGTACCGCCCGCGTGACACCCCTCTCATACGCCCCCGTGTGGGGGACGATCCGCGGCATTACAGCGGCTTTGCGCCCGCACCTGTGAACACTCAAAGCAAACCCGAGGGGCTCGCCTCATCCAAACCTCATGTAGCTCACGGAATATGTGATCGTGTCCGTGACCGCCCCCGCGCCGAAAACCGCGCCCGCAAAAGGTCGAGATCGTTATCTCGACACGCTGCGCGCGGTGGCGATCATTCGCGTGGTCACCTACCACGCGTTCGGCTTCGCCTGGTTCCCCTGGTTCCCGGCGATGGGCGTCATGTTCGCGCTCGCCGGGACGCTGATGGTGCGATCGGTCGACAAGTCACCGTTCCAGGCGGTCAAGAGCCGGTACCGCCGCCTCCTCCCGGTGCTCTGGGCGTTCGCGGCGATCTGGATCCCGCTGATGATCTGGCACGACGGCGCACCGTCGGAGTGGGGCTTCGGGACGAACGGCGACTCCCCGATCTGGCAGCTGGCGTTCTGGATCCTGCCGCTCGGTGACCCGCCCGGCAGCGAGTGGGGCGAAACCGCGTGGGGCGTCCTCTGGTATCTGAAGACGTATCTCTGGTTCGTCGCGCTGTCGCCGCTGCTGCTGAAGGTGTTCCGTAAGGCGCCGTGGCTGGTGCTGCTCTCGCCGTTCGCGCTGCTGGGCCTCGCCGAACTCGGGATCCTGCCGATGGAGGACTGGTGGGGCAGCACGCTGAACGACGTGCTGGTCTACCTGGGCTGCTGGTTGATCGGCTTCGCGCACGCCGAGGGCATCATCAAGCGCCTGCCGTTGCCCGCGCTCTTCGCGATCGGCGGCGTGACGATAGCCGCCGCGCTCGGCTGGCTGGCCGGGCCGGGTAACACCCAGGCGCTCGAGGCGGGCGGACAGGCCTGGTTCGTCGAGAACAGCAGCCTCACGCTGGCGCTGTACTCGTTCGGGGTCGTCTTCATCCTGATGCGGTATTCGTCGCGGATGGAGTGGCTCCAGCGCCACCGGGTGATCGACCGGATCATCACGATCTTCAACTCCCGCGCGGTGACGATCTACCTCTGGCACAACGCGGCGCTCGTGGTGGCGATGGGGATCACCGACCGGGTCGGCTTGTACCCCTGGATCGTCTGGTTCCCGCTGGCCTGGGTGTTGATCGGCGTCGCCGTCCTGGTGTTCGGCTGGATCGAGGACGTCGCGGCCAAGCGCAAGCCGGAGCTGCTTCCCGGCAAGACGAAGGCACCCGCGATCTCCGTTCAGCCGGGGTCGTCGGACGCGCCGGGTACCGGCGCGCCGGAGACCGCAGCGCCGGCTTCACCGGCACCGGCAGGGCCGGTAAGTGGCGGTCACTACGGATCCGCGGCCCCGTACGGCCACGCGGGGCCGCAGCAGCCGTACGACCCGTACCGCCGAGCCGGTCAGCCCGCCCCCGCCTACGGCGGCGCACCCCACTACGACGCACCCCACTACGACGCGCCCCACTACGACGCGCCCCGCTACGACGCGCCCCGCTACGACCCGCCGTACGCCGACGCCCGGCACAGCGACGCCCAGCACACCGACCCGCGGCAGGGCGGCGCGCGCTACGACGACGCCCGCCACAGCGACCCGCGACAGGGCGACCCGCGACAGGGCGACCCGCGACAGGGCGACCCGCGACAGGGCGACCCTCAGCAAGGCGGCGCGCGCTACGACGACGCCTGGCACGGCGACGCCCGGCACAGCGACCCGCGACAGGGCGGCTCGGGGTACGTCGATCCGCGTGTGAGCGATCCGCGGTACGGGCGGGCGAGCCCGCAGCCGCCGCAGCACGGAGCTCCGGCTGACGGCCGGTACGACGCACGCTACGGCGCGGCGCCCCGACCACGTCCGGGCGGTCGGAACGACGACCCGGACGCGGGACAGCCCGACCGCGGCCGGTATCCCGCGCAGCGCTGAACGCCAACGAACACCTGTTTATAACCGTGAACTAGACACATTGCGCGCTTGTGTTATGTCGCCGAATCATCCTTGCGCGCCCGATAGGAAGGCGATCATGGTCCGGTGACCACACAATCCACGCCTGCGCGCGCTGCGACCGGCAGCCGGGACCGGTACTTCGACGTCCTCCGGTTCCTCTGCATTCTGTGGGTGGTCGTCTACCACATCTTCTCGACCCAAGCCTGGCTCGGATTCTGGCCCGCCATGGGCTTACTCTTCGCCATCTCCGGTTCGCTGATGGTCCGATCGCTCGACCGTGGGGCGCTCCAGACGATCAAGAACCGGCTCCAGCGGCTGCTTCCGGTGCTCTGGCTGGCCGGGCTCATCGGTGTCCCGCTGATGTTCTGGCACGGCTGGCCGGCCGATGAGCGTCCGCCGCTCTGGCGTCTGGTGTTCTGGATCTTCCCGCTCGGCGACCCCCCGGGCTCCGAATGGGGCGCCTCGCTCACCGAGCCGCTCTGGTACATGCGGAGCATCGTCTGGTTCATCCTGCTCTCGCCGCTGCTGCTGATTCTGTTCCGCTGGTATCCGAAGACGATGATCGCGATTCCGCTCGCGGTGATGGTCGGGGTCGCCTTCGGGAAGATCGGCTTCGGGTGGGGCGGTGAGCTGGCCGAGGGCGCGCTCACCGACGGCTTCACGTTCCTCTCGCTGTGGCTGCTGGGTTTCGCGCACCGCGAGGGCATGCTGAAGAAGATCCCGGTCTGGGCGGTGGTCACGCTCGGCCTGGTGCTCGCCGGCGTCGCGACGTTCTGGGCACTGACTCACCAGCAGGGGAACAGCTACGACTTCAACCTGATCCCGGCGGGTCAGGCCATCTACTCGTTCGGCATCGTGCTGATTCTGCTGCGCTTCGCCCCGAAGTTCAGCTGGGTCGGCCGCAGCAAGGCGCTCGACCGGACGATCACGATCATCAACGGCCGCGCGATGGTCATCTACCTGTGGCACAACGTCGCGATCGAGCTGAGCTACCCGGTCGGCGACAAGATCAACGTCTGGCAGTACGGCGAGACCGCGGGTACTGCGATCTGCGCGGTGATCGCGATCCTGCTGACGCTCGCGGGCATGCTCGCGTTCGGCTGGATCGAGGACGTCGCCGCGCAGCGCCGTCCGCAGCTGCTGCCGAAGGACCTGGGCAAGAAGGCCGGCTCGCCGACCCCGGCTGCCGCCCCCGAGGCCGGTGCCGCGCAGGCCCCGGCGACCGCGGGTCTGCACGACAGCACGGTGGTACTCACCCACGTCGCCGCGCCGGAGGCGCGCCGCGGATCAGCGCCGGAGCCGCGCCGCGGATCAGCGCCGGAGCCGCGCAGTGGACCAGCGCCGGAGGCGCCTTACCGGTCAACGCCGGAGCCGCGCTACGAGCCAGTGCCGGAGCCGCGTTACGGATCAGCGCCGGAGCCGCGTTACGACGAGCCGCCGCGGCATCAGCATCGCGGCGAGGTCGGCTGGAGCGCCTACCCGGCCGAGCAGCCCCCGAACGATGGTCCCTCGCGGCGCGGCGGTCCGCCCCGCAACCGGTAACCAGCCCCGCCCGCCGGCGCCCGCGTCAGACGGGAGGGACAGGTCGAAGACCGCCCCACGTCAGACGGGAGGGAAAGGCCGAAGACCGCCCCGCGTCAAGCGGGAGGGAGACGTCGGAGACGGCCCACCGTCAGGCCGGGAGGGAGAGGGCGTCAGGCCGGGAGGGACAGGTCGAAGACGGCGCCGCCGCCCGGCCGCGGCGCCGCGGTCAGCGTCCCCCCGTGCAGGTCTGCGGCCCACAGCGTGATCGACAGCCCCAGGCCGATCGATCCACCGCTGCTCTGGAACCGGCCGAACAGGGCCGAGGCCACCGCCGGATCCACCCCCGGGCCCCGGTCGCTGACCGTGATCCGGCCCGGTTGCCGTACGACGACGTCGACCTCCGCCGGGACGCCCGGGTGGTGGCCGTGCCGCAGCGCGTTCTCGATCAGGTTGGCGACCGCTCGGGTCACCAGGTGGGCGTCGGCGCGGATCGTGCACTCGTCGGCGGTGAACGTGACCCGGTCGCGGGCGCCGGGGCCGCCCACCGGGTCGACCATCTGCTCGACGATGCTCTCCACCAGCTGATCGAGCCGGAGCGGTTCCTTGTTCAGGTGCTGGACGCCCGCGTTGAGCCGGGCCCTGGTCAGCAGGTCGTCGATGATGCCGCCCATGCGCGCGGAGAGCGCGACCGCACGGGGCAGCAGGTCCGACCGCTGCCCGGGGTCGGCGAGGGCGGCCTCCGCCAGCGTCCGGAGCGTCGCGACCGGCGTGCGCAGGTCGTGCGCGGCGTCGGCGAGGAACGCCTCCTGCCGTTCGAGCGCGTCCACCGCGGGCCGCATGCTCCGCCCGGACACGGCATGGCCGGCCAGCGCCGCCAGCGTCACGAGCGTGACGCACCCGAGGATGAGCGCGGCGACCAGCTTGTCGTGCTCCTCCTGGCCCTCGGTCGGGTCGCCGACCACCACGACCGCGCCTGCGGCGTCCCCCTCGTTGTTGTAGAGCGGTGCTGCCAGCAGCCGGGTGGGTTCGCCGTCGTCGTCCGTACCGTCGCCCCGGACGATCGTGCCCTCGTCCACCGCCTCCGCCGCAATCGCGTACAGACGGGACGCCCGGACCTCCAGCGCCGGATCGGTGCTGGTGAACACCGACCGTTGCGGCGGCGTCCCCAGCAGCACGACCAGCTGCGGCGATCCGGACGACACCTCGTCCTGGGAGATGTCCTGGAGCTGGATGCCGGAGTCGGTGAAGTAGAGCAGCGCGACCGCGGTCCGCGCCCTGGTCTCCATCGCGTTGTCGAGCCGGGTCTCGCGCAGGTGGGTGTCGGTATTCACCGCGAGGGCGGCCAGCGCGACCAGCCCGCAGGCGGCCACCACCGTGTAGAGGACGGTCAGCCGCCACCGCAGCAGCCGCAGCGACCGGCGGACGCCGACCGTGCCCTGCTGCGGCGTCCGCCGCCGCCGGAACCAGCGGCCCGGACGCCGTCGCGGTGACGACGCGGGGGCCGGGGACTCGACCGGCGGGGTGGCGACCACGGTCAGCCGTACGCCCGGTCGCCTGCGTCCTCGCGCGCCAGCACATAACCGGCGCCGCGCACGGTCTGGATCAGCGAAGGCCCGCCGAGTTTCCGCCGGAGCTGCCCCACCAGCACGTCGACGACGTTCGACATCGGCTCGGCCATCGCGTCCCAGCAGTGCTCGATCAGCATCGTGCGGCTGACCACCTCACCGGCATGGTTGGCCAGCAGCTCGAGTACCGCGAACTCCTTCGCGGTCAGCGTCAGCAACACCCCGCCACGCCGCACCTGCCGTCGGGGGACGTCGATCTCCAGGTCCGCGACCTGCAGAACCGGCGAAGCCGGTGGGCCGGTCGCGAGCGACCGCCTGCCGAGGCTCAGCACCCGTGCGACGAGCTCGGCCACCGCGAACGGTTTGACCAGGTAGTCGTCGCCGCCGTGTTCGAAGCCCGCCACCCGGTCGGCGACGCTGTCGCGCGCGGTCAGGAACAGCACCGGTGTGGTCCAGCCCTGCCGACGCCGCCCGGCCACGTAGTCGACGCTGTCGCCGGCGGGCAGCATGCGGTCGAACACCACACAGGCGTACGCGTTGATCAGCACGGCTTCGTCCGCCGCCGGGATGTCCCCCACCAGGTCGACGGCCAGCCCGGCGCCGCGCAGCGCCGCCGCGACCGCGTATCCCAGGTCGGCGTCGTCCTCGACCACGAGCACCTTCACGCGGACACTCTGCCACGCGGACTCGGCGCACCACACGACGAAGGGCCTGCCGGTGTTCGCCGGCAGGCCCTTCGTCGTTCGATCAGTTCGGTTGGCCAGGGGCCGTGAGCCCCGTGCGGTGCAGCTTGTGCCACCGCAACCGGGCGCCGGTCAGCGCCGTCACGACCGACTGGATCATGACCGCGTACATCAGCTGCCGGTAGACGAACTGCTGGGCCGGTAGCGACCACAGCGGCCCGAGTTTCTCCTTGTCCAGCTTGAAGGCGAAGACCGCCAGGAAGAACTGGAGCGCGAGCATGCCGATCCAGGCCGCCGCGGAGAGCGCCGCGTCGTACGCGACCAGCCCGTAGAGCGCGAAGACGTCGATCAGCGGCGCGAACAGCGGGAGACCGACCTGGAAGATGCCGAGGAAGATCAGGCCGAAGCGCCCGAACCGACCCGACGGGCCCTTCTCGACCACCGCGTGGCGGTGCTTCCACATCGCCTGCATCGTGCCGTAGCTCCAGCGGTACCGCTGCTTCCACAGCTGCTGGATCGTCGAGGGCGCCTCGGTCCAGGCGCGCGCCTTCTCCTCGTAGACGACCTTCCAGCCGGCGCGGCCCATCGCGATCGTGAGGTCGGTGTCCTCGGCCAGCGTCTCGTGCGAGACCCCGCCGACGTCATTGAGCGCCTCGCGGCGGAACGCGCCGATCGCACCCGGGATCGTCGGCATGCACTGGAGGATGTCGTACATCCGCCGGTCGAGGTTGAAGCCGATCACGTACTCGATGTGCTGCCAGCGCGCGACGATGCTCTGCCGGTTACCGACCTTCACGTTGCCCGCGACGCCGCCGACCCGCGGGTCGGCGAACGGCTGCACGAGCTCGTACACCGAGTCGGGCTCGAAGATCGTGTCGCCGTCGACCATGACGATGATGTCGGCGCGCGCCCACGCGGTGCCGATGTTCAGCGCTGCGGGTTTACCGCCGTTGGGTACTCGGACCACACGGACGTTCGCGAAGCCGAGGCTCTCGGCGATCTCCGCGGTGTTGTCGCTGGAGCCGTCGTCGACCACGATCACTTCGACCATCGGATAGTTGCTGGTCGCCAGCGATCTGACAGCGGCTGCGATGCCTTCCTTCTCGTTGTAGGCAGGCACCACGACCGAGACCGGTTCGAGGACCTCCGGCCCCCAGCGGAAGTTCTTCGACCTTCGTTTGCGGGCGTGGACCGTGGCCAGCACGAGCATCAGCACCAGGCGGGCCAGCGTCAGCACTCCGACGACCGTCAGCAGCGCCACCAGGCCCTTGACGAACCAGCCGGACGCCTGGACGACCCAGATCATGGCCTTGCCTCGCCAGATCTCCCCGGACGTCGCCGGCTGCATCGCGTTGAACGTGTTGCCGCCGGTCTTGTTCCAGTCCGGCGACAGCTTCAGGCCCTCGCCGACCGTGACGAACGTGTACCCCTCGTTCTTGAACCGGGGCAGCATGATTTCCATCGCCTCGAGCGTCTGCCGACGATCGCCACCGGCGTCGTGGAACAGCGAGACGGCGCCCTGCCCCTTCTTGGGGTAGGCGTTCTCGACGATCTTCTCGGCGCCGGGCTTCTCCCAGTCGAAGCTGTCGGTGTCGTTGACGACGTTGAGGTAGCCGAGCTTCCCGGCCTCCACGACGATCGGCCAGTAGATGTTGTCGATCGCGCCCGGCTGCGAGGAGTACGGGAAGCGCAGGAGCGACGTCGTGACGCCGGCGGCGCCGACGATCGCCATCTGCGTCTGCGAGTACTGGAGCTTGCGCTCCCACTCGCTCATCTCGGACATCTCGGGGTGGGTGAAGCTGTGGATGCCGACCTCGTGGCCTTCCTCGACCATCCGCTCGACGAGGTCGGGATGCTCGGTGACGGCGGAGCCCACGACGAAGAACGTCGCCTTGACGTCGTACTTGGCAAGCAGATCGAGGACCTTCGGCGTCCACTTGGGATCCGGTCCGTCGTCGAAGGTCAGCGCGATGTGCTTGGCCGGCAACGAGTAGTCGTACGGCTTGTCGTGCGTGGTGTCGATGATCGGGCCGCCGGTGAGGATGTCCTCCGGGACCTCGTCGTTCGCACCCGAGTTGTGGATGTTCTTCGGCGTGGCCACCTGCGCCTGGACGTACGCCTGCACCATCAGGACCGCGACCAGCACGAGCAGCAGGAACCCGACGAACAGGAAGCGCGGGCGCGGCGGGACCTTGCGGGCCTCGCCGCCGTCACCGCCACCGCCGCCGGGCGGCAGGTTGGCGGGTCCGCCGCCTTCACCGAACGTCGGTGGGTTCACCGGCGGACGCTGTTGCGGGAACTGCGGCACCTGCTGCGGAGACGGGGCCGCAGCCGGGTTGGCCGGCTGCGGGTAGCGCTGCTGCGGGTACTGCGGCTGGGGGTACTGGGTCGGCTGCGGGACGCGCCCGTATTGCCCAGGCTGCATCTCGGTCAGCTCTCCGTGGAGGACTCAGGGGTCGCGGTGATGGGGGCGGCGGTCGTCGGCGCTGACGTGGTCGCCGGTGGGTCGGCCGGAGCGCTGGTCTGCGACCCGCCGCCACCGGTGCCACCGCCGGTGCCCGTCGTCGGGGCAGCGGTGGTGGCTGCCGGGGTGGTCGCGGCAGGCGTCGTCGGTGCCGGGGTGGTCGCGGCGGGCGTCGTCGGTGCCGGGGTGGTCGGCGCGGGCGTCGTCTTGCTCGGCGTCGGCACCACGGTGGTCTTGGTCGGCGCGGGCACCACCGGCGGCTTCGCCGTGGTGGCACTCGGCTTCGGCGTCGGGGCCCCCGGCTTCGGGGTGCCGCTCGTCGAGCCGGGCTTGGGTGTGGCCGTGCTGCCGATCCGGAAGCCGCGCTCGTTGCTGTCGCCACGGGCGATCTGCTCGTCGCTCACCGCGGACATCGAACTCTCGGGCTCGGGGTTCGCGAGCGGGGCGGCGGTCGGCATGCCGGGAACGGGAAGAAGTGCGTTGGGGGCGATCGGCCCGCCTGCGAAGCTCAGTCCGAGCATGGCCGCGTACGCGACGCCGAGGCCACCAGCGACGAAGCCGAGGGTCCGAAACCGCCGCTTGCGCTTACCGGTCGAGTCCACGAAAACCGGAGCGACGACGATGTCTTCAGGTAAGACCTCGACCTGCACCGTATCGGAATTCAGCCCTGATTCCACGTGTGCACCTTAAGCGATATCTCAAAGACGTCAACGAAACCGACAAGAAAGACTTCCGCCCCAGTTAGTTCATTTTCGGACGGACATGGAGGGGTGAAACGGGCATCATGGACAGTACTGTTAATCCGAAGTCACCTATCTGACATAGAACCTCAACTGTTCGACGGAACGAGACTCGCCGGTACAGATCCGATATGGGCCGGGCGTCTTAAAACTCAGACGTCCACCCCGTCGGCTCGGTTCGCCCGGAGGACGAAAAAAATTACCGGGAGTAGTGACGGCGTCGCGGACCAGAGTGGCCTCTCGCGCCCCCGCAGCACCCGTTCATCGAGCATCCTGCCAGGTCACAGCGCCCTGATACGTCACCGAGCGGACACCACAGTGTTTCCCTACTGACACTCCACGTTGTATACGTGACGCAACCGGAGCAGCCGGTCGACGGTTACGGAAAGACACCAGATCGCTACGCATTCGACAGAGCGATCGGATTCGGGCGAGTTTCGTGGCACACCTGTAAGACGCCCGAGAACCGCCGAACGTTGCTTCTCCTCAGCGAATATTTTTCGTCACTCAGGAAACACACGAATCACACAGATAGCGATCCAGGCTTACAAAAAATAACTCATTGAGTGCAGCTGATTACTGCGCGCTACCCAGCACGGTTTTCCGGACGTTGAGGACATAGATCCACACGAGAAGGAAAATGATGCCCACCGCGCCCAGCATCCAATGCACGACGCCGCTCACGACGATGAGAACCTGCAGGACGGTCGTCGCGGTCCAGGCCCAGCTGTACCGGAGCAGCCCCGCGGCCAGCAGGCAGAGCAGCGCGAGCCCGCCGGCCAGCCCGGCCGCAGCGCCCGAGGCATCCGGGACCAGCGTGCGCAGCGGCTGGATCGCCAGCAGCAGCACCAGGAACTCGAGCCCGAGCGTGGCCGCGCCGACACCACGGACCGCCGCGCCGGGATTCTTCAGCCCGGACGGCCGCGCCGGCTCCTCGTCCGTGTTCGGGACGTCGTCGTCGGTACCGGTCATCGGGCCAGCAGCCTCCGTGCGTCCGCTGCGGTGACGACCGACCCGGTGACCAGCACGCCTGCCCCGGCCAGCGGTGCGTCGCCGCCGTCGTCCTCCTCGGCGATCGTCACCGCCGACTCGATCGCGTCGTCCAGCCGGGATGCGACGTCGACCCGGTCGGCGCCGAAGACGTCGACCGCCACCGCGGCGAGCGCGTCGACCGGCAGCCGCCGCGGCGAGGAGTTCTCGGTCACCACGATCGCGTCCGCCACCGGTTCGAGCAGCTCCAGCATCCCCCGGTAGTCCTTGTCGTCGAGGACCGCGACCACCGCGACGAGCTTGCGGAACGCGAACGCCTCCGCCATCGCCTGCACGGTCGCGGTCATCCCGGCCGGGTTGTGAGCCGCGTCCACGAGGACGGTCGGCGACGTGCGCAACCGCTCCAGGCGTCCGGGCGAACGAACCGCCGCGAAGCCGTCCCGGACCGCGTCGGCGGCGAGCGGACGTCCGGGAGCCGCGCCGAGGAAGGCTTCGACCGCGGCGAGCGCCAGCACGGCGTTCTGAGCCTGGTGCGCGCCGTACAGCGGCAGGAAGATCTCGTCGTACTCGCCGGCCAGACCCTTCAGCCGGAGCTGCTGGCCGCCGACCGCGATCGCCCGATCGAGGACGCCGAACTCCACGCCCTCACGGGCGACCGACGCACCGACCGACGCCGCACGAGACACCAGCGGCTCGATGGCCTCGGCCGGCTGCACCGCGGTGATCACGCTGGCGCCCTCGTGGATGATGCCGGCCTTCTCGGTCGCGATGCTCGTGACCGAACCCCCGAGCAGCGCGGCGTGATCCAGGCTGATCGGCGTGACCACCGCGACGCCGGCCTCCAGGACGTTCGTCGCGTCCCACTCGCCGCCGAGGCCCACCTCGACCACCGCGACGTCGACCGGGGCGTCGGCGAACGCGGCGAACGCCATCGCGGTCGTGAACTCGAAGTAGGTGACCGGGTCCCCACCGGCCTGGGAAGCACTGTTCTTGGCGTCGAGCAGGTCGGCCATCGGCGCGACCTCGTCGTAGGCCGCGGCGAACTTCCCGGCCGGGATCGGGTCGCCGTCGAGCGAGATCCGCTCGGTGACCGACTCCAGGTGCGGGCTGGTGTACCGGCCCGCCCGTAGCCCGAAGGCCTTGAGGAGGCTGTCGATCATCCGGGACGTCGAGGTCTTGCCGTTGGTGCCGGTGAGGTGGATCGCGGGATAGGCCCGCTGCGGGTTACCGAGCAGGTCGAGCAGCGCGACGATCCGCTCCCGGTCGGGCACCATCCGGCCCGGGCCGCGGGCGTTGAGGCCCGCCTCGGCCCGTGCCAGCTCCGCCGCTTCCTCGGCCGCCCGCTGATCGGCGGCCCGGTCCTTGCTCACCACGACTCCCCCGCTTCCCCCGCGGCTCCGCCCCGGCCGGAACCGGGGCGGGCCGTCGTAGCGCGAACGCTGGTCACGCCGTGGGCAGCGCGGCGAGCTGGGCCTGGAGCCGAGTCAGATCGGACTCGGCGGCGGCCAGCCGCTCCCGCACCTTCACCACGACGGCGTCCGGTGCTTTGGCCAGGAACGCCTCGTTGCCGAGCTTCCCGGCGTTCTGCGCGCGCTCCTTCTCGGCCGCGGCCAGGTCCTTCTCCAGCCGACGACGCTCGGCCGCGACGTCGATCGTCCCGGAGGTGTCGACCGCCACGTCCACCTGCGCCGAGCCGGCGAACCCACCGATCGACACCGACGCCGACGGCGCGAACTCGTCACCGGGCGGGTCGAGCCGCACGAGCGAGCGGATCAGCGTCGAGTGCGCGGCCAGGCCGGCCGTGTCGAGGCCGTCGAGGCGGGCGGGCACCCGCTGGGTCGGCTTCAGGCCCTGGTCGGAGCGGAATCGGCGGACCTCGGTCACCACCCGCTGCAACGCCTCGATCTCGGCCTCTGCGGCCGGGTCGTGGCGGCTCGGGTCGGCCTTCGGCCACTCCGCGATGACGACCGACTCCTGGCCGGTCAGCGCCGTCCACAGCGCCTCGGTGACGAACGGCGTCACCGGGTGCAGCACGCGCAGCAGCCGGTCGAGCACGTGGCCGAGCACGGCCCGGGTGGTGTCGGCCTGGGCGCCGCCGGCCGCCAGCTCGGGCTTGGCCAGCTCCACGTACCAGTCACAGACCTCGTCCCACGCGAAGTGGTAGAGGATGTCGGTCAGCTTCGCGAACTCGTACCGCTCGTAGAGATCGTCGACCTCGGCGAGCACCGTGTGCAGGCGCGACAGGATCCACCGGTCGGCTGGCGAGAGCTCGCTCGGCAGCTCAGCGCTCGCGTCCGCGCCGTTGAGCAGCGCGAACCGGGTGGCGTTCCAGAGCTTGTTGCAGAAGTTCCGGGCGCCGGCCACCCACTCCTCGCTGGAGGCTTGGTCGGACCCCGGGTTCGCACCGCGCGCCAGCATGAAGCGCAGCGCGTCCGAGCCGTAGGCGTCCATCCAGTCGAGCGGGTCGACGGTGTTGCCCCGCGACTTCGACATCTTCTTGCCGTACTTGTCGCGGACGAGGCCGTGCAGTGCCACCACGTCGAACGGCTGCTTGCCGTCCATCGCGTAGAGGCCGAACAGCATCATCCGGGCGACCCAGAAGAAGATGATGTCGTAGCCGGTCACCAGCACGCTGGTCGGATAGAACTTGCGCAGGTCGGCGGTGTCGTCCGGCCAGCCGAGGGTGGAGAACGGCCAGAGGCCGGACGAGAACCACGTGTCGAGCACGTCCGGGTCCTGCGTCCACTCCCGCCCCGGCGGCTCCTCGTCCGGGCCGACGCAGCGCACCTCGCCGTCCGGCGAGTACCAGACCGGGATCCGGTGACCCCACCAGAGCTGGCGGGAGATGCACCAGTCGTGCATGTTGTCGACCCAGTCGAAGTACCGCTTCGCCAGCTCCGGCGGGTGGATGTTCACCCGGCCGTCGCGCACCGCGTCGCCGGCCTCCTTGGCCAGCGTCTCGACCTTCACGAACCACTGCAGCGACAGTCGCGGCTCGACCACCGTGTCGCACCGCGAGCAGTGCCCCACGGCGTGCACGTACGGACGCTTCTCGGCGACGATCCGCCCGTCCTCGCGGAGCGCGGCCACCACCGCCGGGCGTGCCTCGAACCGGTCCAGTCCGAAGAACGGACCGGAGGCGGTGATGACCGCCCTCTCGTCCATCACCGTGATGTTCGGCAGCCCGTGACGCTGACCGATCTCGAAGTCGTTCGGGTCGTGCGCGGGGGTCACCTTCACCGCGCCGGTGCCGAAGCTCGGGTCGACGTGCTCGTCGGCGATGATCGGGATCCGCCGGTTGGTCAGCGGCAGCTCCACCTCGGTGCCGACGAGGTGCGCGTACCGCTCGTCGTCCGGGTGCACGGCCACCGCGGTGTCACCGAGCATCGTCTCGGCCCGGGTGGTCGCGACGACGATCGCGTTCTCCCCGTCGCCGTACCGGATGCTGATGAGCTCGCCCTCGTCGTCGGAGTGCTCCACCTCGATGTCGGACAGCGCGGTCTGGCACCGCGGGCACCAGTTGATGATGCGCTCGGCACGGTAGATCAGGCCGTCGTCGTAGAGCCGCTTGAAGATCGTCTGGACGGCGCGGGACAGGCCCTCGTCCATCGTGAACCGGGACCGGGACCAGTCGACGCCGTCACCGAGCCGGCGCATCTGGCCGGTGATCTTGCCGCCGGACTCTTCCTTCCACTTCCACACCCGCTCGACGAACGCCTCGCGGCCGAGGTCGTGACGCGACTTGCCCTCGTGTTTGGCCAGTTCCCGCTCGACGACGTTCTGCGTGGCGATGCCCGCGTGGTCCATGCCGGGCAGCCAGAGCACCTCGTAGCCCTGCATGCGGCGGCGCCGGGTCAGCGCGTCCATCAGCGTGTGGTCGAGCGCGTGACCCAGGTGCAGCGTGCCGGTCACGTTGGGTGGCGGGATGACGATCGAGTACGGCGGCCGGTCGCTGGACGAATCCGGAGTGAAGTAGCCCGCCTCGACCCACCGCTCGTAGAGCGGCCCCTCTACCTCCGCAGGCGTGTACTTGGTCGACAGCTCGGTCGACGGCGTCAGCGGTGCCTGGGTATCGGGCTCAGTGGTCACGCCTGAATCCTAGTTCGGAGCGCGATCGGGTTTGCGTCCCGGGCGGCGCGGTCGTTCGCCACGGAGGGTCCGGCGTGGCAGGGTGAAGGGGACGACCCAATTCCGCATCAGGGCGGCGGGTGGGGGGTGTAGGGACGGTGGACTTCGTCGACCCGATGTGGGGACCGTTCATCGGCCTCCTCGTACTGGTCGCGGTCGTCGCGGCGGCGGTGCGCCTCCGGGGTCCCGGCTCGCTGCCGATGCGCCGCGCGATGATCACGGTCGGCGGCGGAATCGTCGCGGTGGTCCTGATCGGGGTCGCGGCCGAGGGCTGCTCGGGCTCCGCCGACCGCACGCCGGGCAACGCGGTCGTCCAGCCCTGACCGCGGAAACCCGGTGCGCGCGAGCGCGCGGCGCACCAGGATTCCAGGGTGCGTTGTGAACTGCTCCGCGGGTCGATCGGCCTGTCCGCCTTCGTTCCCGCTGCCGCCGCCTGGTTGACCCGCGATCCGGTACGCCACAACCACCTCGCGACCGTCGTCAGCCAGAGAGCCGACGGCGAACTCCCCACCGAGCCAGACGCGGTCTGGGCGCTGCTCCGTGAGCGGGCAGGCGCGCCACCCGAGTGGGTCGCGACCTGGACGCCCCCGCACCTGCTCCTCGTCCCCGAACTCGACGACGCGGCCGCGACCGCCCTCGTCGACGCGCTGATCGAGGCCGGTGACACGCCGCCGGGCGTCACCGGGATGTCGCCGGGCCCGTCGGCGGTGGCCCGGATCTGGGCCGCGCGGACCGGCGCGGTGATCCGGCCGGGCATGGCCACAAAACTCCTGGTGCTCGACGCGCTGCGGCCGCCCACCGACGTCCCCGGCCGGCTGATCAAGGCGGATTGGACCTACCGCACCTGGCTGATCCGCGCCGTCCTCGGGTTCGAGCGGGACACCCCGAGCGACGAACCGGCCGAGTTCACCGAGCAGGACGCCGTCCGCACCGTCGACCAGCTGCTCAGCGCGCGCCTGGCCTGGCTCTGGGAGGTTCGCGGCGAGCCGGTGACGCTGCTGGTCAACCGCCCGCCCGCCACCGGCGTCTACCGGATCAGCATGGTCTACACGCCCCCCGAGCAGCGTCGGCGCGGGTACGCGGCGGCCGCGACCGCCGAGCTCAGCCAGCACCTGCTGGACATCGGCGCCCGCGGTGTCCTGCTGTTCACCGACGCGGCGAACCCGACCAGCAACGGCGTCTACGAGCGGATCGGCTACCGTCCGGTCGCGACCGGCGAGACCTGGCTCTTTGCGCTGTAGTTACGCAGCACGGCGTCCTGATCGGGCAGGCGCCGGTTGGCGAGGCTCGGCAACTCGGCGCGCACCGACTCGACCCGGTCGAGGTCGAGGTCGGCGATGACGACGCCAGGAACGTCCGGTGCCTGGGCGACGACCGTGCCCCAGGGGTCGATGACCATGCTGCGGCCGAAGCAGGTGCGGTCCGGCTCGTGGTCACCGATCTGGCCGGCGGCGACGACGTAACACTGGTTCTCGATCGCCCGGGCGCGCAGCAGGACCTCCCAGTGGTCCCGGCCGGTGTGGGCCATGAACGCCGCCGGGACCACCAGCACCCGCGCACCGGCCACCGCCAGCGCGCGGTACAGCTCGGGGAACCGCAGGTCGTAGCAGATCGAGAGTCCCACGGGGACACCCTCGACGTCGGCGACGACCAGCTCGCTGCCCGGCGCGATCGTCTTCGACTCGTGGTACGAGACGCGGCCGGGGATCTCCACGTCGTACAGGTGGATCTTGCGGTAGGCGGCCACCCGCTCACCGGACCGGTCGAACACCAGGCTGGTGTTGTAGGCACGCTCACCGTCCTCGGCGCGCTCCCGGAACGAACCGGCGAGCACCCAGAGGTTCAGGTCCCGGGCGGCGTCCGCGAAGAACGTGGCGAACTCGCCGTCGACCGGCTCCGGTTCCGGTTCACCGCGACGACGTCCGAGGTAGTCGACGAACTCCGGGAGCACCGCGAAATCGGCGCCCGCCGCCGCGGCTCGTTCCAGCAGACGCCGCGCTTCGGCGAGGTTCGCCGCCCGATCGTCCCGCGTGTTGAGTTGGCACACCGCTACCCGCATGGCTCTTTCCTATCCGGTCGCGGCGAGCAGGGCCAGTGCGGTACCGGCCAGACCGAGGCCGAGCAGCTGCCAGCCGCGTACCCGCTCGTGATCGAGGACGAGCGCCAGCACGACCGTGCTCGCCGGGTACAGCGACGCCAGCGGGGCGACGAGCGCGAGCTGCCCGCTGTTGTTCGCCACCACGTACAGGACGTTCGCGATCGTGTCGAAGGCACCGGCCGCCAGCGCGTACGGGACCGCGCTGCGCGCCACCGTGAACGGACGGCGGCGCGCCACGCTGACCACGACGAGCGCGACCAGGGCCGCCAACTGCGCCGCGACCAGCGGCCACTGACCGGCCTCCGACGACGCCCGGTCGAGCAGGATGAAGAACAGCCCGAACGCCACCCCGGAGACCAGCGCGAGCGTGATCAGCCGGGTAGAGAGCACCAGCCGTCCGCCGCCGGCGCTCACCAGCGTGATCGCGGTGATCGCGGCCCCGATGCCGAGCAGCGGCAGCAGGCCCGGCGAGCCGTCGACCGCGATGCCGACGATCACCGGCAGCACCGCGGCCGCAGCGGCGGTGACCGGCGCGACGACCGCCATCGCTCCGGCGGCCATCGCCTCGTAGAACAGCACGACTCCCCCGACGCCGGCCAGCCCGGCGAGCATCGCCCAGCCGAGGTCGGCCGCGTCCGGCGCGCGTTCCGCGCCCAGCAACACCGCGAGGACGAGGAGCAGCGGCAACGCGGTGAGCTTGGCGAGCAGCGTCACCGCGAGTACCGGTGCGCGCTTGCCCGCCGTACCACCGCAGTAGTCGCCGAGGCCGTAGACCAGTGCGGACCCGGCAGCGAGCAGTGCCGGGATCAACGCGGGCTCCTGGCGGTAGCGTTCAGCACGACGTTCATGCCCTCGTTGTATCACTAGACTGACCGAAGGGGCCAATATATTGACCGGACCTCGCGATGACGCGCGCCCCGCGATCGCCACGCTGGTCGGCGAGCGGGTCCGTAGCCTGCGCACGTCCCGGCACTGGTCTCTGGACGAGTTGGCCGGCCGGTCGGGCGTCAGCAAGGGCATGGTCGTGCAGATCGAGGCCGGGCGGACGAACCCGAGCATCGGAACCCTGGTCCGGATCGCGGACGCGTTCGGCGTGACGATCGCGCGGCTGGTCGAGGACCAGCGTCCGCCGGAGATCCGGGTCAACGGCCCGGCGGAGTACAGCGTGCTCTGGCAGGGCCCGGCCGGAGGACGCGCCACGCTCTTCGGCGGCATCGACGAGCCGGAGTTCGTCGAGTTCTGGGAGTGGGTGCTCGAGCCGGGCGAGGAGCAGGTCTCCGACGACCACGCGATCGGCACCCGGGAGATGGCGCACGTGCTGACCGGGAGCCTGACGCTGCGGGTCGGTTCCGTCGAGGTCCGCGTCGGCGCCGGTCAGACCGCGCTGTACCCGGGCGACGTCCCGCACGTCTACCGCAACGACGGCGCCGAGCAGACTCGCGTCCACATGGTCGTCACGATGCCTCCCGGCGAGTTCGACCGGCGAGCTCACCGACGCTAAGTCCCCTCCAGGCCAGCACCCCGCAGAGGCCGAACCCGACCGCGTTGAGGACGCCGTGGGTCGCGGCCATCCAGGTCAGGCTCAGCTTCGGGACGCCGAACGCCTCGCCGAGCGCCCAGTCCAGCGCCAGCAGCATCGTGACGATCAGCACGACGCTCGAGGTAGCGAGCAGGACCCGGGTGACGCGGTCCGGCGCCGCCGCCCTGGCGCGCCAGGTCAGGCCGCCGACCACCCACATCCCGGCCGTGAGGACCACGGCACCCGCCAGCTCGACGACGTCACCGAGGAAGAACCCGGCGAGCACCAGCGCGGTGCCCGCCGGAACGGTCAGCGCACCGAACGCCGCTGCGCGTCCGCTGTTCGGCAAGCCGCAGACCAGGCTCGCCACCAGCGCAGCGGCGAAGCCCGCGTAGTGGAAGTGCGCCACGGTGAGCAGCAGGATCTTCGGGCCGAACCCCAGCAACGCCCATCCGCCCCGTTCGGCGACCAGCGAGAGCCCGGCGATCGAGGGCGCGACCAACGCGGTCAGCACCGCGACCTCCCGCGTGACCGCGGCCAGGCCCCACGCGCCCGGCACCCCGAGCGGAACCCCCGCCGCAGCCGGCGTCCCGAGTGGCACCCCCGCCGCGGCCGACGCCCCGAGCGGCACCCCCAGGAGCGCACCCGCCCTCGCCGCGGTCGGCCGCAGCGCACCGGCCACTCGCGCGAAGCGGGCTGCGGCGGCGCCCGCGAGCGCGACCGTCACCGCCGCGTAGGGAACGGCGACCGCTGCTGCTCCCACCCCCGTGGGGAGCAGCAGCGCGACGACCCCGATCACCCCGGCCCACGGCCAGACTCGGCGAAGTACGCCCACGCCCGGAGCGTGGAGCAGCCACAACCCGAGCGGAACCACCAGGAGCATCCCCAGCGCGATCGCCGGGACCACGACCCATCGCATCGCCGACCTCCAGACTTGAGCGTCTGCTCAAGTCTAGACCGGATTTGAGCGACCGCTCAACTCCGAACGAATGTGCTCCCGGTCCACCGGTACGGCACCCAGCCCGCGTCGCCGGAGTTGATCGGATTCTGATTCACCATCAACATGCCGGTGCCGTGCTCTCCCGCCACGATCGTGTACTCCGGCCCGGTGGTCTGCGGATTCTCCCCGGGCACGACTCCGAGGAGGCGCGGACCGCCCTTCTCGTTCTCGGTGTAGACGACGACCGCCGGGAAGTCCTCGTTGCCGGCTCGGCTCATCGGGGCGCTGCCCGCGCAGCTGACCACCACGACCGCCTCGGCGATGTTGTCGCCGGTCAGATCGGCGTACACCGGGGTCCGGCCGTACGGCAGCATCCGGTAGATCAAGCCGCCGTACTCCGGGTGGTTTCCCCTGGCCTCCCCGCCGGAGAATCGCAGGCGCGGCTCGACGCACGACGCCCAGGTCGGCAAGCTGAGGATCGCGTTCTTCCAGTCGGTCGCCCGCAGCGAGGTGACTTTCCCCGGCGAGGGACGCGTCCCCGATGGTGACGGCGAGGACGACGAAGTCGGCGAGGACGACGAGGACGAGGCCGACGGGGAGCCGCCGGGCGACGGTGTCGCGGCCGACGGAGGAACCGACGTCACCGGCCGCTCGATCGGACGCAGCGTCTGCGGCTCTTCGAACGCGGTGATCGCGGCCCCGGCGGCTGCTCCGACCACCACCGCGGCGGCCGCGAGCGCTACCCACCGGGTACGGCGGCGACGACGTCCGGCCGCTGCCACGGCGTCCGGGCCGGGGCCGGCGAACGACGGCGCCTGGTCCGCCCGGAGGTGCGCGAAGAGCGCCGCCGCGCGGTCGTCGGTGTCAGGCTCGGCCATCGTCGTACCTCCCGTCGAGGACCGTCGCGGCGCTGGTGTCGTCGAGTTGGCCGGCCAGCGCTGCCCGGCCCCGGTGCAGCCAGGACTTCACCGTCCCCACCGCAGCCCCCTCCTGCTCGGCGATCTCGGCGACCGACAGGTCGGCCAGGTGGTGCAGAACGACGGCCCGGCGCTGGTTCTCGGGGAGCGTGGCCAGCGCGGCGACGAGCGTCACGTGCTCGGGGTCGGGCGGTGGAGCGTGCTGTTCGCGCTGCCGGTGCGCGAACGCCAGCGCCGTGCGCGTTCGCCGCCAACGGCTGACCGCCAGCCGCCAGGCCACCTGCCGGACCCAGGCGGCGGGATCCTGGTAGCGGGACACCGTGGCCCAGCGCATCCAGGCCCGGACGAACGCCTCCTGCACCAGGTCCTGCGCTTCCGCCCGGTCGCCGTGATACGCGTAGAGCTGCTTGCACAGGCCGGCGAAGTGCTCGCCGTAGAACCGCCCGAAGTCCCGCCCGTTCTCGGCCACCGTGCCTCCTCCCCGTCGGGAGGTACACGCGCGGCCACCGCGCCGGGTTGCAGCAAACCAAAACGGCCTCCGCCCACGAGGGCGGAGGCCGTTTTGAACGACTGCGTTATGCGCTCTTCTCGCGGCGCTCCCGCTTCGGAACGTCGCGGGGGACGATCGTCGGCAGGACCTTCTCCAGCACCACCTCGCGGCTGATCACCACGCGAGCGACGTCGGGCCGGGACGGGATCTCGTACATCACCGACATCAGCACCTCCTCCATGATCGCGCGGAGGCCGCGGGCACCGGTGCCCCGCAGGATCGCCTGGTCGGCGATCGACTCGAGCGCGTCCCTGGTGAAGTCCAGCTCGACGCCGTCCAGCTCGAACAGCCGCTGGTACTGCTTGACCAGCGCGTTCCGCGGCTCGGTGAGGATCTGCATGAGCGCGCGCCGGTCGAGGTTGCGCACCGTCGTGATGACCGGGAGACGGCCGACGAACTCCGGGATCATCCCGAACTTCAGCAGGTCCTCCGGCATGACGTCGGCGAACACGTCGTCGGTCGTCCGCTCGGACGCGGAGATGATGTTCGCCGCGAAACCGAGGCCGTTCTTGCCGACCCGGTTCTCGATGATCTTCTCCAGCCCGGCGAACGCCCCACCCACGATGAACAGCACGTTCGTGGTGTCGATCTGGATGAACTCCTGGTGGGGGTGCTTGCGGCCGCCCTGCGGCGGGACGCTTGCGGTGGTGCCCTCCAGGATCTTCAGCAGCGCCTGCTGGACGCCCTCGCCGGAGACATCACGCGTGATCGACGGGTTCTCGCTCTTGCGGGCGATCTTGTCGACCTCGTCGATGTAGATGATGCCGGTCTCGGCGCGCTTGACGTCGTAGTCGGCGGCCTGGATGAGCTTCAGCAGGATGTTCTCGACGTCCTCGCCGACGTACCCGGCCTCGGTCAGCGCCGTCGCGTCCGCGATCGCGAACGGAACGTTGAGCAGCTTGGCCAGGGTCTGGGCGAGGTGCGTCTTGCCGCACCCGGTGGGGCCGATCAGCAGGATGTTCGACTTCGCCAGCTCGACCGGCTCGGGCCCGGAGTTCCGGTGACCGGAGTTCTCGGCCTGGATGCGCTTGTAGTGGTTGTAGACCGCTACCGCCAGCGCCTTCTTGGCCGAGTCCTGGCCGACTACGTACTGGTCGAGGAACTCGCAGATCTCGATCGGCTTGGGGAGCTCGTCCCACTTCAGCTCGGAGGACTCGGAGAGCTCCTCCTCGATGATCTCGTTGCACAGGTCGATGCACTCATCACAGATGTACACACCTGGGCCCGCGATGAGCTTCTTCACCTGCTTCTGCGACTTTCCACAGAAAGAGCACTTCAGCAGGTCTCCGCCGTCACCGATCCGTGCCACGAACGACCATCTCCCTGTCCTCGCCGGACCGCCGGCCGACTGACTCCTCGACGGTACATGCTCCGCGCCCTCGCTGACCCCTGGTCGCGAGGGCGCGTCGCCTTGATGAGCTCTTTTCAACCTCCGGCCGGCTCAGAGGCCGAGCGGTCTCGGCAAGAGTCGGTCGAAAAGAACTCACTTCGTCACTCAACCCGCCGCGACCGGAATCTTCTTGCGGCTCTCGAGCACCTGGTCGATGAGGCCGTACTCCTTGGCCTCCGCCGCCGTCAAAATCTTGTCCCGCTCGATGTCCTTGCGGACCTTCTCGATCGGCTGGCCGGAGTGCGAGGAAAGCATTTCTTCCAGCTGCGTACGCATGCGCAAGATCTCACGCGCTTGGATCTCGATGTCCGAGCCCTGGCCGCCGCCCTCGCTGTAGGGCTGGTGGATCAGCACCCGGGCGTTCGGCAGCGCGAGGCGCTTGCCCGGCGTCCCGGCGGCGAGCAGGACGGCAGCGGCGGAGGCCGCCTGACCCATGCACACCGTCTGGATGTCGCAGCGCACGAACCGCATCGTGTCGTAGATCGCGGTCAGCGCCGTGAACGAGCCACCCGGCGAGTTGATGTAGATCCAGATGTCCCGGTCGGGGTCCATCGACTCGAGGCAGAGCAGCTGCGCCATGACGTCGTTCGCGCTGGCGTCGTCGATCTGCACACCGAGGAAGATGATCCGCTCCTCGAACAGCTTGTTGTACGGGTTCATCTCCTTGATCCCGTACGACGTGCGCTCGACGAACGACGGCAGGACGTAGCGGCCCTGCGGGGCGGTATCGCGGTCGTACAACCCGGAACCCGGGAAGTTGGAACTACTCATCGTCAGATTCCTCCGGACGTGAAAGGCGCGTGGAACGGGCGGTCGGTGTGGACCCGCTCAGCGGGAGCCGGTGGTCGCCGCCACGTCGGAAGTCGTCGGGAGCACCGCGTCGATGAGGCCGTATTCCTTGGCCTCGTCGGCGGTGAACCACCGGTCACGGTCGGAGTCCGCCTCGATCTGCTCGACGGTCTGACCGGTGTGGAACGCGATCCGCTCCTGCATCAGCTTCTTCGTGTACAGCATCTGCTCGGCCTGGATCGCGATGTCGCTGGCCGAACCACCGATGCCGCCGGACGGCTGGTGCATCATCACCCGGGTGTGCGGGAGCGCGTACCGCTTGCCGCGGGAGCCGGCGCACAGGATGAACTGGCCCATCGACGCGGCCAGGCCCAGCCCGTACGTCGCCACGTCGTTCGGGATGAACTGCATGGTGTCGTAGATCGCCATGCCGGACGAGACGCTGCCGCCCGGCGAGTTCACGTAGAGCGCGATGTCGCGCGTGGGGTCTTCCGCCGAGAGAAGCAGCAGCTGGGCGCAGATGCGGTTGGCCATCTCGTCGTCGAACTGCTGGCCGAGGAAGATGATGCGCTCCTTGAGGAGCCGGTTGAATACCGAGTCATCGAACCCCATCCCGCTGCCGCTCGGCGCGCGGCCGACGGGTCCTGCCGGTGTGTGCAACTGGGTCACGATGCCTGCCTTCGACTTTTCGAGCACTGAGTCTTTCGATCCAGTGGGGCTTTCGAGCTACTGGCCGACTGGGTTACTACGGACGCGTCCGAGGCCGTACGCCCGACACTAACGCGGCCCCGGGGCCCCTGACGGGGCCTCGGGGGGCTGTTCGCTCTGAGCGCACGACCGGCCGACCGCTAGGTTCAGGCCTGCGCCGCAGCGGCGTCCGCGTCTTCGGTCGCCACGGCCGCCTGCGGCGGGTTGATCTCGTCCTGCAGGGCCTTCAGGTCGACCGGGTTGCCTGCCGCGTCGGAGATCTTCGCGGCGTCGGTGACCAGACCGAGAGCCTTCCCACGACGAAGGTCGGCGACGACGATCGGCAGCTCGCCGTTCTGCACGAGCTGGTCGGCGAACTGCTGCGGGTTGACCCCGGACTGCTGTGCCCGGCGAACCACCTCGCTGGTCAGCTCGCCGTCGTCGATGCCGACCTCCTCGGCGTCGGCGACCGCGTCCAGGACGAGCTGGGAGCGGACGGCCTGCGCGCAGTCCTTCTCCAGCTGCTCGTCGAACTCCTCCTGGGTCTGGCCCTCGTTCTCCAGGTACTGCTCGAGCGTCACGCCGGCGTTCTCCAGCGCGTGGCCGAGCTGGTGGCGGCGGTACTCGATCTCGTCGGCGAGCACCTTCTCCGGCATCGGGACCTCGACGGCCTCGAGCAGCGCCTCGAGCGTCTTGTCACGGGCAGCGACGGCCTGCTCCAGCTTCTTCACCCGGCCGAGGCGGGTGCGGACGTCGTCGCGGAGCTCCTCGAGGGTGTCGAACTCCGAGGCGGTCTGGGCGAACTCGTCGTCCAGCTCCGGGAGCTCCTTCTCCTTGACCGTGCGGATCGTGACCTTGACGTCCGCGTCCTTGCCGGCGTGCTCGCCGCCGGCCAGGGTGGTGGTGAACGCGACCTCGTCGCCGGCCTTGTGACCCTCGATCGCGGCGTCGGTGCCCTCGAGCAGCTGGCCGCTGCCGACCTCGTACGAGACGTTCTCGGCGCTGCCGCCCTCGATGTCCTCGCCGTCGATCGTCGCGTGCAGGTCGAGCTGCACGAAGTCGCCGGTGCGGACCTCGCGCTCGACACCCTTGAGCGTCGAGAAGCGCTGGCGGAGGCTGTCGACCTGGTTGTCGACGTCCTCGTCGTTGACCGCGGCCTCGTCGACCGTGACCTCGAGCGTCGAGAACTCGGGCAGCGTCAGCTCGGGCCGGACGTCGACCTCGGCGGTGAACGCGACCTTCTCACCGTCGGCGAGCTCGGTGACCTCGACCTCGGGGCGGCCGATCACCTTGACGTCGTGCTCGCGCACCGCGGAGGAGTAGTGCGTCGGAATCGCGTTGTTGAGAGTCTCCTCGAGCACAGCCGCCCGGCCGATGCGCTGGTCGATCAGGCGCGGCGGAACCTTGCCCTTCCGGAAGCCCGGAATCGAGATCTGGTTCGCGATCGAACGGTAAGCCTCGTCGAGGTTGGGCTTCAGCTCCTCGAAGGGCACCTCGACGGCGAGCCGCACCCTCGTCGGGCTCAGGGTCTCGACGGTGCTCTTCACGTGTGTGCTCCTCAACGCTGCAGGTGTAGTTAAGTGTTCAATCTCTGTGGGTTCGCCGAGGCGGAACCGCCCGGGATCGTGGCAGCAGAAGATCGCCGACGATCGACACGGGGCACCACCAGGTAGACGCGCACGCGGGCATACCGCAGGATTGACTCTACGCAGTCTATGCGACCGCGTAATGACGGCCGCACCCCAGACTCCTACCCCGGTTCACGCGCCCGCCAACCCCCGATGAGGCTCAGCCCGACGCGAGGCGGGCCGCGTGGCGGTCGGGCCGGATCGCGGTCGCGGCCAGCGCCGCGCCGACGAGCAGCAGCACGGCTGCCAGGTCGAGTGCGGCGGTGAAGCCGACGCTCTCGCTGGACGCGAGGTCGACGATCAGCCCGCTGACGAACGGCGACGCCACGCTGCCGGTGGTCACGAACGCGTGCGCGGTGGCGAGGACGGCGGCGCGCTGCGCGGGCGGTGAGATCTCGGCCATCGCCGCGTTCGCCAGCGGGGTGAGCGCGGGCCCGGCCGAGAACCCGATCGCCATCGCGGCCAGCAGCGGCCAACCCGCACCGACCCGGCTCATCGCGAACAGCGCGATCCCGCCGGCGACCAGCGCGACCGCGGGCACCACCCCGTACGCGACGTGACGGCTCGCGCCGCGGCGCAGCAGCCGGTCGGTGACCAGGCCGGCGGTGAGGATCGAGACGATCGAGCCGATGCTCGGCAGGCCGACCAGCAGGCTCACCGTCTGCGGCGAGTAACCGGCCTGCTCCTCGAGGTAGGTCGGCAGCCAGGTGAGCGCGAGGCCGAGCATCCAGGAGACCGTGAAGCCGGCCAGGACCGCGCCCCACCAGGTGCCCTGGGCGAAGACGCGGCGGTAGGGGAGGCGCTCCGGCAGCGTGGCCGCGGGTTCACCCTGGGTTCGGCCCGGGGTTTCGCCCGCTGGTGGTGCCGTTTCGGGCGGGAGCGCGCCCGAAGCGGGGTCGGGTGCGTCGCCGGCGGCCTTTCCGGGTGTGCGGCGTGAGCCGGTCGGAAGAGCGTTGCCTGCGGTGGTGCCGGGAGCGGCGTAAAAATGTGGTCCGGCGCCACCGAGGGCGAGCCACGCGACCGCCCAGACCAGCCCGAGCGCGCCGAGGATCCCGAAGGGAGCCCGCCACCCCCAGGCCTGGATCGCGAGCATGAGCAGCGGGGCGCCGACGATGATGCCGGCGCCACCGCCGACCGCGAGCAGCGCCGCGGCGAGCGCGCGGCTGCGGACCGGGACCCAGGTGAACGCGGTGTGCGAGGCGAGCGGGAGCGCGGGGCCCTCGCCCGCGCCGAGCAGGATCCGGGTGCCGACCAGCCCGGCGAAACCGACCACCGGCAGCAGCACCGGGAGCTGGGCGACCGACCAGACCAGCGCCAGCCCCGCCAGGAGCCAGCGCGGTGAGATCCGGTTGCCCAGCAGTCCGACGGCGATCGCGGTGAAGCAGAACAGGAGCGAGAAACTGCTCCCGATCAGCCCGAACTGGGCGTTCGTGAGGCCGAGATCCTCCATCATCGGCGTGCCGACGAGGCCGAGGATCGCCTTGTCGCCGAACGCCAGCATGATGAAGAGGGCCAGGAGGAACACGATCAGCCGCGACCGGGGCGGCCAGGGCTCGCGCCCGACGGGAAGAACGGTCTCGCCGGCTCGCGCGGACGTCACCATGGTGGGGAGCTCCCTTCCCTGGCACTCGATCACGCCACCGTACGGTGTCAAGGATTCGGATATGGGCGTTTTTCTACTGTGGAAGCATTAGTCGCCTAAGTTCGCGGCCGAGGAGGCTTCCGATCGTTCCGCCGACCCCGGTGCACCGCCCGCGCCCGTACGCGCTCCCGCTGGCGTCGAGCCCTCGGCTCGCCGTGGTCACCCCGGACACGGTGACGGCGTTCTGGGCGAGCGTCGAGACGACGCCGCTGGTCGAACCGGACGGCGAGGAGTACCTGGTGACATGGCTCTGGCGCGACGCCGAAGCGGCCGACGTCGTCCTGCACCTGAACAAGATGACCGACTACCACGACCTGCGGCAGAGTCGGTTCCGGCGGCTCGAGGACACCGACCTGTGGCACCTGACCTACCGGTTGCCCGGCACGTACCGCGGCAGCTACCGGATCGGTCCGCTCGCCTCGCGAGTGGCGCCACCCTCGGTGCCGCCGGACAAGACCGCGTGGCGTCGGTTGCGCGAGGACGCGGTCGCCGATCCGCGCAACCCGGTCGGGCTTCCGGACGGCACGTCGGTCGTCGAGCTGCCGGACGCTCCGCCCCAGCCGTGGCTGGCGGGCGTTCCGGTGCTGACGTCGCACCAGGTCGGAGGCCGACGCGTGTGGGTGCGGGCGGACGCCGGGGTTGATCTGCCGGTCGTGGTGCTGCTCGACGGCGACGTCTGGGCCGGCGACGGTGTCATCGGCGGGACGCTGGACGCGCTCGTGGCCGCCGGCCGGATCCCGCCGCACGTCGCGCTGTTCGTGGACTCGGGCTCGACCCGGGTGCACGATCTGGCGTGTTCCCCGGAGTTCCTCGGTTTCCTCACCGGCGAGCTGCTGCCCTGGGCCGCGGAGCGGTGGCCGGTCACCGCCGATCCGGCCCGCACCGTCCTGGCCGGACAGAGCATGGGCGGCCTGACCGCTGCCTACGGCGGGTTGTACGCGGCCGACCGGTTCGGCGCGGTGCTGGCGCAGTCCGGGTCGTGGTGGTTCCCCGGCGGGCGGCCCGAGGACGTTCCGGAGAACTGGCTGACCGGCGAGTACGCCCGCCGTCCGCGGACCGCGACGCGCTACTGGCTGGAGGTCGGCCGCCGCGAGTGGGACCTGATCGAGCAGGCACGCCGCTTCCGCGACGTGCTGCTCGCGAAGGGGTACGACGTGACCCACCGCGAATACGACGGCGGTCACGACCTCGCGTGCTGGCGCGGCGGCCTCGCCGACGGCCTGATCGTCCTGCTGGGGGACGCCTGACCGAGGCTGCTCGGCCTAGGTGACGTCGCGGCGGACACCCGCGCGCAGGCCGATCGCGGCGAACAGCACGGCCCAGCCGACGAGGACGAGCGCGGCGCCCCACTGCGGGAGCCCGTCGCGGACCGCGGCCGGGATCCGCCCCACGGCGGTGCCTGCGGCGAACGGTAACCACCGGCCGAGATCACTGCCGAGGAGCTGGCCGACCACACCTTCGGCGAGCGCTATCCAGGCGAGTGCGGCCGCGACCGCGGCGGCCAGGTTGCGGATCAGCGCACCGAGCCCGACGCCGATCGCGGCGAAGGCAGCGTTCCAGACGACGCCGCCGGCGAGCGTGCGCCAGAGTTCGGCGTTCGACCAGTCGGCACCGGTGCCGTCGGCGGTGCGCCACGCCAGGATCGTCAGCAGCGCGGTGGCCGCGCCGACGAGCCCGAACCCGAGACCGGCGACCACGTGGACGACGAGCTTGGCGACGAACACCCGCGCGCGCCGGGGCACCGCGAGGTAGGTGTCGGTGATCGTCCGGTGCCGATACTCGCCCGCGACCGCCAGAATGCCGAGCACCAGCGTGAACAGTGCGGTGAGCCCGAGGTGGGCGGCGGCGCCGACCTCGATCTCGGCCGCTGACCGGCCGGAGCCGTCCTGGTTGCTGAACCGCCCGGCGGCGCCGACGAGGACGATCGCCTGCGCGGCGGCGAGCAGCAGCCAGGTGCTGCGGACCGTGCGGAGCTTGAGCCATTCGGCGGCCGGCATCAGCGTGCTCCGGTCAGGCGAAGGAACGCGGCTTCCAGGCCGCCGTCACCCTCGGCGAGCTCGGGCAGGGAACCGTCGAAGCGGAGCGCGCCCTCGTGTACGACGACGACGTGATCGACGGTCTGGGCGACCTCCGAGAGCACGTGGCTCGAGATCAGCACCGTGCGTCCGTCGTCGGCCAGCGCCCGGAGCAGCGCCCGCAGCCAGGCCATCCCGGCCGGGTCGAGGCCGTTGGCCGGTTCGTCGAGCACCAGCACCGCCGGGTCGCCGAGTAGGGAGGTGGCCAGGCCGAGCCGCTGGCGCATGCCGAGGGAGTAACCACCGACCCGTCGGCCGGCGGCGTCGGTCAGTCCGACCTCCTCCAGCACGACGTCGATCCGCCCGGCGCCGACACCCGCGAGGCGCGCGGCGATGCGCAGGTGCTCACGGGCCCGCCGTCCGGGGTGGAAGCCGGTCGCCTCGAGCACCGCGCCGACCGTGCGCTGCGGCGCCGCCAGCTGCTCGTACCGCTGACCGTCGAGAAGCGCCTCGCCGGTCGTCGGACGGACCAGTCCGAGCAGCATCCGCAACGTCGTGGTCTTGCCTGCGCCGTTCGGCCCGAGAAACGCGGTGATCTGCCCGGACGGCACGTCGAACGAGAGGTCGCGAACCGCGGCCACCCGGCCGTAGTTCTTCCCCAGCTGTCGTACAACGATCTCGGTCATCAGCCCACGATGGGCGCCGAGGGCGCGCGCGGGCGTCGCCCGGCTGCGGGATTTCCCGGCTACCGCCACCGCGGTAGCCCGGCTACTCCGGTCAGGCGATGACCCGGGCCTCCTGAGCCACCTACGGTGGCTTCATGGGTCTGCTCGGCCACGTGCGCGCATCGGTGCGCGATCACCCCCATGCGGACGTCGCTGTGGCCGGCGTGGTGTTCGCGGTGACGCTGGTGACGACGTTCGCCGCGCCCGGTGGTCAGCCGATCGACGCGGTGGCGCTGCTCACGGTCGCGGTGGCCAGCGGCGCACTGGCCGGACGGCGTCGCGCGCCGGTCACCGTTCTGCTGGTGAGCGCGGTGGCCGCGGAGGTGTACCTGGTGCACTTCGGCGGGCTGCAGGGATCGCTGGTGCTCGCGGCGCCGCTGATCGCGCTGTACACGGTCGCCGAACTCACGACCCGGCGGCGCGCGGTCGTCATCGGCGTCAGCGTCGTGCTGCTGTTCGGCGCGCTGCACATCGTCGTCAAACCGGCGTCCTGGATCGGCGCGGACAACGTCGCGCTGGCCGCCCTCGGCGGCCTGGCCATCGCGGCCGGGCATGCCGCCCGCACGCGCCGGGCGTACCTCGCCGAGGTCGAGGCCCGCGCGCTCGACGCGGAAGCCGGACGTGACGCGGAGGCCGCACGACGGGTCACCGAGGAGCGCCTCCGCATCGCCCGGGATCTGCACGATCGGCTCGGTCACCAGCTCACGTTGATCTACGTGCAGGCCGGGCTCGCGGCGCACGTCCTGCCCGATCCGCCGCCGCAGGCCGCCGACGCGCTCGCCCACATCCGGTCGGCCAGCAAGACCGCGCTGAGCGAACTCGGTGACACGATCGGGCTGTTGCGCCGCCCCGACGAGCCGGCCGCACCCGTCGACCCGGACGCCGCCCTGGCTCGTCTCGCTGATCTGCTCGGCACGTTCCGCCGCGCCGGGCTGGACATCACCGAGCACGTCGACGGGCTGGCGCGGCCGTTACCCGCCGCCGCCGACGCCGTCGCCTATCGCGTCGTCCAGGAAGCGCTGGTCAACGTTCGCAAACATGCGGGCGCGACGAGCGTCCACCTGAAAGTGAGCTACCACCCGGACGCGGTGCGGATCGTCGTCGAGAACACCGAACCGGCCGTGCGGCCGGAGCCCGCGCCACCCGGCGGACACGGCCTCACCGGCCTGGACGAACGCATCCGGGTGCTGGGCGGCAGCCTTCGCACCGGGCCACGGCCCGACGGCGGGTTCCGGGTCAGCGCCGTCCTACCCCTCACCACCGCACGCCTGGCCGGGACTCGATGACGATTCGGGTCGTCCTCGCCGACGACCAGCCGCTCGTGCGGGGCGCGTTCGCGCTGTTCGTCGGTTCGGCGCCCGACCTCACGGTGGTCGGCGAGGCCGCCACCGGCCGGGAGGCCGTCGACCTCGCCCGATCGACCGGCGCCGACGTCGTCGTCATGGACATCCGCATGCCCGACCTCGACGGTCTCACCGCGACCCGGCTGATCACCGCCGACGAAACCCTGGCCGGGGTGCGGGTGCTGATACTGACCACGTTCGAGGTGGACGAGTACGTGTTCGAAGCGCTCCGCTCCGGCGCCGGTGGTTTCCTCGGCAAGAACGCCGACGTGGACGAGTTGCTCGACGCGATCCGCACGGTCCACCGCGGCGACGCCCTGCTCTCCCCCGCGGCCACGCAGGCGCTGATCGCCCGGTTTCTCCGCCAGCCCGATCAGCCCGCCGCGTGCACGGACGGGCGCCTGGCCACGCTCACCGACCGCGAGCGGGAGGTGCTCACGCTGGTGGCGACCGGATTGTCCAACGACGACATCGCCGACCACCTCGTCGTCAGCCCGCACACGGTCAAGACCCACGTCAACCGGGCGATGGCGAAGCTCGGAGCTCATGACCGGGCTCAGTTGGTGATCCTCGCGTACGAGAGCGGCCTCGTTCGGCCCGGCTGCTGACGGGTTCCTTCGCCGGACGACCCGTGGTTAGCGTGGCGGGATGGGACGGCGAATCGGCGTGGGGGCTTTCCTGGCCGCCGGTGCGCTCCTCGCCGTTCCCGGCACGGCCTCGGCGCACGGGATCACCGGCACCGGGCCGTCCGTGGCGAGCTTCCTCCGAGCCGGCTTCGAGCACATGCTGCTCGGCTGGGATCACCTGCTGTTCGTCGCCGGGGTCCTGATCCTTGCCGGGGAGGTCCGCCGGGCGGTGGCGCTGATCTCGCTGTTCGCCCTCGGGCACAGCACGACGCTCGTCGTGGCGGCGCTCGCCGGGTGGCGGGTCGACGCGTTGCTCGTCGACGTGGTGATCGCGTTGAGCGTGGTGTTCGTGGGGGTGGCCGGGCTGCTGGGCGGGCCGCGGCGGTGGCGGTGGTTCGCGGCGGTGGTGTTCGGGTTCGGGCTGATTCATGGGCTCGGTCTGGCGACCCGGTTGCAGGAGCTGGGGCTGCCCCGCGATGGGCTGTTGGCGCGGGTGTTGCTGTTCAACGTCGGGGTCGAGGCCGGTCAGCTGGTCGCGATCATCGGCGTGCTGGTCCTGGCGGGGGTGGCAGGCCGTCGGCCGGCGCGGTGGGCGCCACGATGGCGGCTGACCTCGGCAGGGCCGGGGGCGGCGCAGCCGGGGCCGGGGGCGGGCGCGGCGCAGCCGGCCGGGTGGCGGCCGATCGGGTGGCGGCCGGTCGGGCAGGTCGGGCTGGTGGCTGCCGGGTTGATCGCGGTGTGGCTGATCGCGGTGTCCTGGGTGGACCAGCGGAACGCCGGGGCGGCGTTCGCCGCGAGCGGCTGCCGGATGGGCGACCGGTCGGAGCTGCTCTGGGCGGCTCCCGCCGCGGCGGTCCCGAAACGCTTCTACGGCCCGGACGAGACGGCGCCGGACGATGCGCTCGCTTACGTCGTCGCCGAAGGTTACGTCGTCGTCGAATACAGCCCGCGGCTCACCGACCGACAGGTCGGAAGGCTCCGGGAGTTCATCACCGCACGGGACCGGATCGCGGCCGGGGCTGCCGAAGGCCAGACCGAGCCGCTCAAGGCCGTGACCAGCTACGGCACGCTGACCTGCCCGCGGTTCGACCTGGCGGCGCTGGGCTACTTCGTCGACCGGTGGTCGGCGGACCCCCGGTCTCGCCCGTATCAGTAGCCGGTGTGCGCCAGCTCCGCGTGGTGGGTGGCGCCGGGATGGCTGGCCGGGTCGACGTGCACGGTGGCACTGACCAGGTGTGGGACGGCATGCGTGAGCCGGTGCTCGGCGCGGGCGGCGATGCTGTGTGCGGCGGCGAGCGTCAGGTCCGCGTCGGCGACGATCTCGGCCTCGGCGTGCAGCCGGTGACCGATCCAGCGCAGTCGCACGGCGGCGACGTCTCGCACCCCCGGCACGCCCCGGAGCGCGGTCTCCGCGGCGTCGACCAACGCCGGGTCGACGGCGTCGAGCAGGCGGGCGAACACCTCTTTGGCGGCGTCCTTGAGCACCATGACGATCGCCGCGGTGATCGCCAGCCCGACCACCGGGTCGGCCCAGCCCCAGCCCAGCCACGCACCACCAGCGGCGGCCAGCACCGCGAGTGAGGTGAAGCCGTCGGTCCGGGCGTGCAGCCCGTCGGCGACCAGCGCGGCCGAGCCGATCCGGCGCCCGACCCGGATCCGGTACCGCGCGACCACCTCGTTGCCCGCGAACCCGATCAGGCCCGCCACGGCGACGGCGCCCACGTGCGTCATCGTCGCCGGGTGCAGGAGCCGGTCGATCGCGGTCCAGCCGGCGAGGATGGCCGATGACGCGATCGTGAGCACCACGGCCAGCCCGGCCAGATCCTCGGCCCGGCCGAAGCCGTACGTGAACCGCCGGGTGGCGGCTCGTCGCCCGAGCAGGAACGCGATGCCCAGCGGCACGGCGGTCAACGCGTCCGCGACGTTGTGCAGCGTGTCGCCGAGCAACGCCACCGACCCCGACGCGACGACGACCACCGCCTGGGCAGCGGCGGTCGAGCCGAGCAGGACCAACGAGATCCACAGCGTGCGCAGGCCTTCCCGGGACGCCTCGAGTGCGGCGTCCAGCTTGTCTGCGGTGTCGTGCGAGTGCCCGTGGTGGGAGCCGGACATGGTCGTCCTCCGCTTCGCCGTTCCAGCCACCACCGTAGCCGCGAACCCGCCGAGGGGACTACGTTGCAAAAGCCTCTGACCTGCAAGAACAAACCCCTCGCCGGGTGGGGGCCGTCAGTAGGGCTGGGGCTGGCCGGGGGTCACCGTCGGCGGCGATTCGGGGTGCGTCGTGAGGGCCGCCGCGAGCGCCTGCTGCGCCTCCAGGACCGCCGGCCGCAAGGTCTGCCAGCTCCGGCCGACGGTGATGCCCTCGCTCTCCATGTCGACGGCTGCGATCAAATCCTGGAGGAGGCCGCTGATCCGGAGGGCCCAGTCCCGGCGCGATTCGCCTGCGGCGGTTCCGACGAGCGCGTCCCACCGACCGACGATGCCGACGAGACCGGCGCGGATCGGCGGCCAGACCACGGTGCGATCGGCAGCCGCCGTCGTGTTCAACACCGGCGGCAGCCGGCTCTCGGTCGCCGCCAGCGTCTCCCCGCGCAGTTCCTGTGCCTCGCGGTCCCAGGCCGACCGTCGTTGCGACCGGGAGACCAGCAGGCCGCCGACGACCAGCGCGGCCACGATCACGACCAGGAGGCACACCAGCGGGCCGACCCCGATGCCGTCGTCCTCCGCCGCAGCGGCCGCGGACTGCTCGGCCGAGGGCTCGTCGGGGGTGGGCTCTTCGGCCGCGGGTTCCTCCGCCGCGGGTTGCTCCGCCGCGGGTTGCGAGGCCGCGGGCTCCTCGCCTGCGGGCTGCGAGTCGCCGGGCTGCGATTCCCCGGGCCGGATCTCGGCCGGCCGAGACTGCTCTGCGGGCGGCTGCTCGTCCGGCGACGCCGCGAGCGGTGGCCGAGTAGATTCCGCCGGCGCCTCCGGTTCGTCCGCGGGCGTGCTCCGATCCAGGTCGAAGCTGCGGGTGGGCCGCGGGCTCTCCGCCTGCTCGTTGTCGGCGGGTTCGCTCCGCGCCGTCGATGTCGGGCGGTCGGTGGTGCGCGGTGTGGTTTCCCCGTCCGCGCAGGCGGCCGGCCCTAGGGCGAATACGGCCACGACGATCGCGATACCCACTGCACGCCGCATCCGCAGCTCCTACTCGTCGGAGTGGTCGCTGCGACCGTAAGGACGACAGGGGGCCGGTGACATCGCTCGGAGCGAGTGACTCGCACCGGCGGATCGCCCGTCGCCCGACTCCGCCGCCCGGTCGAACGGGTCAACGCAGAGATCAACTCATCCTCCGAACGTCGGGGGATGCAGACGTAAGTCGCGGGTGCAGCGACCAAAGTCCGTCGCGGCGCGACCGCGACAACGGCGATCTTGGGAACCCGTCGCGAAGTCCACCGGGAGCGTCTTGTGCTGCGTTGCACCCGAAAGGGCTGGGCCGGGGGGCCGGCGCTCGGCTTGTTCCTTCTTGCGCCCCTGATCGGCGAGTACCTGCACGGCAACATGTCAGTGACCGCCTTGCCGTGGCTTGTGCTCACCGCGCCGCTCTACGGCGGTGGCGCGCTGCTGGTCCGGGAAGCCGCCCGCCGCACCCGGCGAGGCTGGCCGACGGTCTTCCTGCTTGGTCTGGCCTACGCGGTATTCGAGGAAGGACTGGTGACGCACACCCTGTTCAACCCTTCCTACTTCGGTTACCCGCTGCTGAGCTGGGCGCGTCTTCCTGTGGTGGAGATGGGTGCATGGTGGACGATTTTTGTTCTCACTTTGCATGTCGTATGGAGCATCAGCGCATCGATCGCACTGGCTGAAGCGCTTGTCCCTCACCGGGCGGCGGAGCCGTGGCTGAGCAACCGCGGGATAGTCGTTATCGGCATCGTGTTCGTCCTGGGCGCCGCGACGAACTGGCTGGCCACGTACGATCTCGAGCAATTCGTACCGGCCGCCGAGCAGCTGACCGGTACGGCGGTCACGGTGGTGCTGCTCGTCGTCGCCGCGTTCAGGGTCGCCGGGCGGCGACACAGCCCGATCGGATGGCGGAGCCCGATCGGGCGAGCGGCACCGTCTCCGGGGTGGGTCGCGACGACCGCTTTCGTCATGACCAGCGTGTTCATCGTGCTCGGTTGGTTCCCCGGCTGGCCGACTGTGGCGGTTTACCTAGGCCTCTACCTGATCGGCTGGTTGCTGCTCCGCCGCTGGACCCGACGGCCCGGGTGGAGCGGGCGCCACGTGCTCGCGCTGACCGGCGGCGCACTGGCGACCTACGCCTGGTACGCGTTCCCGTCGCGGCCCTTGGTGGGTGCGGCCGGCCCCGTCGATACCGCCGGGAACGTTCTGTTCGCCCTTGGCCTTGTTGGGCTGCTCTGGCACGCGAGACGAGCAACCAGCATGTCCGCGCCCGCGCCAGAATGGCTGTCATGAGCCTCTGGTTGCGCCTATTGATCGGCGGTGCGGTGGGAGTGCTCGGCGTCGCCGTCTATGTCGTCGCCAGGACCTTCCTGGAGACGTCGAAGAAGCCTAACGTCTTCGCGCTCGCGGGGATCGCCGTCGCCGGCATGCTTCTCGCGGGTTTCGGCGGCTGGATCATCGGTCCCGTGTCGGTGGACGAATGGGTGCAGTGGACGTTCGTCGGCGCAGCGGCCACGGTATGCGTCGGCTGCATGGTTGCCCTCGGTAGGGGCCGTCTCTCGAGTACCCCGGCGCTGATCGCAGCCTATCTTGGCGGGCTCTCGGCCGGCTTGCTGGCGCTTCAGCTCACGATCGACCTGCTCACCGACTAGTCCCGTCAGGCCCTCAGAGTGCGCTGGGATCTGTCACGTCGTGCCGCGGACGAGTAGATGCGGGCTGAGCACTACGGGTGGCGGCAACTCACCCGCCAGGAGCTGATCGAGTTGGGCCACCGCGAGCTCGCCGAGCCGCCGCTTGTCGAGGTGGAGCGTGGTGAGCGGTGGCTCGATCAGTTCGCCGATGCTCAGACCGTCGAAACCGACGATCGCGCACTCCGCCGGAATGGCCACGCCGAGCCGACGCGCCGCTTGGAACGCACCCACGGCGACGAGGTCGTTGAAAGCGATCATCGCGGTCATCGCGGGGTGCCTGGTCCGTAGCGTCTCGAATGCTATGCCTCCGCCGGCCATCGACTCCTCGGCGACGAAGACCCAATTGTCGTCGATCGGCAGGCGGTGCGCGCGAGAGACGTCGAGGAAGGTTCGGCTCCGTACGGCGGGGTCGCAGTAGGAAACGCAGTCGATCATGCCGATGTGCCGGTGTCCTCGGCTGATCAGGTGCTCGAGACCGGCCCGGATGCCTGCCTCGCTATCGATTCGCACCACCGCGTGGATCCCCGTGTCCGGTGCCCGGTCGACGATGGCCAGCGGCACCCCGGCGACGTACGGCTCCAGTTCGGCGTCGGTATGGCTGAAGTACCCGACGAGGGCGTCGACCTGCTGGCCGAGTGACCGCAGCAGCGTCAGCTCGCGCGGGCGGTTGCCCTCGGTACTGGCGACGACGACCTGCCAATCCCGGGCGCCGGCCGCTTCGATGACTCCGGCGATGAACTCCGGATAGAACGGGTTGACCACGTCCGGGACAACGAGGCCGATCGTCACCACGTCGGGCCGGACGAGCCCGCGGCCGAACCGGCTGGGCCGGTAGCGCAGCTCGCGTGCGACGTCGAGCACGCGACGCTGGGTTTCCGGATCGATCTCCCCCTTGCCGTTGATCGCCCGCGAGACGGTCTGGTGCGAAACGCCGGCCGCCCTGGCGACGTCCCGGAGAGTGACCCGCTTGTCGGCGCCCGCCGTCTTCTCTGCCACCACGCCCTCACTCAATCACGACCGACACGACCTCGGCGATTGACGTCTGTCGGGCCATACGTCAGACTGCCGTTACCGTTCACGTTAACGGTAACGGGGACGTGCCGGCGAAGCGCTGCCCCGATTCGAGGAGGGACTGTGACTGCATCGAAGCATCCGCTTCCGCCCGGAACTCACCTCATGTTCCGTGCGGTGTTCGACGACTGGCAGACGCGAGCCGGGGTCCGGTCCGCGCTGCCGGACGCCCCTGTCGTCCCTGACGATCCGCAGCATCGCCGAGCCGTTCGGCGCCGGCTACACGTCTGGACGGTGCGGCTTAGGCGCGTCGTCGCCCGGAGGAGCCGTCCCGAACGCCGAGCCGTCGATCAGCGGTGGGCCCAGCCGTAGCCGCACCTGAGCGTCTTGGGCTCGGTGACCGGGACACACCCCCAGGTCCTGGCGCACTCGATCGCGACCTCGAGGGCAAACCCCGCCCGGGTGAGGCCGCGCAGAAGTCGGTGCGGTCTCGCTCGGATGCGCTATCTGGCCCCCTCTGTGTCAGCCCGCGACCAGCGTTGGCCGTTCTAGGCCGGGTATCGGCGGGTCCGGGGAGTGACTTTCGAAGCGTCGACGTCGTGAGTCGCCCGTTCCGGGGTACTCGCTTCCGGCGTGCGACCCGCCGTGCAACAGTGATCCGCGTGGCTGATGATGCGGGCGCCCTCCTCGGCCGCCGTGAGGAGTGCAACGCGCTCGACCGGCTCGTCGCGGACGTCGCCGGGGGCACGAGCCGGGTCTTGGTCGTGCGGGGTGAGGCAGGCGCAGGCAAGAGCGCGCTGCTGCGCTACCTGATCGCCCGCACGGAGCCCTGGTGCCTGCTGAGCGCCGCGGGCGTCGAATCGGAGCTGGAGCTTGCCTACAGCGGCCTGCACCAGCTCTGCATGCCGCTGGCCGACGGCATCCCGAGCCTGCCCGCCCCGCAGCGGACCGCGCTGGGAATCGTCTTCGGAATGGACTCTGGCCCCGCCCCCGACCGGTTCCTCGTCGGTCTGGGCGTGCTCTCACTGCTGGCCGGGGCCGCGGACCGGCAACCGGTGCTCTGCGTGATCGACGATGCCCAGTGGCTGGACCGGGCCAGCGCCCAAATCCTCGCGTTCGTCGCGAGGCGCCTGCTCGCCGAGCGGGTGGCGGTGGTCGGCGCAGTACGTACCGGCGCCGGGCACGACGTCCTGGCCGAGTTGCCCAACCTGTACGTCGACGGGCTGACCGACGCCGACGCCCACGTCCTGCTCCGGCGGAGCTTCCCGGGCGGCCTCGACCCGGCCGTCCGGCACCAGATCGTCGCCGAGAGCCGCGGCAACCCGCTCGCCCTGCTCGAGCTGCCGCGGACGTGGCGGGCCGCTGATCTCGCCGGCGGCTTCGGGCTGCCGGAGGGCCGGACGGTGGCCGGCCGCATCGAGCAGAGCTACGTCCACCGCCTGCGCGAACTGCCCGCCGATACCCGACTGCTGGTGCTCACCGCCGCCGCCGAGCCGCTCGGCGACCCGGTGCGCCTGCACGACGCCACGCGGGTCCTCGGCGTCGACCCGGCGGCGAGCGTGCCTGCCGCCGACGCCGGTCTTATGGAGATCCACGAGCGGGTGCGGTTCGCGCACCCGCTCGTGCGGTCCGCTGCCTATCGCGCCGCATCCACGGCCGACCGGCACCGCGTCCACCGGGCACTAGCGGACGTGACGGACATCGAGACGGATCCGGATCGCCGGGCCTGGCACCGGGCGCGGGCGGCATTCGCGCCGGACGAGGACGTGGCAGCCGAGCTCGAGCGGTCGGCCGGCCGGGCCCAGTCCCGCGGCGGCGTGGCCGCCGCGGCGGCCTTTCTGACGAGCGCGGCGCAGCTGACGCCGGAGCGGAGCGCACGGCTGCGGCGGACGCTCGACGCGGCGTTCGCACACGTCGCAGCGGGGGAAATCGACACCACCCGCTCGCTGCTCGCCACCGTGGAGGATGGACCGGCCGACGAGTGGCACCAGGCGCGCCTCGACCTGCTCCGCGCCCGACTGGCCTTCGCCTCCAGCCGCGGTAAGGAGGCGACACCGCTGTTGCTGGCTGCCGCCCGCCGCCTCGAGCCGCTCGACCCTCGGCTGGCGCGGGAGACCTACCTGGACGCGCTGATGACCGGCTGGATCGGCTCCCGGCTCAACGAGGGGGTGACCGCGGCGACGGCGGCCGTCGCCGCCCGCACCGCGCCGCCGCCCGATCAGCCCACCCCCGGAGACTTGCTGCTGGCGGCATACACCGCACTGACCGCCGACTTCGCCGAGGCGGTGCCGGCGTGCCGGGCCGCCATCCAGGCGCTGCGCGAGGACACGACCCCACCGGAGCAACAACTGCGCTGGCTCTGGGAGGGCGCGTTGTTGGCCGTCTCGCTCCGGGACGAGGAGAGCTGGGACCTGCTCTCCGAGCGGCACCTCCGGGCGGCCCGGCGGGTGGGCGCCCTCCAGGAGTTGCCGTTCATCCTCGGCTGTCGAGGGCCGCTGCTGATGTACCGCGGCGAGCTCTCGGCCGCCTGGGCACTGGCCGAAGAGAACAACGCGATCAACGAGGTGATCGGGATCAAGATCACCGCGTACGGCGCGGGGTGTGTGGCGGCGGCCCGCGGCGACGAGCCGCTCGCGCGGGCACTGATCGCCGACGCGCTCCGCAGCGCGGAAGCCGCCGACGAGGGCTCCGGCATCGGTCTCGCGGAGTCCTGGCACGCGCTGCTCTGCAACGGCCTCGGCCGGTACGACGAGGCGCTGACCGCCGCCCTCCGCAGTACCGCCAATCCGAACGAGCTGTCCCCCCACGCCTACGGGCTACCCGAGCTGGTGGAGGCAGCGAGCAGAACCGGCCGCCTCGACGTCGCCCAAGAGGCCCTCGACCGGCTCTCCACCCAGACCCGCGCGAGCGGCACCGCGTGGGCGCTCGGAGTGGAGGCGCGGGCGCGGGCGCTGGTCACCGGCGACGAGGAGCACTACCGCGCGGCGATCGACTGCCTGAGCCGCACGGGCGCCCGCGCGGACCTGGCCCGCACCTACCTGGTGTACGGCGAGTGGCTGCGGCGGGAGAGCCGCCGGACGGACGCCAAGCGGGAGCTGGGCGTCGCGTTCGAGATGCTCAGCACGATCGGGATGGCCGGGTTCGCCGAGCGCGCCCGCCGGGAGCTGACGACGGTCGGCGCCTCGGTCCGGAAACGCGAGACGGCGACGACGCCGACGACGCTGACCGCCCAGGAGACGCAGATCGCGCGGTTGGCCCAGGCAGGCCTGTCGAACCCCGAGATCGGCGCCCAGCTGTTCCTGAGTGCGCGGACCATCGAATGGCACCTGCGCAAGGTCTTCGGGAAGCTCGGCATCACCTCCCGCCGTCAGCTGCGCGGGGTACGCCTCCCGTAACAAAAGACCAGGGACTCTCCCTGGGTCGTCCGACGCCCGGCGGCGTCAGGCTGGATCCCATGGATCTCAAGCTGGAAGTCATTGTCATTCCCGTCTCCGACGTCGACAACATCGAAGCGGCCCGCGCCGAGCTGGTCGGCAACGACGACGCTCGCGGAGTTGCTACGCGAAGCCGAGGAGCACCACGGCGCGTACGAGGCCGTCGCACCTGCTGCGCACCACTGGTCGGACTGGTACTCGGCGTACATCGTCGCCAGGGCCGCCGACCGCACGCCCGACGAGGCGATCGCCGAGGCGGGCAGGCACATGGAAGCCGCGTTGTCGTGACCGACTTCGACGTGATCGTCGTCGGCGGCGAATGCTCGTACTACGCCTGCGTCCCGTCGAAGTCGCTGCGACCCGGCGAGGCCGTGCAAGAGCGGTGGCTCGCGAACACGAGGATCGCGGCGGAGATCCGCGGCGCTCGACGGGCCGAGGCGGGAGCGTCATGACCCGCATCAAGACCGCCGAGACTCCGGGCGCCGCCTCCGCAGCGCCCATGGCCGATCCGGCGCCTGCGGCCGCGGGGGCCCTGCTTGCGCTGCGGAGCGGCGCGGGGGCCGCGGTGGTAGCGGCGACCGTGCTGGCCTCGATGGTGAGCTTCCTCGACGCCAACGTGGTCAATGTCGCGGTCCCGGCGATCGGCCGCGACCTCGGCGCGGCCGTCGTCGGCGTGCAGTGGGTGCTGACCGGTTACCTCCTGGCCGTCACCGCGCTGCTGCTGCTCTCCGGGGCGCTGGCCGACCGGTTCGGGCGGCGCCGGATCCTCGTGATCGGGCTGCTGGTGATGCTGGCCGCCTCGATCTTGTGTGCGGTGGCACCCTCGGTCGGAGCGTTAATCGCCGCGCGCGTCCTGCAGGGCGCCGGTTCGGCGCTCGTCGTCCCGACCAGCCTCGCGCTGCTCAACGGCGCGCTGCGGGTACCGGACCGCGCCCGGGGCATCGGGGTGTGGGCGGCGATCTCCACCGTTGGTACGACGCTCGGCCCCTACGCCGGCGGCTGGCTGATCGACCACGCGTCCTGGCGCACGGTGTTCCTGGTCAACGTTCCGCTGATCGCCGCGGGCCTGGTCGTGCTGCGGTTCGTACCGGAGAACCCTTCCGCGCGGCGGCCCCTCTCGCTCGACTGGGCCGGTGTCCTGCTGGCGGTCGTCGGACTGGGCGGCACGATCTACGCGCTGACCGAGGCATCGTCCTCCGGCTGGGGCACCGCGCGGGTGCTCGTACCGGGCGTGCTCGGGCTCGTCGCGCTGGCCGCGCTGGTACCGGCCGAGCGGCGGGTGCGCGCCCCGATGCTGCGCCTCTCGCTGTTCCGCTCCCGCCAATTCGACGCGATCAACGTCGCGACCGTGCTGTTCTACGGCGCGCTGGCCGCGGCGGGTTACCTACTGATCCTGCAGTGCCAGCTGGAGCTGGGGTATTCGGCGGCCGCCGCCGGTGCGGCGCTGGTGCCGTCGTCGGCGGTGTTCCTCGCGGTGTCCCCTCTGAGTGGGGCGCTGGTTGCCCGGCTCGGTCCACGGAGGCTGATGGTCGCCGGGATGCTGGTCGTCGGCGTCTCGATCGGGTGGCTGGGCTGGGCGGTGCCCGGCTCGTCCTACGCGGCGGTGATCCTGCCGTGCGCGCTGCTGTGGGGCCTCGGCATCGGGCTGGCGGTGGCTCCGCTGACTGCGGCGGTGCTCGCGGCGGTCGCCGACGCCGACCTCGGTGAGGCGTCCGCGGTCAACGACGCCGCGTCCCGGCTCGGCGGCCTGCTGGCGATCGCCGCGGTGCCGGTGCTCGTGGGCGTCGGTGGCGGCGCCGGGCTCGGGGCCGCGCTCGTCGACGGCTACCGGCCCGCGATGGTCGCGCTCGCCGCCGTGTGCGGTGTCGCGGCGCTGGTCACCTCGGTCTTCGTCACTGACCGGCGGCCGGCGGTCCCGGCACCGCGGGTCGTCCCGGCCGCACCGCACCACGGCTGCGCGCCGCCGCTCTCCACGTCGTCGGCCAAGGAGTTGATATGAGCCTGTTGGACAAGCAGACCGTCGTCCTCATCGGAGGAAGTTCCGGCATCGGGCTGGAGACCACCCGGCTGGCCCGCGCCGCCGCGGACGTCGCGGCAGTTGCGGCGGCGAACCTCGCGCCGGTCCGCCTCAACCTGATCGCCGCCGGGCTCGTCGACACGGCCAACACCGCGCTGACCGGCGTCACGTACGACATCGACGGCGGCCAGCAGTTCGTGCGGGCATGAACGATCTGCTAGCCCTGGCCGTCGACGCTCACGGGGGCTTGCCGCGCTGGCAGGAGCTCTCCCGGTTCCGGGCATCGGTGTCGGTCACCGGGATCGTCCAGCTGGACGCCGTGACGGTGGAGGGTGAGACCAGGGAACAGCGCGTTCTACTCAGCCCGTTCCCGCTGCCCGGCTGGTACGGCACGTGGGAACCGCACCGGCAGACGCTGTCGACCACCAGCGGAGTGCCGACGGCGGAGCGCCGCGAGCCGCTGGTGGCCTTCGCCGGGCGTACCGACCCCTCCCGCTGGGACGACCTGCAGGTGGCCTACTTCGTGGCATTGTCGGTGTGGAATTACCTGGTCACGCCGTTCGTGCTGGTCCGCTCGGACTTCCTCACCGAGGAGATCTCGCCGTGGCCGGAGGAGGGGCAGACCTGGCGCCGGTTGTTGGTCACGTACCCGGACAGCGTCGCGGCGCACTGCCGGCAGCAGATCTACTGTTTTGATGACGCCGGGCTGCTGCGGCGTCTGGACTACACAATGGATCTTCTCGGCGGTGGCCCGGCAGTGCAGTACCCGGCGGCATACCGTGCTTTCGACGGGATCCAGGTGCCGACGCGGCGCCTGGTGCACGTCCGGAACCCCGACGGCGGCATCGACCGGCAGGCCGTCGCAGTGGCGATCGAAGTGGAGGCCGTCGCGTGGAGCTGACCGGCGCCGTCGCGCTGGTTACCGGAGTCGACACCGGCCCCGGATCGGCCGCCGCCCGTCTACTGGCCACCGCAGGGGCAGCGGTCGCGCTCGTGGCCGGCCGCCGGGACCGGCTCGACGAGCTCGCCGCGATGATCGATCACACGGTCCTCGTCGTCCAAGCCGACGTGGCCAAGCAGCCGGAGGCGGTCAGCGCCGTCGAGCGCACGGTTGCGCAGTTCGGCCGGTTGGACATCGTCGTGCTGGTGGGCAGGGTGCCGGAGATGCTCCACGTCGCGCACGCCGCGCTGTTGTACCTGGCGCGCGCCGCCGCCGACTCCCCGCGCGGGGTCGCGGACCTGATCGCACTGGACGGGACGCCCGAGGCCGCCGAGCTAGCCGACTCACTTCGCCGCGACCTCTCCGACCACGGCGTGCGAGTCAGCGCCATCGCTCCCACCGAAGCGCAGCTTGCGATAGCGCTCGCCGTCACAGGTCAATAACCCGCAGCGAGCCCGTTCACGCTACGGAGACGAGTGGGCGGGCGGGGGCTTCCGGCTCGTGCGCCGACGTCCCCTACTCCGTGAAGACGTCGCGCAGTTGCCGTCGGGAGTTGACACCCATCTTGGTGAAGATATTGCGGAGGTGCCATTCGATCGTGCGCGGGCTGAGGAAGAGTCGTTCGCCGATCTCCGGGTTGGTGAAGCCGTCGCGGACGAATCTCGCGATCTGGCGTTCTTGTTCCGTGAGCTCCTTACCGGGCGTGGCCTCGATCGTTCGCCTACGTACCTTTTCGCCGCAGGCGATCAGCTCCCGGCGGGCGCGCTCGGCGAATGCGTTCATCCCGATCGACGTGAACATCTCGTACGCGGTGCGCAACTGCTCGCGCGCTTCGACGCGCTGACGCCGACGTCGCAGCCATTCGCCGTACAGAAGGTGGGCTCGGGCCAGATCGGGGCGCATCTGCGTACGACTCAGGCGCTCGACCGCTTCCCGATAGAGTTCCGCCGCAGTGGTTTCGTCGGCGACCAATGCTCGGTTGCGGGCTTCGAGGCCTCTGGCGTAGTCGGTGTCGAAAGGCTTGGTCGTCTCAACGAGCCGTTCGAGGGCGTCTCGCGCAACCTCGATCTCGTCGGCACGGCTGGCGGCCTCGACGAGTTCCGGCAGGACCCACGTGGAGCCGAAGGGGTTCCACCTCTCCTCGGCGGCCAGCGCCGATCGCATCGCATCCGTGTAGCGGGTATGGCCGTTATGGAGGATCGCTCCCGCCCAGTGCGCGGCCGTCACCGCCGAGCCGAACCCCGTAGCCGCAGCGTTTGTGAGCGCGGTCTTCATCAGCTCCTGCGTTTCGGCCTCCTCGCCGCGGAGGGAGAGCAGATGCAGTCTGGTGTACGGCGGGATGGGGCTCCTCGTCGCTGCCGCGACCGTCTCACTCTCCGCCATGATGGCGGCGGCCTCCGCGAAATCACCGACCCAGGTGAGCGCGTATCCGAGCGCGGTCAGGTGGTACGGCAGCATCTGGAGGGCACCGGCGTCGCGGACGAGGCGCACCTGACGTGTGCAGACGTTCCGCATACCCTCGATATCCCAGATCGCCGGGGTGGCGCCTTGGGCTAGCCACCCCCACCGGATGACATCGGCAGTGGCCATGCGGGCGACCGCCTTTGCGGCCTCTTGCAGGGTCGCGGCGGCCGCCGCGCGACCTTCCGTGACGAGCAGCGCCACCCCGTCGAGAAGTAAGTCCATCGCAGTGCCGCTGTCCGTCGCAGGCAGGCTCCGCGCGGCTCGTCCGACCGCGACGATACTGTCCCGGTCTCCGGCAACGTCAGCGGTGCCCCACGCATGCAGGCACGCCTCCCGCGCCAACTCTGGATGCGTGGACGCGAGCTGCTCGGCGGCGTTCAACAGCAGGGGGATCGCCGTAGCGGGTGCGCCGGCGGCGAAGGCGACCCGACCCTTCAGCAGACCGGCCCGTCCACTCTGCGCACTGTCGAGCGTTGCGGTGTCCAGCGACCCCAGGATCCGGCGCGCATCGTCGAGGTGACCGGCTCCGAGGCTCGCGTCCGCGGCCGCCAGCATCCGGTTGGTCCGTCGGGATGGCTCGCCGGTTAGGGCCACCGACCGGTGGAGGAACGCGGCGGCCGCCGCGAGCCCGCTGCGGGCCTGGGCGAGTTCCGCGGAACGCTCGAGTTCCGCGGCGAGGGCCTCGTCCGGCTCGGCTGACGCCGCCGCGAGATGCCAGGCGCGCCGGTCGGGTGCCGTTTCGGCGTCCGTAACCTCCGCCAGCACCCGGTGCGCCGCCCGGCGCTTCTCGGCAGCCGCGGCACGGTAGACGGCCGACCGCACAAGTGGAAGGCGGAAGGTCACACGATCGGTGATCGTGAGGAGTTCGTCCACTTCGCCGGCGGCGGATGAGACCCCGAGCCGTTCGGCGGCCCGGAGCACCAGGTCCGGGTCACCGACGGGTTCTGCGGCGGCCACCACCAACAGCATCCGGGCCGACTCCGACAGGGCCTCGACTCGGCTGAGGAGGCTCTCCTCGATTCGGCCCGGCGGGGTCTCCGCGTTGAGCAGACCGCGGCCCCCAGCGAGCTGTGTTCGGCTCAGCCCATACGAGAGTTCGATCAGCGCGAGGGGATTACCCTGGCTCTCCGCGACGATCCGATCGCGAATGCCCCGGTCGAGCGACGCTTGCGTGACCGAGTCAAGCAAGGCATGGGCGTCGGTGGGGCGCAGGCCGGTGATCTCCATCTGCTCGAGGCCACGCAGCTCCGGTCCCGGTTCACGGGTGCCGAACAGCAGGCCGATCGATTCGGCGAGCAGCCGCCTGCCGACGTAGCCGAAAACCTGCACCGAGGCGCGGTCGAGCCACTGCGCGTCATCGATCAGGCACAGCAGAGGCCCGTTCTCCGAGGCGCTCGAGAGAAGGTCCAGCGCGGCCAGACTGACCAGGAACAAATCTGGCGGAGCCCCCGCACGCATTCCGAACACCGTCTCGAGCGCCTCGCGGCGGTGGTCGGGAAGATGCTCCAGCCGGTCAAGGAGCGGCTGGCACAACAGATGGACGCCGGCGAAGGCCAACTCCATCTCGGATTCGATACCGACGGCACGCAGGACCCGCAGGTCTGCAGCCTCGCGTTGGGCGTACTGGAGCAATGCAGACTTGCCTACGCCTGCCGGGCCGTGCAGGACAAGGACATGACTCTCGCCTCCGCGCACCGCTGTGACCATTCGGTCGAGACGGGCACGTTCGGTCTGCCTGTCGATGAGGGTGGTCATCCGACGAGGCCTTCGGGCAAGCCACCGAGCGCCCGACGCCGAGAATCGATACAGGGGGAGGTGTGAATCGGGGCTACCGCTACTGCGTACATCTCACGTCCCCCGCACGTGTTACGCGATTTCACGCGCTGACGCCGGGTGGCCAAACGCCATCGAGCAGCGGCACGTACGGCCGGATCCAGCGCAGGTCGTGCGCCTCGCGGAAGCCGGCCACGACGGACGGTACCGTCCTGCCTGATCGCGAGGGAGGCGCCAATGATGCTCGTCACAGGTGCTTGACGTCGCTGTGGTTCTGCGAGCGACCCCCGGGGTTGGTGGCCCGCCTCTGGCGGACGGCGCCCCACGCGATTGAGTGAGAACTCTACCAGATCTGTCTGGTGGCCCGCACCAGTATCTCGTTGACCGCCACTCGGTGGCCGCGGCCGACCATGTAGGCGATAGCGTCCGCGATCTCGTCCGGCCTCAGCGCCGCGTCCCGGGCGGCGTCGTCGAGGCAGCCGACCTCGCCGGGTTCGACGATGCCCACCCGCACCCGGTCGGTCACCAGCTCCTGGCGCAGCGACTCGGTGAATCCGGCTAGGCCGAATCTGGTCAGGTGGTAGACGCTGCCGCCCTGGTGAGCGATGCGTCCGGCCACCGAACCGATGTTCACGATGTCGGCAACCTGTCGCGGCGAACTCGCCACGGCGTCGATGAGGTGTGGAAGGGCCGCGTGCGTGAGATGGACGAGCGCGGACAGGTTCAGCGCGATCATCCGGTCCCACTCCCCGAGCGTCGTGCGCAGCGCGGTACCGCGCAGCGCCACGCCCGCACCGTTGATCAGCACATCCAACCGGCCGAATCGGTCGAGAGTGTCCGACACCGCGCGAGCGGCTTGCTCCTGGTCGGTGATGTCGGCCTCGACCGCGACACCGTGCCCACCATCCGAGGTGATCACCCCGACTGCTGCCGCCAGCCGGTCTCGGTCTGCGCCGATCAGGGCGATCGCGGCTCCCTCGCGGGCCAGTCGTCGCGCCGTGGCCGAACCGACGTCGACGTCGGCGCCGGTGACCAGCGCTACGGTGCCATCCAGAGGTCCGTCGAGCATGGGCTCATCCCTTTCCGTCGAGTACGACCGGGAGCTGGCCGGGCACGGCGAGCACCCCGTGGTAGGACCTCGCGCCCGTGGGAATCACTGGTCGCCGGACGATCGACGAGGCGCGATCGCGCCCGTACCTCGCGCATTGGACGGCAGGCGTTCGTGGAGGCGAGCGAGCGTCGCGGAGAGCACGCGGGAAACGTGCATCTGCGAGATCCCGACCTCCGACGCGATCTGGCGCTGCGTCCGGTCCTCAAAGAACCGCAGGCCGAGGATTCGCCGCTCCCGCTCGGGCAGGGTGGCGATCAGCCGCTTCAGCGTCTCGCGGTCGTCGACCTTTCCGAGCGCCTGATCGAGCGCGCCGAGTGACTCGACGAGCGGCGAGCCGTCCGGCCGGTGCGTGTTCGGCGCGTCCAGCGGTATGGGCGTGTAGGCGCTCGTCAGCTGGAGGCCTTCGACGATCTCCTCCACTCCGACGCCGAGATGGTCCGCAAGGTCGGTGGCCGTCGGTGACCGGCGGTCGCGGTGGCTGAGTTCGGTCACCGCGGCGTCGAGCTGGAGGTAGATGTCTTGCAGGCGGCGGGGCGGCCGTACGTACCAGCCGTGATCGCGGAAGTGACGTCGGAGGTCACCGGCGATCGTCGGAACCGCGAACGCCAAGAACACCGTGCCGCGGGTGGGGTCGAAGCGATCGACGGAGGTCAACAGTCCGACTCGCGCCACCTGGAGCAGATCGTCGCTCGGTACGCCGCGCCGCGCGAAGCGGCGGGCGATATTTTCGGCGAGCGGCAGGTGAATCAGGATGAGCCGCTCGCGCAGCACCGGCCGTTCCGGAGCCGAGACGTCGAGCGCCGCGAAGCGCTCGAAGTGTGGAGCGACCTGCCGGTAGTCGGAGTAGTCGGGGAAGAAGGTGTCATCGCGCCGCCCCGGGCGCTCGATTTCCGGGGTCAGTGTCATGGCCGTCCTTTCCAATGTCGGTGCTGGAATGCGCCGGAACAGGAACACCACGCCTCAGACGGCTGTTCGGTGGGCAGGCGGCTCAACGTCCCACCGAAGCCGAGCGGCGCGGCGTTCGTCCTCGCTCAGTCCGCCCCAAATCCCGGCGGTCTCCCCGACGGCCAGCGCCCAAGTCCGGCACGGGATCAGCACCGGGCACCGACGGCACACCGACTTCGCGAGAGCCAGTTGGATCAGGGCTGACCCGTCGTCACCGGCTGGGAAGAACAACTCCGGGTCCTCGACGCGGCATGCCGCTCGGTTTCGCCAGTTCATGGAGATCCCCTGTGGAGAGTTTCGCTTCGTCTTGATCACTGTGTGTCGACCGGGGTGCCGAACGCACCGGGGAATCTCCCGGGTCACCCCCCGGGCTTTAACCAGGTACCCGGGCCCGTCCGCCTGGGACGACGCGATCGACGTCGCCCGCTCCAACCTGCGTCGCCTGTCTTCCGAGTAGGTGGGGCAGCGGGTAGTCGCGCAAGTCGACCAGCTCGAACTGCGCGTCGCTGCGCCGGGCGGCGATGTCGTGCACCCACCGGGCGACGGCCGCGCCGTTGCGCCCGGCTCCGCCACCAGCAGAGCTCGACGGCTCGCGTCCGGGCACTGGTCGTCTGCGCACCGGCGGTGTAGATCATGTCGAAGCGTCCGACGCCGAGCTGGATCACGGTTGTAGGGACGCCCAGGCCGCGTGATCGCGCAGGTGCAGCAACGGCGCCAGCCCTGCCTCATCGAACGCCGTCACGAGGTCCGTCGCGGTTTCCGACAAGTGCGTCCAGCCGTCGTAATGAGCCGGGATTACGATCGCGGCACCGAGGACCGCCGCGGCGGCGGCGGTCCGGCGGCTGTCCAGCGTGACGGGACGGCCACGGAACTTCGACGGCACCCTGGCCGCCCCCGCGAAGAGTATGGCCACGTTGACGTCTGGTACGCGCCGAGATATCTCGGCCACTGTTCGCAATGACGCGTTGTCGCCACTGATGTAGATGACCGGTAAGCCGGAGCCGGACAGCACGAACCCGGTGACCTCGCAATTGACGTTGCCGCCGGTGTCACGCTCACCGTCTTCGGGGCCGTGCACGGCCGGCACTGCCAAGACGGTCAAGTCGCCGCCGCCATCGGCGCGTGGCACCGAATGCGACGCCCATGCAGGCAGCCCGACCGCCCGCGGCCCCAGTCGCCCGGCCGCGGCCGGGCCGGTCAGCACCAGCGGTGCCGCCAGCGCGAGGGCCCGGCCGCGGTCGTCCAGGTTGTCCGGGTGGTCGTCGTGGCTGACCAGGACGACGTCAACGGGGCCGAGATCTGCTTCCACCACGGCCGGTCCGGCCACCTTGGTCAGGTAGCCGTGCGGCCCCGCCGCGTCGAACGTCGGGTCCACGACGATTCGCAAGCCTCCGATGTCGATGAGGACGGTAGGACCACCGAGGACAGTGGCGGCGCAATCCCGCCGGGTGAACACGCCTGTCATGACCTTGATCTCCTCGACGTAGCCGTGTCGCGGACGGGACCTCTCGTGGGCACCCTCCGCCGACCACGGGCGCGCCGGAGGCTCTTCGGGTTCCGTTGCCTGACACCACGGTCGCGTTCCCGGGCACCGCGTCGCGCCGGTTGAACACCCTGGTCCGGCGCAGACCCCGGTCACTGGTCGCCCAACCCGTGACCAGCGAGCAACGCGGTCTCCGCCGCCGGTACGTGGCCTGGTGGGCGGGCTTTCGGGCGAGTGCCCAGTGTGTTGGCCAGGGAGTTTCCCCGGCGCGAGCGGCATCGGTCGTCGCCCAGGCTGGAGGGCGTCCGGGAAACGTGGATTCGGTAGGTCGCAGGTGGTGAGCCCACCGGCCACCCGGAACTCGGCTTTTTCGTGCGGAACTCCGACTGAAAGGCAGTGCGTGACATGACCACGCTCGAGCAGCGAACCGACCGTGCCGTCCGACCGTTCACTGTGCACTTCCGTGAGGAAGCGCTCGACGACCTGCGTCGCCGTCTCGCGACGACGCGCTGGCCGACGCGGGAGCTCGTCGGCGACCGTTCGCAAGGCGTGCAGCTGGCCACGATGCGGGCGCTCGGTAAGTACTGGGAGAAGGACTACGACCTACGGCGAGTGCCGTCCCGGCTGAACGCGCTGCCGCAGTTCACCACAGAGATCGACGGAGTGAACATCCACTTCGTCCATGTCAAATCCAAGCATGCGGACGCACTGCCGCTGATCATGACCCACGGCTGGCCAGGCTCGGTCATCGAGATGCTCGACACCGTCGGCCCGCTCACCGACCCCACCGCACACGGTGGTACCGCCGCCGACGCGTTCCACCTCGTGTTGCCCTCGCTGCCTGGGTACGGCTTCTCCGCCGAGCCGGCCGAGGTCGGGTGGGACCTGGTGCGCACCGCCCGGGCCTGGGCGGAGCTGATGCGCCGGCTCGGCTACGACCGGTACGTGGCCCAGGGCGGTGACGTCGGCGCCGGCGTCACCGACGCGATTGGACGGCTCGGACCGCAGGGGCTGATCGGCATTCACACCAACCTCCTGGTGCCGGCGCTCAACGACCCGGCCTCGCTGCCGGCCGGAACCGAGGAGGAGCGCGCGGCGCTGGCTGCGATCAAGGTCTTTCAGACCAGCGGAAACGGCTACTTCGTGGAGATGGCCACCCGGCCGGAGACCATCGGGTACGCACTGCTGGACTCGCCGGCCGCCCTCGCCGCCTGGATGATCGACCACGACACCGACGCCTACTACAAGATCGCCCGGGCATTCGTCGACGAGAAGCCCTCGGGCAACCTCACCCGCGACCACATCCTCGACAATGTCACGGCCTACTGGCTGACCGGCACCGGCGCGTCCACGTCACGGTCGTACTGGGAGGCCTACGGGCCGGACGCGCCCGCCGCGGGACGCCCGCCGCTTCCGGACCCACGGGTTCCGGTCGGTTTCAGCACGTTCCCCGGCGAGATCTGGCGGACGCCGCGCAGTTGGGCCGAGAAGTCCTACCCCACCCTCAACTACTTCGGGCAGGCCGAGCGCGGCGGCCACTTCGCCGCCTGGGAAGAGCCGGAACTGTTCGCGGTCCAACTGCGGGCCGCGTTCCGTCCGCTGCGATAAATCGTCGGCCTCCGGGCCTCGTCACCAGCGCATCGGATCTCCTCGCCGGCTGAGGCCATCGCCTCGCAAAGCGCCCGCCGCACCGTATCGACGTGGCACTGGCGCATGGCCCAGCCGGCCATCCGCACTACGCGTCAACGATTCAACGAATCAAGAGGTGGAAAACGATGACCTCGTCCGCGTCCCGACCCACTCGACGGCAGTTGCTGCAGGGCGGCCTCGCAGCCGGCGTCACCATCGCCGCATCCTTCGCGCTCGGCCCGGCCCCCGCGAACGCGGCACCGCCCACCGGCCCGACCCGGATACGCCCGTTCCGGGTCGCCATCCGGCGCGAGCGGGTGGACGAGATGCGTCGCCGCATCGCCGCGACCCGCTGGCCGTCTCGCGAGCTCGTCGCAGACCGCTCACAAGGCGTGCAACTGGCGACTGCACAGGCTCTCGCCCGATTCTGGACGACCAGCCACGACTGGCGCCGGACCGAGGCGAAACTCAACGCGCTACCGCAGTTCAAGACTGAGATCGACGGCGTCGACATCCACTTCATCCACGTACGCTCACGGCACCACAACGCGTTGCCGCTCATCATGACCCACGGCTGGCCCGGCTCGATCGTCGAACTGCTCGAGACGGTCGGCCCGCTGACGGACCCGACCGCGCACGGCGGTACCGCGGCGGACGCCTTCCACCTCGTACTGCCGTCGATCCCCGGCTACGGCTTCTCCGGCAAACCGAGCGAACTCGGCTGGGACACCAGCCGGACGGCGCGTGCCTGGGCCGAACTCATGCGTCGCCTCGGTTACTCCCGCTACGTCGCCCAAGGCGGCGACGTCGGCGCCGCCGTCACCGACAACCTCGGGCGCTTGGCACCAACGGGACTGCTGGCTATCCATCTGAATTTGCTGGTCCCGGCCTTGGCAGGCACCGACAGCCTGCCGAAAACCACCGACGATGAGAAAGCCGCGCTCGCCGCACTCGAGAAGTTCTCGGCGAGCGGCAAGGGCTATCTGGTCGAGCAGTCGACGCGCCCGCAGACGATCGGCTACGCACTTCTGGACTCCCCCGTGGCCCTGGCGGCCTGGATGCTCGATCACGATACCGACAGCTATCGCAAGATCTCCCGTGCCTTTCTCGGCGGCCCGCCGTCGGGCAACCTCACCCGCGAGCACGTCCTCGACAACGTCTCTGTCTACTGGCTCACCGGCACGGGCGAGTCGGCCGCCCGCACGTACTGGGAGAGAGCCCAGACCGCCGCTGCGGGCCACAGCCCTTCGCCGGTGACCGTCCCGGTCGCGTTCAGTGCGTTCCCGGGCGAAATTTTCCGGGCGCCACGCAGCTGGGCCGAGACGAGCTATCCGACCCTCAGGTACTACAACAAACCTGTGCGGGGCGGGCACTTCGCGGCCTGGGAGGAGCCCCAGCTGTTCACTCAGGAGATCCGTGCCGCCTTCCGCTCGGCCCGCTGACTCGAGGCGCGGGCCACGGCCAATGGCTTCACGGGCGCCGTCACTCCAAGCCTTGGGGCGGCTCGGCGTCGGTCAGCGCGTTGACCCGGCGCATACCACCGACGACGCCGCGAAGGAAGCCATCAGGCGATGTCCGCAACCCATAAGGTGTTCGGGCCGCCGCGGTGAACAGGCGTTGCACCAGGTCAGGCGGGTGTCCGGACTCTTGCCGGGCCGCGTGGTGATCGGGGTGCGGCCGCGAATCAGACCACGTAGCACGGTGGCCAGGCTTTCATCAGCCTGGCCACCGTGCAACGCGCGACCGGCCGCCCGTTCACACCGCCGCGCCGGACCAGTTCGGCGTAGATCGTCCGAACGCCGTAAACGCCGTAATTCTCCGCGTGGATCTGCTTGATCACGGCGGTGACTTCCTCGTCCCGGGACGCCGGCGCCGAGACCGGCCGATTGCAGGCGGCGTAGTAGGTACTCGGAGCGATCGACACGCCTGCTTCCGGGAGCGCCTGCCCACATTTTGCCCACATCGCCAGCCCCACGCTCCCCGTCATCCTCCGACGAAGAGCGTCTGACCAGCCAAAACGCGGTCGGGGTGGCGGGATTTGAACCCACGGCCCCTCGCTCCCAAAGCGAGTGCGCTACCAAACTGCGCCACACCCCGCGGCACTGCGCCGCCAGTGTAGGCGGTAGCGACCCGCGACGGCTCGCTGCCCCGGCCGCGGCGGCGCACGCCACACGGAACTCGGTGGCAGGACCACCGGCCCGTGCCGTTATTATGGTGCCGGTCGCACGAGCGGCCACCTGCGGGTGTAGCTCAATGGTAGAGCCCCAGTCTTCCAAACTGGCTACGCGAGTTCGATTCTCGTCACCCGCTCCACCGCACAACGGGCCAGGTCAGCGGCGAGTCTCCGCAGACCTGGCCCGTTGTCGTACGCGGGCCCCACGGATCTTGATGGGTCAAATGTCGAACCTTGCGCGGCAACGGGCCGTGTTCCCCTCGGACCGCCAAAATTCGAGAGGGGCGCACCAGTGTCGTGGGTACGGGACCGGATCGCACGGGCCCGGACGGTGCCCCCTGCCGAGTGGCTGCTGCTCGGCGGCCTGGTGACGCTCGCGCTGCTGATCCGCTACGCCTGCCGCAGCTATTACACCTCTGACCTGGTCGTCTTCGGCGAATGGTACGACCAGCTCCAGGCTGCGGGCGGCGTCCGGGGGCTGCGGGAGCCGATCGGCAACTACAACGCGCCGTTCCTGTATCTGCTGGTGATCGCCGGGTGGCTGCCGGGCGCGACGCTGATGAAGATCAAGCTCATCCTCGTCGCATTCGACGTGCTGCTCGTGTTCTTCGTCCACCGGTTGGTCGCGCTGCGGTGGCCGGGGTGGCGAATCCCGGCGGTGGCGGCGCTCACGGCTGCGTTCTTGCCGACGGTGGTGATCAACGCCTCGATGTACGGGCAGTGCGACTCTATCTGGGCCGCGTTCTGCCTCGGCGGCGTCTACTTCCTGCTGCGCGACCGGGAGTGGATGGCGGTGGCGTTCTTCGCCACCGCGTATGCGTTCAAGCCGCAGGCCGTCTTCATCTTCCCGCTGCTGATGCTCGCCGTGCTGGGCGGACGCGTCCGGTGGCGGGCGCTGCTCGCGCTGCCGGTGGTGTACGTCGCGCTCGACCTGCCGGCGCTGCTGCTGGGCCGGGACCCCGTCGAGTTGCTCGGGCTCTACGCCGGCCAGCTGGACGAACCGTCGGCACTACGGCGGGGCGCCCCGTCGGTGTACCAGTACTTGCAGGTGACGGTCGGCCAGGGCGTCCTGAAGAACCTCGGCTATCTGTTCGCTGCCGCGCTGGTACTCGGCATCTGCTACGTGCTGGTCTCTACGCGGACGAAACTCGACCGGGCCCGCCTGGTGACCGCCGCCACCTGCTTCGCGATCCTGGTGCCGTTCTTTCTCCCGGCGATGCACGAGCGCTATTTCTACCTCGCCGACGTATTGTCGCTCGTGCTCGCGTTCTACCGGCCGCGACTGTGGTTCGTGCCGCTGATCGTCCAGACGTCGTCGTTCCTCGCCTATCTTCCGTTCCTGTTCCGGACCGGTCCGCTGGGGCCCCTGGTCGACCCGCGGCTACTCGCGACGCTAATGCTCGTCGCGCTGGTGGTCACCACGTATTCGCTGCTGTACGACGTCCGCAACAAGGCAGTAGCGGTTCGGCAGGTACGGGCGGGACTGGACCAGTTTGACGAACCGCGCGCGGAGCGCGACGCAGTCGGATCTTTGACATGAACTTTCCGGCCGGTGGGGCCGTGAGGCTGGTGGCGTCGCGGACCCGCCGCGCCGACCGACTACGGGGAAGGGCACACGGATGGCGCTCTTGACGGGGACGCGCGAGCCGGCGACGACGGCCGACGACGACCTGAGCGTGGTCGCGCCGTCCGCGGCGCCGCCGAAGCCTCGCCGGTGGCGAACCGTGCTGCGGTGGACGATCACCGTGCTCGCGGCGCTGCTCGTGTACGCCGCGCTGCTCTTCCCGAACCGGGTGTACCTGCTCACCCCGAAGGCGTTCCTGCGGATCCCGGTGGAGGCCGTGGTCGGCGCCGCCGTGCTGCTGGTCCTGCCCGGGCGGCTGCGCCGGATCCTGGCCACGGCCGCCGGGGCGTTTCTCGGGGTGCTGACCGTGCTGAAGGTCCTCGACATGGGGTTCTTCGAGGTCCTGGCCCGGCCTTTCAACATTATTTTTGACTGGGGCTTCTTCGGGAACGGCTTCGACTTCATCGAAGGCTCGTACGGGCGGGCCTCGGCGATCGGGGCGACGGTCGGCATCGTGGTGGCCCTGCTTGCGGTGGTGACGCTGATGACGCTCGCCGTCCGCCGGTTGTCGACGACGCTGGTGGACGCCGAGCCGCACGCGACGAGGCTGGTTGCCGCGCTCACCGTGGTCTGGTTCGTGTGCGCCGGCTTCGGCTACAGCGTCCAGGGGTTGCCGCGGACCAGCAACGTCACCGCTCCGTTCGCCTACAACACGATGAAGAACGTGCCCGCGGCGCTGCTCGACCGGCAGCGGTTCGCGAAGCAGCTCGAGCAGGACGCGTTCCGCGACACCCCGAGCAGCCAGCTGCTGTCGGCCCTGAGCGGCAAGGATGTCGTGTTCACGTTCATCGAGAGCTACGGGCGCAGCGCGGTCGAGGACCCCAGGTACGCGCCGCAGGTCGACGCGTTGCTGGACGAGGGGTCGCAGCAGCTGAAGGCGGCGGGGCTGACCGCCCGCAGCGCGTTCCTCACGGCCCCGACGACGGGCGGCGGTAGCTGGCTGGCGCACTCCACGCTCTACTCCGGCCTCTGGATCAACAACGAGGCCCGGTACCGCAGCCTGGTGAAGAGCGACCGGATGACGCTGACCGGCGCGTTCAAGCGGGCCGACTGGCGCGCGGTCGGCGTGATGCCCGGGTTGACCGGCTACTGGCCGGAGGGCGAGTTCTTCGGCTACGACACGATCTACGACTCCCGCAACCTCGGCTTCCAGGGCCCGAAGTACCAGTGGTCGGCGATCCCGGACCAGTACATCCTGTCGAAGCTGCAGCGGGAGGAGCTGTCGAAGCCGGGGCACGCGCCGGTGGTGGCCGAGGTCGAGGGGACGTCCAGCCACGCGCCGTGGTCGTACGTGCCGAAGCTCACCGACTGGGACCAGGTCGGGGACGGCAAGGCGACGGCGGGTCCGCGGCCGAGCTTCTCGCAGAAGAACCCGTCCCAGGTGCGGACGCAGTACCGGAAGACGATCGAGTACTCCCTCTCGACGGTGATCTCGTACGCCCAGAAGTACGTCGGCGACGACACCGTGCTGGTGTTCCTCGGCGACCACCAGCCGATTCCGCTGGTCACCGGGCAGAACGCGAGCTGGGACGTGCCGGTGACGATCGTCGCGAAGGATCCGAAGGTGTTCGACCGGATCACGTCCTGGGGCTGGCAGGACGGGGTGAACCCGGCGCCGGACGCTCCGGTCTGGAAGATGGACGCGTTCCGCGACAAGTTCCTGACCGCGTTCAGCGGCTGAGTCCGCGGGGCCGCGTGCTGCGGCTCAGCCGCCGGACCGGGTTCGGCGGCTGAGCCGCTGGCCCGCCGGGGGCCGCGGCCGGCCGCCGGGCGCGGACATCACACGGCCGGCCGCCGGCCGCCGGGCGCGGGCGGGCGCGGCGGCCCGCGTCAGGTGAAGTACCGGCTGAGGCGGGTGGCGAACTCGGCGATCTCGGACGCCGAGCGCTCCGGCGCCACCAGCGGAGACTCCAGCCAGTCGACCTCGGACGGCGTTCCCCGGAACCGGGCGAACACGTGCTGGTGGAAGTGCGGGACCCGGCGGCCGACGATCGCGGTGAAGACGTGCTCGACCGGGAGTTCCGCGCGGAGCGCCCGAGCCGCCGCCCAGGCGGTGTGAGCGACGATCGCGACCTCGTCGGGCTCCATCGCGTCCCAGGACTCGACGTGGCGGCGGGTCTCGACGAACAGGTAACCGAGCGGGCCGTACCCGGTGGGGTCGGCCCCCCGGTGCGTGACGACCACGGACTCGTCAGCCCAGACCATCGGAGCGAGCAGCTCCCCCCGCCCGGCGTGCTTCTCGCAGATCAGGCACTCGTCTGCCATCCGCCGACGGTACGCCGATCAGCCGAGGCTTTCATCCTGTGCCGACCGCCTAGAGCAGCGGGCCCGCGTGACCGGCCAGGCAGCGCCACTCACCCGCCTCGCGCACCCAGGTCTGGGTCACCGGCATCCGGAACGAGCGGGAAGCGCCGTCCACCTCGACCTGGTCAGTGACGACGCAGGTCACCAGGCCGGTATCACCCAGCACCACGACCTCGGTGCGGTCGACCAGCTGCTGCCGCCAGACCAGGTCACCGGCGGTGTTCGACCGGACGTACGCGGCGCGGTCGAACACCTCACCGCGGTGCGACGTCCACCGGAACCGTGGATGCAACACCGCCTCCAACGCGGATGCCCGGCCCGAGGCCAGCGCCTGGGCTCGCCGCTCGACTGCTGCCCGCAGGGCGTCTTCGTCGGTCACCCGCCCAGTCTCCCGGAACACCGCGATCACGGATGGTGTTGCTCTCAGCGGGTATCAAGGAGGAGGCCCTGATCATCGGAGGTGTCTTTATGGCTCGCACCGCAAGTGGGTCCCTGCGACGTAAGACTCGGCTCGCCGCCGCCGCCAAGGTGGCGCGGGAAGCATCCCGGCCGGGCTCGCCGTCGATCGCGGCCCGCCTCGGCGCGATCCCGCGCATGATCGCGGCGTCGGCGTCCGGCCGGTACCCGGGCCTGTCGCGGCTCAAGCTGGCGTTCCTCGGTGTCGGCGTCGCGTACGTCGTCTCGCCGATCGACGCGCTGCCCGAGGCGTTCATGTTCCTGTTCGGCCTGGCCGACGACGTCGCGGTCGCGGTCTACCTGGCGGGCGCGCTGTTCGCCGAGACCGACCAGTTCCTGGAGTGGGAGCGCACGGTCGCGCCGCCGACGATCAACGGGCAGGCGTACTGATCGTCACCTGCTCGAAGACGCGAGCGATTTGCGGGCGGTCGGCGGCGCAGGTCAGTACGGCCGGCTCCGACCAGCCCGCCCGGACGGTCACGGTGGCGCCGTCCAGCCGTACCCGGGTCGTGCGGTCGTCCAGTCGCTCGACGCCGAGCGGCGTGAGCGCGTCGAGCGAGTCGTCGCCGGTGGCGAGGCGGGCGTAGTGCTGGGCGGCCTGCACCGCCGGAGGGAACGCCGAGCGGCCGCGGAGGTACGGGGGAACCACCCGGCCTGCGCGGTACGCTTCGGCAACCGCTAGGGCCGAGTTCGGGTCCAGCGTCCCGTAGTACAGGCCGTGCGGCAGCAGGACGAGGTTCGCCGAGAAGCGGTCGCCGCCGACGTGCGAGCACTCCCACGTACTGCCCCGACGGGCGGCGTCCAGGGCCGCGGCGACCGGGCGTCCCTCCACCGCACAGCACGTGTCGTGGCGGCCGTGGGCGCACACCAGGTGCACCGGTTCCCGCGACGGCGGTCCGGTCGGCTCGAGCGGGACGTCGAGCAGCTCGCGCTCCTCGAAGAACGTGCCCCACCAGACACCCTCGCGACCCGGCCGAGCGTCGACCACGGCGTAGGCCCGGGACTCCGGTTGCCCAGGAACGACGCCCCCGGAACCGAAGGCCCGGCGGGCGCGCCCCGGGCGGCGGATCAGCACGGCGCGGACGCCGACCGCCGTGGAACGTTCGGCCACCCGCAGCAACTCCGGCGACGCGTCGAACGCCCGCCGCGGCCAGGGCCCGCCGTGCTCGATCAGCAGCCACCGCTCCCCCGGTGACGCGGTGCCGAATAGCTGGTCACCACGGGCCCGCGCGGTCACCGCACACCGCGGTTTCGGGACGGCAGCGGCCCGAGCAGGCACCGTCACCCGGCGTCCCCCGGATCGGTGCGCGGCAGAGCGTCCACAACAGAGGACGGGACGCAGACCGCCTCGCGCAGCAGGCGACGGACCAGCACCACCCGGTCGCCGGGATCCAGACCCGGCAGATCACCGACCCGCACCGGCGCACCGGACAGCAGGGTCTTCACCGCGGGCGCGGTCAGCGCCGGAAGCGTCAGCGTCCGGTCCGGCAGGCGCAGCACCACCGAGCCGTCCGGGAGATCCGAGGCAGCGCAGTGCAGGTGCCGCCGCAGCCGCACCACGGTCTGCTGGTCGAGCGCGGCCACGGCGGCGGCCTGGGCCAGCGGTGTGACGGGCTCCGGACGGCTCTGCGGACGGACGGCCGCCCGCAGCCGCGAAGCCACCACGGACGGATCAGCGGTGTGCAGCCACCCGGCGAGCGCGTCGACCACCGCGGTCAGCTCGGGCGCGAGCGCGGTCGGGTCGTCGAGGTCGATCCCGAGCGGAAGCGACTCGCGCAGCGTGGGAACGTCGGCCGCCAGCGCGGCGAGCACGTCGACGAGCGCGTGCCGGGTCACCGGGTGGACGCCGATGGTCAGGTGCACCGACGTCGCGCCGAGCGCCTGCGCCGAGTGCAGCCAGCCGCGCGGCAGGTAGAGCGCGTCACCGGGGCGGAGCACGGTGTCGATCACCGGTTCCTCGGACGCCCGCGCGGCGACCGCGTCCGAGCGCGCGTTCCACGGCTGAGAACGCAGCGGATGCTCCAGCACCGGCTCGTGGATCAGCCAGCGCTTCTCCCCGGCCACCTGGAGCACGAACACGTCGTGGACGTCGTAGTGCGCCGCGAACCCCTGGTTCTGCGGCGGCGTGACGTAGGCGTTGATCTGGACGGGATGGCCGAGGTCGGTGGCGAGCTGCTGTCCGAAGTCGACCAGCGGCGGCCACGTGCGGTGGAGCGCTTGAAGGACGATCGTCGCGCCGTCCACGAAAAGTTGCATGACGCGCTCGTCGACGACCTGGTCGGCGATCTCCGCCCCCGCACCTGCCTGGCCGGTGTAGCGGCTCGGGTCGATCACCGCCCCGTCCTTGGCCAGCCGGATGAACGGCGTCCGCAGGCCGCGCCGAGTGAGCAGGTCGTCGACGGCGTCCAAACCGAACAGGTCGGCGAACTCGCCACCGGTGCTCAACAGTGGACGCTGCGACCAGTGCTCCTCGGCGAACCGCTCGGTCGGGATCGAGACGCACCGCCGCAGCGCCGGACGACCGGCCGGAGAGCCGGTCGTCCGGAGCGGCAACACGGAATCAACTGTCACTGCGGCGCCGCACCGCTGTCGGCCGCACCACCGTCCGCGCCACCGTCGGCGCCTCCGTCGTGGGCACCGGGCGTACCGGCCGCACCCGCGTCCGCCGGACCCTCGGCACCACCGTCGGCGCCTCCGTCCGCGCCACCGTCGTGAACGCCGGGAGTGCCGGCGGCTCCCGCGTCCCCCGGGCCTTCGTTGCTGCCGGGGCCGGAGGTCGCGATGTCGTCGTCACTGAGCGCCATGAGGGGTTCCTCTCTCTGCGGGGGTCGAACGTGGTGGCGAATGCCCCCGCAGCGCGCGGATTACACCAACTACGCCGCAGGTACTTCCGGACGGGTCTCTAGCGGCACCGGAGGCTCGGCTTCGAGCTCCAGCAGCCAGCGCAGTGCGTGCTCAACGCCGTTCACGTAGTGCGGATCGGTACGGATCGGCATCAACGGGGACGCCGTACCCGCCAGCACCACGTCACAGCGCTGGATCTCGGCGATGATCGTGTCGCCGTCGGCGGGACCGGAATCCGGCCCCACCGGCGCGGCGTCCACCGCACCGGTCGCCCAGTCGAGCGCGGCCCCGGCGCCGCGCAGGAAACGACTGAACTCCGGACTGACGGGTGACTGTGTCTTGGTCGAGTACGCCGCGAGGGCCCGGCGTTCGTTCTTCACGAGGACGTGGTCCCGCATCAGGTTCCTTCTCCTTCATGGCAGCAGGCCGGAGGGCCCACCACTCGAGCTGACACCTGCCTACCCGTGAGCATGGTCGAATGAACGGCGGCAAGGTTTCGTATATGTCACATCCCTATCCGTACCGTTCAAGAGTCCCGATTCGTCCAGTCCGAGAGGCCCCCAGATAGCAACAGGCACACCCAGGCGTGGGTGGTGTATGACAAAACGGCACACTAGGAACGAAGACATCCGCGCCGCACGATCTGGAGGAGGTGCCCGATCCGCGCCCAGATCGAGTTGGAGCCCGTCGCCTGGAGCCCACGGCTGGCCCGGCGCTTCGTTGCCGACACGCTAGGCCCACGCGCTGACGTCGACCTGGTCGACGCGGCGGAACTGTTGGTCACCGAACTGGTCACCAACGCGGTGGTCCACGCCAGGTCGCGCGCCACCGTGCTGATCATCACCGGCCGTGACCGTTCGGACGTCCGGATCGAGGTCCACGACGAGGCCTACGAGCCACCCCGGCTGGGCGGCTTCGACCCCGACGCGCTGTCCGGCCGGGGGCTCGCCCTGGTCGACGCGATGTCCGACCGCTGGGGCGTCGAACCGGACGGCCCGTCGCGGTCGGGGAAGCGGATCTGGTTCGAACTCCGCGTCCGTACGCCCCAGCACAGCGTCGTGTGCTGAAGGTCTCACTTCTGGCAGGACGGGCACCAGAACAGGTTCCGGCCCTCGACGACCGCGGTCCGGACCGGTGTCCCGCAGATCCGGCACGGACGGTTCGCCCGGTGGTAGACGTAGCGGCCCGCGCCGCGGTCCTGCCGGCTGGGCAGCTCAGGGTCCCGCTCCGCGTCCTCCGGGCGCAGCGTCAGGATCCGGCCCACCCGCACGCCGTCGGTCATCAGCAGGACCAGGTCGTCCCAGACCGCGGTCCACTCCTCCACCGACACGTCACGCCCCGGCCGGTACGGGTCGATCCCGGCCCGGAACAGCGCCTCCGCCCGGTAGACGTTGCCGACCCCGGAGAGGACGTCCTGCCGCATCAGCAGCGCGCCGATCGACGTCCGGCTGCGGCCGATGCGTGCCCAGGCCCGATCGGGTTCGGCGTCCGCGCGCAGCGGGTCGGGGCCGAGCCGCGCCAGTAACGCGTCCCGGCCCGGGTCGTCGAGCACCTCGCACGCGGTCGGCCCGCGCAACTCGGCCCAGGCCGGCGTCTCCCCGCCGCCGGTCAGCAACAGCCGGATCTGCCCGCGAGGCGCGGGCGGTTCCCCTGCGCCGTCGACGAACGTCCCGTACAGGCCCAGGTGGACGTGGAGCCAGCGGTCACCGTAGTCGTGGAATAGGTGCTTGCCGTGGGCGTCGGTATCCCGCAGCACGAGCCCGTCCAGCGCCGCCGCACCCGCCTCGAAACGGCCCTGCGGGCTCGACGCACGCACCGGCGCGCCGACGAGCAGCTGCTTGTGCCGCTGGGCCAGCCGGTGGATCGTGTGTCCTTCGGGCACGTTTCTCCTCGGTGAGGGGTTGGCAGATGGCGGACGAGTCCTCCTCGCACCATCGTCACCGCGAACGGCGTCGACGCGACCGTCGTCCGGCCGACGTCGGCCCCGAGGCGCCCCGGCCGGAAGCGGCGAGCGAGGCCCGGGACGCCGACAAGGTGCTGCGTGGCCTCGTCGGCGCAGGGCCCTCGATGCTGAGCCTGGACGCGGCGATGCGCGCCCGCGACGCGTCCCGCCCCACCGACGAGGACCTGGCCGACGCGGAGCAGAACCTCACCATCGTCCGGCGCCAGTACGTCCCCACCGAGACACTGCCCCCCGGAATCCGTCCGGCGAACCGCCCTCAGGGCAGCGGCGGCAGCTGACCCGAGCGCTCGTACTCGGCCAGCAGACCGATCCGCCGGGCGTGCCGCTCCTCGCCGCTGAACTTCGTCTCCAGGAACGCGTCGACGATCGCGGTCGCTTCCTCCGCCGAGTGCATCCGCGCGCCGATGCCGACGACGTTCGCGTCGTTGTGCTGCCGGGTCAGCTGAGCGGTCTCGATGTTCCACGCGAGCGCGGCCCGGACGCCGGTGACCTTGTTCGCCGCGATCTGCTCACCGTTGCCGGACCCCCCGATCACCACACCGAGGCTGCCCGGGTCGGCGACCACGCGGGTGGCCGCGGCCAGGCAGAACGGCGGGTAGTCGTCCTCCGGGTCGTACTCGTGCGGCCCGATGTCGACGACCTCGTAGCCTGCCTCGGTGAGATGGCCGACCAGGTGCTGCTTCAGCTCGAATCCGGCGTGGTCGGAGCCCAGGTAGACGCGCATACCGGCATCCTCTCAGGAGAGCGAGACCGGGAACGCGATCGGGTCGAGCACGTCCTTGACCGCGATCGCCACCTGGTCCACGGCCGTGCGGGCCGCGTCGTAGACCCCTAGGCGCCGGAAGAAGCCGTGCGGCACCCCCAGGTACCGGGTGGTGACGACCGGGACGCCTGCGGCCGCGAGCGCCTCCCCGTAGGCCTCGGCGCCCTCCCGCAGCACGTCGAACTCCGCGGTGATGATGAGCGTCGGCGGCAACCCGGCCAGATCCTTGATCCGGGCCGGGGAGATGTCCTCGTTGTCCGGGTCGGCGCCGGCCAGCCAGGTGTTCCACGCCCAGTTCATCTCGGCGACCGAGAGCCCGTGCTCGATCCCGGTCTGCGGGTCGGGCCCCACCGGCGGCTCGGCGAACGGCTCGACCGGCGGGTAGATCAGCGCCTGGAAGTCGAATCCGGCGTGGGCGTCGCGGGCCCGGCGGGCGAGGATCGCGGCCAGCGTCCCACCGGCGGAGTCGCCGACCACCGCGGTCCGGGTGACGTCCAGCCCCAGCTCGTCGGCGTGGTCGCGGACCCAGGCCAGCGCGTGCACGGAGTCCTCGACCTGAGCCGGCCACGGGTACTCCGGCGCGAGCCGGTAGTCGATCGCCACCACCGCGCAGTGCGACCGGTGAGCCAGCCTGCGGCAGGCCGCGTCGTGCGTGATCAGGCTGTCCCCGACCCAGCCGCCGCCGTGCAGGTAGAACATGACCGGCGTACCGCGTCCGCCGCGCGGGTTGTAGAGCCGGATCGGCACCCCGTCGGCCTCCAGGTCCACGACGATCGGCACCGGTGCCGGCGGGCCGCCGAGCGCGGGCGCGTTGTCGTTCTCGGCCGCGCGTGCTGCGGCGATGTCCGCGAGGGTGGGCTCCGGCGCCGGGCCCGGCGGGATGGTTTCGCTGGCGAGGTCTGCAACAGCTTGTGGGTGCAGGTTCATCGCGACAACGCCTCCGGTTGAACATCGGGTGTAGAGATCGCGCCCAGGTCCTCGTGCACGTCCGCCAGGACGAGGCCGGTCCGCGCCTTCGGGGTGAACCATGTGCTCTTCCGCGGCATCGTGGCGCGGTCCAGGTTGACCTCGACGAAGTCCTCGACGGTCACCGGTGCGAGCAGGACGGCCAGCGCGGCACGGTCGGCGTCCACCTCGGCGGCGAGCCAGCCGGCCGGGTAGTCACCACCGATGTACGAGATCGCGGGGTGGTCGGGCGTGAGGCCCAGAACGTGCCGGATCAGCAGTTGCTCGACGACCGTGTGGTCGAGCCGGTCGACGGCGCTGCCGGCGGCCGGCGGGAGCGTCACCTCGTACGTCTGTCCGTCGGCGTAGAGCACAACGGTGCCGCGCGGCGGTGTGGCCGGGCGTCCGTCCACCGACCGCACACCAGCGCCCGAAGCCCGCAACCCGTCCAGGATCTCCGGCACCGGCATCGGCAGCTGCCGGAGCAGCCGCTGATAGGGCTGGATGCTCACCGACCCGGCCGGTGCCACGACCGCCAGGAAGCGGGTCAGGCCGGCCTGCTGCGCGGCCAGGCTGCGGTGGTTCCCGTCGGCGACGACCAGCTCCCCGGTATCGGCGGCCGCCAGCAGACGGTCGCGGTCCGGGCCCGGCCCGACCAGCCAGATCGCGTGCGTCAACCCGTGCTGATCGACGTCGGTCGCATCCGGTTCCCCCGATTCCGCGACGACGTCCGCGAGCGCTTCGTGCAGCGCGTCGCCGTCGGCCTGGACCAGCAGCACCGGGCTGGTGAGGGTGGCCAGCGTCTGGATCAGCGCGGTCCGCTCGGCGACCTTCGCCGCGAAGACCTCCTCGTTGCGGATCACCCGACCCGGGGCACCCGGCCCGGCGGCGATCTCCGCGGTGTCGACGAGGCAGAACATCCCGAGGAAGCGGTCACCGATCCGGTAGACGGCGATCGCGTCGGTGAACGCCGCAAGCTTTCCGGTGTCGACGAGGCTCGCCAGCCGCGCGGACGCGGCGGGCAGCGCGGCGGCGAAGTCGAGCCCGGCGGCGACCGCCTCCGGAGTGCGGTGCGGCATCTCCACCCCGAGCATCGAATCGGGGTTGGCGGCCACCAACGCCGTGATCTCGGCGTCGTCGGCGAACTCGTCGTAGTTCTGTGCGCCAGTTTCTCCGGTCGACGCCCATCCGACCGGTATGGGCTGTAGTGCACTCATTGCCCCCACGCTACCGCGCTGGTCAGCAGGGACTGGGTCGCGGGGGCGGCGCGTCGTGCGCACGGGCAACTCCTCCTCGATTGGCATGGGCGCGCCGTGCGCGGGGGATCGTGCGCTATGGCTTACCCCGACACATCCATGGCGCAACCTGGGGAGGATCCCGATGGGTGGCAGGACGACGTCGGTCGCACCGCGGACGGCACCAGTGCTCTACTCCGCCCGCACCGGGCAGGGCCTCCGGCAGATCATCGGCGACTTGATCGCGGTCGGGCTGGTGTGGTGGGCGGTCCGGCTGCAGGGCTGGGTGGACGAACAAGTCTCGAAGCTCGCCGCGCCCGGCGAGCAGCTGGCGTCGGCCGGCAACGGGTTCAGCGGTGGGTTGTCGAGCGCGGGCAGGCAGGTCGGGCGCATCCCCGGGGTCGGCGACGACCTGAAGGAGCCGTTCGATCGGGCCGCCGGGGCCGGTCAGCAGGTCGCCGAGGCCGGTCAGTCGCTGCACGACACGATCGAACGGACGGCGACGGTCCTGGGGCTCCTCGCGGCTGCGGTTCCGCTGATCGTCGTGCTCTGGTGGGTGCTGCGGCGGTCGCGGTGGGTCCGCGAGGCCACCGCGGCCCGGCGGTTGGTGCGCGGCGGCGCGGACGCGTCGTTCTTCGCGCTGCGGGCGCTGGCACACCAGCCGCTGACCGAGGTGATCCGAGTCGCTCGGCGCCTCGAGGTCGACCCCGGCGAGGCGTGGCGGTCCGGCCACACCGAGGCCGTCGAAGCCCTGGCCGCCCTAGAACTCAAGCGCCTCGGCGTCCGCTGAGCGTCCGCCATGCGCGGTTGCTCGTCGAGCGCCGCCAGGCGCGTTGCAGTTGCTTGCGACCTGGAGCCCGCTGAGAGCGTCGGGGACAGTCGAGCGAGCCGACGCCGTGACATGAGGGTGCCGTCATAAGGAGGCTCGCTCGCCTGTCATCCGTCGCTCTCAGCGGGCCGCCCACCTAGTCGAAGATCGGGCCTTGCGTGCGGGTGCGCTTGAGCTCGTAGAAGCCTGGCGTCGACGCCACGAGCACGGCGCCGTCCCAGAGGCGCGCCGCGGCCTCGCCCTTCGGGGCGGGCGTCACGACCGGACCGAAGAACGCGACGGTCTCCCCCTCCGGCCCCGGCACGTGGATCACCGGCGTACCGACGTCCATGCCGACCGGGTCCATGCCCGCGTGGTGGCTCTCCCGCAGCGCCTTGTCGTACTCGGTCGACGTCGCCGCCTCGGCAAGCGACTCCGGCAGCCCCACCTCACGCAGCGCGTCGACCAGCAGCGACGGGTCGTCGAGCTCGACCTTCTGCAGGTGGATCCGGTTTCCGAGCGCGGTGTACAGCGGCAGCACGACCTCGTTGCCGTGCGCCTGCTCAGCGGCGATGACGACCCGAACCGGCCCCCACGCCTTCTTCATCATCTCGTGGTACTGCTCCGGCAGCTCTTCCCGCCCCTCGTTGAGCACCGCCAGGCTCATCACGTGGAACTTCACGTCCAGCGGACGTACCTTCGCCGCCTCCAGCACCCACCGAGACGTCATCCATGCCCACGGGCACAGCGGGTCGAACCAGAAACCGACCGGCGTCTTCTGCTCGCTCATCAGTACCTCCCAGAGAAATGCGCTCGTTCGTGGCAGCAAGGCGCCCCGCCCGCGCATTCCCGACCCGAGTAATGTCCGATTGGGCCTGGTGAGACCTGCGTAAACACGCGTAGACCGCGGGGGCGGCTGTGGCCCCGGCAGCACATCGTCCGCGGCTGTCCCGCGTGGGAGACTGGTCGGCACGGCTCGAACAAGCCAGCGGAGGCTCGATCCTCCGCGAAAATCGGAGCGGCGAAGGAGTACCCGACAGTTGGCCGGTACCAATCTCACCCTCGGCGAAGCCAGGGAACGCGGAGATCTTCTCGACGTCGCGTCGTACCACATCACGCTCGACCTGACCGATGGCGCGGGTAAGCCGGGCACCGACACGTTCCGGTCGGTCACCGAGGTCAAGTTCAGCGCCAAGACGGCCGGTGCGAGCACGTTCATCGACCTGATCGCGGCGAACGTCCGGTCAGCGATGCTGAACGGCACCACGCTGGACGTGAGCGGCTACGACCCACAACAGGGCCTGATCCTCACCGGCCTGGAAAAAGACAACGTCCTCGTCGTCGACGCGGACTGCCGCTACATGAACACCGGCGAGGGCCTGCACCGGTTCGTCGACCCGGTCGACAACGAGGTGTACCTGTACTCCCAGTTCGAGACCGGGGACGCCAAGCGCGTCTACGCCTGCTTCGACCAGCCCGACCTCAAGGCGACGTTCACGCTCGACGTGACGGCCCCGGAGCACTGGGAGGTCGTCTCCAACAGCATCGCGGAGCGCTCCGGAACCCAGGTGCGGTTCGCCCCCACCCCCCGGATCTCCACGTACATCACCGCGCTGGTCGCCGGCCCGTACTACAAGGTCACCGACCTGCACGACGACATCCCGCTCGGCCTGTACTGCCGCCAGTCGCTGAAAGGGTTCCTCGACCCCGACGAGATCTTCGAGATCACCAAGCAGGGGTTCGACTTCTTCCACGAGCACTTCGGGGTGCGGTACCCGTTCGGCAAGTACGACCAGCTCATCGTCCCGGAGTTCAACGCGGGCGCGATGGAGAACGCCGGCTGCGTCACGATCACCGAGAGCTACATCTTCCGCGGCAAGGTCACCGACTACGTCCGGGAGAACCGGGCCAACACGATCCTGCACGAGATGGCCCACATGTGGTTCGGCGATCTCGTGACGATGCGCTGGTGGGACGACCTCTGGCTGAACGAGTCGTTCGCCGAGTGGGCAGCGCACTGGGCCGCGGCGGGTGGCACGCGCTTCACCGACTCGTGGGCGGCGTTCTGCACCGATCGCAAGGGCTGGGGCTACCGGCAGGACCAGCTGTCCTCCACCCACCCGATCGCCTGCGACATCCCCGACATGCAGGCCGTCGAGGTCAACTTCGACGGCATCACGTACGCCAAGGGCGCCAGCGTCCTCAAGCAGCTCGTGGCCTACGTCGGTGAGGACGACTTCGTCGCCGGCCTGCGGTCGTACTTCAAGGCGCACGCGTTCGGCAACACCACGCTCGCCGACCTGCTGACCGCGCTCACCGAGGCCAGCGGCCGCGACCTGTCGAACTGGTCGGCGCAGTGGCTGGAGACCGCGGGCGTCAACACGCTCCGGCCCGACTTCACGCTCGCACCGGACGGCACGTACGCCTCGTTCGCGGTGACCCAGGAGGCCCCGCCGGACCACGGCACGCTGCGGTCGCACCGGATCGCGATCGGCCTGTACGACCTGTCGGAGTCGACCGGCAAGCTGATCCGCCGCCGCCGGGTCGAGACCGACATCCACGGCCCGCGCACCGAGGTCGACGAGCTGATCGGCGAGCAGCCGCCCGCGGTCGTGCTGCTCAACGACGACGACCTCACGTACGCGAAGATCCGCCTCGACGAGCGGTCGCTGGCGACGGTCGTCGACCACATCGGCGGGTTCACCGAGTCGTTGCCGCGGTCGCTGCTCTGGGCCACGGCCTGGGACATGTGCCGCGACGCCGAGCTGCCCACCCGCGACTACGTCCGGCTGGTGCTCAACGGGCTGGCGGCCGAGTCCACGATCAGCGTGGTCGAGACCCAGCTGCGGCAGGCGCGGGCGGCGCTCGCGTCGTACGCCGACCCGGCCTGGGCCCCTTCCGGGTACGAGCTGGTGGCCGACGCCGCGCTGGAGCGCCTGCGCTCCGCTGAGCCGGGCAGCGACGTTCAGCTGGTCTGGGCACGCACGTTCGCGGGCACCGCCCGCAGCGAGGCGCACCTGGCGTTCCTGCGTGCCCTGCTCGACGGCACCGAGCAGGTGAACGGGCTCGACGTCGACACCGAGCTGCGCTGGGACCTGCTGCAGGCGCTGGCAGGCATGGGCGCAGCGGGCGAGGCGGAGATCGCCGCCGAGTTCGAGCGTGACCCCACCGACCAGGGCAGCAAGGAAGCCGCGACGGCGCGGGCGCTGGTGCCGACCGCCGAGGCCAAGGCCAAGGCGTGGCACCTCGCGACCGAGGACGACACGATCCCCAACCAAGTCGGGCTCGCCGTGATCCGGGGCTTCGGGCACCCGAATCAGGCCGCGCTGCTGGAGCCGTACACGCAAAAGTTCTTCGATACGGTCGCCGACGTGTGGGCTCGCCGCACCAGCGAGGTCGCGCAGAACGTCGCGGTGCTGCTGTACCCGGCGTGGGCGGTGTCGCCGGAGACCGTCGAGCGAACCGACGCGTGGCTCGCGTCTGCGGATCACCCGCCGGCGCTCCGCCGGCTCGTGGTGGAGGGCAAGGACCGCCTGGTCCGCGCGTTGAACGCTCGCCGCTGCGACGCCTCCGCCAGTTCTTAGATCTACGCCTGCATGGCGAAGGCCGGTCGCTTCCGCGACCGGCCTTCGTCGGCTTCGCGCCCCGACGTCCCGCCGCTCCGTAGGTGGTTGCTGACCCACCCTCCGGTCGCTGGGGGTGTGCAGGGCTCAGCGGTGCGGGGTTCCCGCCCGGTCCGCCAGCATCCGTAGGCCGGTGACGATGCCGCCGGCCAGGTCGCCGCCCTGGAACGCGGCGCGCATCGACATGCCCGCGAGCTCGCACGCCCGGTCGGGGATGCGCTTCGCGGCCTGGCGTCCGGTGACGATCTCCAGCACCCGCTGGTTCGGCGACACCGCGAGCAGCACCGAGCTCTCCGGCGCGGGCAGCGTGTCCAGCAGCGCCTCGGCGCTCTCCCGCAGCGGCTCGTCGAGCGCACCCACGTAGACGCTGAACGTCAGCCCGGTCTCCCGGTCAGCGGCGGTGAGTGCCTCGTCGATCCGAAAGAGCTGCCGGGAGCTGAACGGCCCGGCCGCGGCCGCACCGTTCGCGATCGAGGTGAGCTGGTTGGCCGACAGCTGCGAGGCCGGGATCTCCGGGGAGTCACCAGGTGCCACGAGCGCCTCCCTTCGGGCCGGAGTTGGGGACGGTCACGGCGTGGCCGGAACCTGCCTCTGGCGTCGAACCGGCATGCAGCACACCGCGCGCCGAGGTTCCTTCCAGGGCCGGGTGCTGACCATCGGCGGAAAGGCTGGTCGGCGGGGCCGCGAGGAACCACACGGGGGTGAACTCGAACGGCATCCCCGGCCGGTAACGCGGGGTGCGGTTGCCTCCGCCGGCACCGAGCGTCAACAGCGCGAGGACGCCCGCCACCGCCAGGGGGATGATGACGAAGACGAGTGTGGTCTCCAGCACGGACATCGGGAGCTCTCACTCTCTTAGAGCGAGCGGACGTGTGGACGCCGCTTACGGTAGCGGAGGCGCTCCCCACCTGCGCTGAGGGCCCGAGTCACTATGAGGCGTGCTCACCTCGCCGACCATCCTGGACGCTGCGGATCCGCTGGCCCGGTTCCAGGCCGATTTCGTCCGCTCCGATCCCGATTTGATCTATCTCGACGGTAATTCGCTCGGGCGCCTCCCCCGCGCCACGGCGGACCGCGTCGCCACCGCGATCACCGAAGAGTGGGGCCGCGGCCTGATCCGCTCGTGGTCGCACTGGATCGACCTGGCGCGCGAGATCGGCGACCGGATCGGCGCCGGCGTCGTCTCCGCGCGGCCCGGTGAGGTGCTGGTCGGCGATTCCACGACCGTGAACCTCTACAAGCTCGCCGCAGCGGCGCTGGACGCCCGGCCGGATCGCCGCGTGATCGTCCTCGACGACGACAACTTCCCCACCGATCTGTACGTTCTGCAGGGCTTGGCGGCGGCGCGGAACCTCGAGCTCCGGGTGCTGCACACCGACATCGACGCCGGGATCGACGTCGACGCGCTGCGGGCGGCGCTGGACGACGACGTCGCGCTGCTCTGCCTGTCGCACGTCGCCTACCGCTCCGGCGCGCTCGCCGACATGTCGACGATCACCGAAGCCGCCCACGCGGTCGGCGCGCTGGTCCTCTGGGACCTCTCGCACGCCGCGGGGAGCGTCCCGGTGCCGCTGACCGAGAGCGGCGCGGACCTCGCGGTCGGGTGCACGTACAAGTACCTCAACGGCGGCCCCGGCGCGCCCGCGTTCCTGTACGTCCGGCGCGAGTTGCAGGCGACGCTGCGGCAGCCGATCTGGGGTTGGTTCGGGCAGCAGGACCAGTTCGCGATGGGCTCGACGTACCAGCCGGTGGCCGGCATCGAGCGGTTCGCGGTCGGCACGCCGCCGGTGCTCGGGCTCTACGCGGTGGAGGAGGGAATCCGGCCGGTCGTGGAGGCCGGTATCGACGCGATCCGAGCCAAGGGTGTGGCGCTGACGTCGTACGCCGTCGACCTGTCCGACGCGTGGCTGACGCCGCTCGGGTTCCGCCTGGCGTCACCGCGGGACGCCGCTCGGCGGGGCGGACACGTAAGCCTGTACCACCCGGACGGGTGGCGGATCTGCCAGGCGCTGATCGCTCGGGACGTCGTCCCCGACTACCGGACGCCGGATCGGCTGCGGCTGGGCTTCTCGCCGCTGACGACGAGTTTCGAGGATGTGTGGACCGGGCTGTCGCGCTTGCGTGACCTGGTCGCCGCGGAGGAGCACCTGACGTTCGACGCGACGCCGGGCCGGGTCACCTGACCACTCTTACGTCAACGGGCTTGACCAGGTGTTTAGCGTCGGAGCGTGAACCCACCTGCTGCCGTAGCCGCGCTGTCGCTCGACCCCTCCCCGCTGGACCCCGCCCAGATCGTCGCCGGTGAGCCGGTCGTCTCCCAGCGGGAGCTGTGGCGATCACCGGGAGCGGCCGTCGGCATCTGGCAGATCACGCCCGGCGAGGTGACCGACACCGAGGCCGACGAGGTGTTCACGGTGATCCACGGCCGCGCGACGATCCACCTGGAGGACGGCCCGACCTACGACGTCGGGCCGGGCGACGTCGTCGTGCTGCACGCCGGCGACCGGACGCGCTGGGTGGTGCACGAGACGCTGCGGAAGGTCTACACGGTGTCTCTCTAGCGGGAGCCCGTCAGAAGGGCCAGATGCTGTCCCAGAGGTCCGACCACCACTGGCTGATCATCTCGCCGACGTCGGAGAAGTTGCCGGTCGCCCTGGTGAGGAACACGGTCGCGCAGAGCAGGATGAACGTGCCGGTCGCCAGGTTCTGGACCAGCGTGCTGCGGCGGGAGCCCCGGTCGAGCGTCGACCGGATCAGGTGACCACCGAGCCGCACCAGCCACCACACACCGAACGCTCCGGCGACGACGAGCCCCAGCGCGGTGAGCGGCTCGCCGGTGTCGGCGCCGCTGATGATCGCCACCGTGGCGAGCCAGAGCAGCCAGGACGCCGCCGCGATCACCACCGCGAACGTCGTGTAGCGCTTGCCCTGGCGGCGGAGCGGGCCGGACTGGGCAGGCGCCTGGGCGCCACCCTGCGGACCGTGGCCGCCGTACGGGTCGCGGCCCTGCTGCTGCGGTGGTGCGCTGGGCGCCTGCGGTGGGTAGCCGTACCGGTCGTCGCCCTCGTCCGGCCGCGACTGGCGCGGGCCGACCTTCGCCACGCCGCTGCGGATCTTCGGCCCCGACGACGCCGGCGGCCCGGACTGGGGTGCGTTCTCTCCCCCGGCCCGGTTGTCTCCCCCGGCCCAGTTCTCTCCGCCGACCCGGTACTCGGGCAGCGGCGCGGTCGGGTTCGGCACGGCCGGACGCTTCGCCCCGGCCGGGGACGGCGGTGCCGGCGGGCCCGAGGACACCGCGGCCGCAGCCGCACCGACCTGAGCGGTGCCCTTGGCGGCCGACACCGAGGCGCGGGCCACCGGCGCGGCCGGAGGGATCCGCTCGACCCTGGTCGGCGTCGCGACCCGGGTGCGGTCGAGCGGCACGCCGGCGGCGACCCAGTCGACGTGCATGCTCGCAGACGGCACCCCGGCGGCGAGCCGGGCCAGCGTGGTGACCCAGCCCACGAGCTCGGAGCTGAGCGGGCGGTTCGCCGGGTTGTCGTCGAGCGGCGCCAGCAGGTGGGCGGCCAGCGCCGGATTGGCGTCCAGCAGTGGGTGGCGGCGGAGTGCGCCGGGCGCGACCAGCGCACCGTCGTAGTGGGAGGTCGCACGGTCCGCACGGGGCAGCCAGCCGGTCACCAGGTGGTAGGCCACCGCCCCGAAGCCGTGCACGTCGTACGAGGGGCCGACGACGCCGGTGAACGCTTCCGGGCCCGCGGACTCCGGGGTGTGCGCGATCGTCGTGATGTGCTGCGGGTCGTGGTAGCGGGCCGCGGTGAAGTCGATGAGCCGGATCTCGCCGCTGGGCAGGACGAGCACGTTCGCGGGCTTCACGTCCATGTGCAGGACGGCGCTCTCGCCGCGCTCGGCCGGGTGGTGCAGCAACGCGATGGTGCGGGCCAGCCCGGTGAGGACGGTGGCGCCGTTGAGCCGCGGAACGGTCTCGCCGCTCGCCTGCTTCGCGACATGCTGGAGCAGCGTGTGACCTGGCAGGTAGTCCAGTACCTGGTACGGGATCCGGCGGTCGGTGTCGGCGCCGAGCACGGAGGTCGCGTCCGGACGCACCGGCGGCGCGCCGTAGAACCCGTCGACACGCAGGCAGATGCCGGAGACGTCGCGCGTGTTGAGGTCCATCAGGACCGCGTCGCCCTTGTCCCAGGACCGCATCTGGTCGAGCACCGGACGACGGTGGTCGGCGCGGAAGACCTTCACGGTGACCGGGGCCGAGCGGATGTTGTTGGACAGCCGGACGCCGCGGAACACGTCGGCCTGGCCGCCGGAGCCCAATCGGCCGGTCAGCCGATAGCGTTGGCGGCCTTCCGGAAGCGGTCCGTCCGGTCCACAGACCAGGTCGACGGCGTCCGCTCCCACACTCGTCATTTCGCCGTCCTCTAGGTCGCCAGGTTCACCTCACGGTACCCGGGCCCTCCCACCGAGGGGGGTCACAACGACCCGTCAGGTCTCAAGCTCAGGGGAAACCCTGAGCTTGTCGAGCGCTGCCCTCTCAGCTGGCGGCTTCTTGGGGCATGCCTAGCCAGTCGAGCCAGAGGGGGTCGGGCGTGCGGTGGCCGAGGACACGCCAGGCCACGCCGGTCGGGGCCTGGGGACGACGGCGGAGACGCCACCCGATCTCCGCGAGCGAGCGGTCGGCCTTCACGTGGTTGCAGCGCGTGCACGCGGCGACGACGTTCTCCCAGACGTGCCGCCCGCCCCGGCTGCGCGGGATCACGTGGTCGATCGTGGTGGCCGGCGAGGCGCAGTACGCACAGCGGCCGCTGTCGCGGGCGAACACGGCACGGCGGGTCAGCGACACCTGACCCCGAAACGGAACCTTCACGAATCGGGTGAGCCGTACCACGGCCGGCGCGATGACAACGGTAGTCGTACTACGAAGAAGGCCGTCCCCCTCGGTAACGGGGACGGCCTTGTCGGTGAGCACGAGCACGGCAGCACGCCGCACTGGTACCACACACAATGGTTCGTACGTGGCGTTG